>NZ_JBIMJS010000021.1:0-41963 GCF_043674225.1 Streptococcus sp. A11
GGAAGTAGCTCAGCTTGGTAGAGTACTTGGTTTGGGACCAAGGTGTCGCAGGTTCGAATCCTGTCTTCCCGATGTTACAAATCAAAGAGTGCTCATTGGGCATTCTTTTTTGATTTTACTGTTCAAAAAATTTAAGCTCTTTGTCAACTTTAGTGGGTAGATGAAAAGCTAAGACCTAGAGAGGACGAACTTCGTTCTCTCTTTCTTTATCTCTTTCTAGTTTTTAGGGCTCTTTGTCAACTGTAGTGGGTAGATGAAAAGCTAACACCTAGAGAGGACGAACTTCGTTCTCTCATTTTTGATGTTTAAAGCAATATATATCTTGGTTTTAAAGTTCGTAAAGTTCCTAAAGCCAAACGCTTGCCTCTTAATGTCTTTGATGAGTTTATTGGTCGCTTCCAGTTTAGCGTTGGAACATGGAAGTTCCATGGCGTTCGTGATGTAAGTTTTATATTTTAGAAATGTCTTAAAAACAGTCCTAAAGGTTGGATTGACAAGATTCAGGTTGTCCTCTAGAAGCTCGAAGAAATGTTTCGAGTTCTTCTCTTGGAAATGGAAGAGAAGGACCTGGTAGAGTTCGTAATAGAATTTCAGTTCCACAGAGAAATTCAATGTCTTCTGGACAACCTCTTTCGGTGTTACTGTTTGCCCGAAAGTGCGAGAAAAGAAGCGATTCAGAGACAGTTTACGACTATCTTTTTGGAGAATACGCCAGTGATTTTTCATGGATCGATAAGGTAGGGAACGCGTATCGAAAGTCTTCATAATATCAATTCTAGTCGTCATCATAGCACGGCTCAGGTGTTGGATAATGTGAAATCTATCAAGAACAATTTTCGCATTTGGAAATAACTGTTTGATGATAGGAATATAGCTACCCGACATGTCCACTGTTACGACCTCGACAGTTTCTCTGACCGCCCTAGGATACTTGTAGAAATAGTTCTTGATGGTGGTTTGGCGGTTGTTGTCAAGAATGGTCACAATCGATCTCGTCTCAAAATCCTGAGCAATAAAGGCGAGTTTTCCCTTGTTCCGACTAAATTCATCCCAGCTCAAGACTTTTGGTAATGTCGTAAAATCATGCTCAAATTGAAACTGAGCCAGTTTCCTCTGGACGACCGATACGGAGATATGTAATCTCTTAGCGATGGCTATATTGGTCATGTTTTCTGTATGGAGTTGTGTCACTTTCTTCCAAATAGGTTGGGAAATCTGACAGTTTTTCTTGACTAGAGCTGTCTCAGCTACAGTCACTTTTTGGCAAGATTTGCATTGAAACCGCCGTTTCTTAAGCAAGAGGAGGGTCGGAAAGCCCTGACAATCCAAAATCGGAATCTTTGACGACTTTTGAAAGTCGTACTTGATACACTTTCCTTGGCAATGAGGACAGCTAGGGCTGTCATAATCCAGCCTTGCCCGAATTTCCAGATGGGTCTGATGTTTTAAAACGAAGAGAATTTTGATGTTTTTGTCTTTGATTCCAATTAGTTTTGTGGTATGATAAAGTTGTTCCATATGAGTCTTTCTAATGTGAGTGTGGTTGCTTTTCATTATAGGTCATATGGGATTTTTTGTATACACTCAAAAAGGCTACATAATCTCTACAGTGGATTTACCCACTACAGAAATTATAGAGCTGTTTTTAGGAGATAAGCTGAATAGGGCTCTCCCCAGCCCTTTTCACTGTTCAAAGCAATCAAAATGCGTTTTTTAAAGTTCTCATCTTCCTGAAACCAAAGGCATTTCTCTTAATGACTTTGATGAGATTGTTGGTAGCTTCCAGTTTGGCGTTGGAATAAGGCAATTCCATGGCATTCAAAACCTTGTCTTTATCCTTTAGAAATGTCTTAAATACCGTCTGGAAAATAGGATTAACAGTGGCTAGTTCCTGTTCAATTATGTCAAAGAAATGGTCTGAGTTCTTCTCTTGGAAATGAAATAAGAGAAGCTGATAGAGTTGATAGTGTTGTCGTAGTTCCTCTGAACAAGTCAGTAGTTTTTCAAGTATTTCCTTGTTAGTCAAATACATTCGAAACATAGGGCGATAAAATCGTTTATCGCTGAGTTTACGGCTATCTTGTTGTATCAATTTCCAGTAGCGTTTTAAGGCTCGGTATTCGTGCGATTTTCTGTCGAATTGATTCATAATTTGAATACGAACACGGTTCATAGCACGGCTAAGTTGTTGAACAATATGAAAGCGATCAAGGACGATTTTGGCATGCGGGAGTGAAATAGTCTGGGAGACTATTTCAGCCTGAGCTTGGAAATTAGAAAGCGAAGGGGTTAGCCAGCTGATAACATGGGCTAAACATGTCCATAGTGTTGATTTTTACGCTATTCCAGACAGGTTAGAAATCGCGTAAAAGTCATTTTCGCCCACCTACAACTGTTGACAAAGAGCCTTTTTTAATATGAACTTTCTCTAATGGTCAATGTCGTTCTGAGTTTGATTTTTCGTGGGTGGTGGGTGGTTGGATTTGCAATGATGCGGTCCAAGAGTTGCATAGCTTCAAGGCCCATTTCCTCCGTGAAAACGCTGATAGAGGAGAGTGCCGGATAGACTTGACGAGTGATGGCGGTGTCGTTGAAGGTGATGATTTGAACACGATCAGGAACCTCAATTTGCCGCTCTTGTAGGGCTCGCAAAGCACCGACAGCCAGCGTATCGTTGGCCATGAAGAAGGCTGGTGGCAGGTCGTCGCCCAATTCTTGTATTGCACGGGTCATCAGTTCGTAGCCTGACTGGGTGGAAAATTTCCCGATATAGCAGTAATTTTCTTTGTAGATGCCCAAGGTGGACAGATAGTCATGATAGCTGAGCAAGCGGGGGTCGGCAGGTAGGTCTTGTCCGTCGGAGGTCTTTTCCTGCCCGACTAGCAGTCCGATGTCAGCGATACCTTGACTGCGAAAATGATTGATGACGGTTTGAACCGAGTGGTTAAAATCAGTGGTTACACAGGAGAACCCTTCGGTCAGAGTATCACTGTCCACAAAGACCAGATGAGGAGACAAGCTGGTCAGCTCTGCTATTTGCCTAGAAGAAAATTTGCCCACTGCGATGATGCCGTTAACCTCGGCCAGGAGCGGATTGCTCAGGTCGTTGAAGGAGAGGATGAGCTGATAGCCCAGTCGGCTAGCCTCGCGCTCGATGCTGACGCGGATAGAGTAATAGTAGAGGTCGGCTAATTCCTCGCTTTCTGTGTACCATTGGACAAGTCCGATGGTGCCTTTTTGTTGGGGCGCCTGCTTTTTCAAATGTTTGGTATAGCCCATTTCTTGAGCCAAGTCTAGGATGCGTTCGCGAGTTTCTGGACTGACGGATAGGCTGTTATCTCCATTGAGAACTCTGGAAATAGTGGCGGATGAGAGCTGTGCTCTAACTGCAATTTCTTTGATAGTGACCATGGCTTTCCCCTTTCTTTTTCTTTGATTATAGCACAATAGAAAAGATTAGTAAAATTTTAGTAAATTCTTGACAAGGTCTTTTTTTAGATATAAAATAAAAGAAATCGATTACAATTCAAGGAGGTTCTTATGAACAAGGAACAAATCACACAAGCCTTTCAGGATGTATTTGGTCAAGAAGCGGACGCGGCATTCTTCTCGCCAGGTCGAATTAACCTGATTGGTGAACACACGGACTACAACGGCGGTCATGTTTTCCCAGCTGCCATTACTTTGGGGACCTATGGTGCAGCCCGCAAGCGTGATGACCAAGTCCTGCGCTTTTACTCTGCCAATTTTGAGGAATTGGGTATTATTGAGGTGGATTTGGGCAATTTAGTCTATGACAAGGCCCATAACTGGACCAACTACGCCAAGGGCGTACTTAAGTTCTTGCAGGAGGCTGGACATACGATTGACTCGGGTATGGACGTCTATATCTATGGCAATATTCCAAATGGGTCTGGCCTGTCCTCATCAGCCTCTTTGGAACTGCTGATTGGGATTATTGCGGAGGAGCTATACAAGTTAGACTTGACTCGCCTTGATTTGGTTAAAATCGGAAAATTGACGGAAAATCAGTTCATCGGGGTTAATTCAGGAATCATGGACCAATTTGCTATCGGTATGGGTGCGGACAATAAGGCGATTTACCTAGATACCAATACGTTGGAATATGACTTGGTGCCGCTGGATTTGGGCGACCATGTCATTGTTATCATGAATACCAATAAGCGCCGTGAATTGGCAGATTCTAAGTACAATGAGCGCCGTGCGGAATGTGAAAAAGCGGTGGAAGAGCTCAATTCTGTCCTCTCTATCGAGACCTTGGGTGAGTTGGACGAATGGACTTTTGACGAATATGCTTACTTGATTAAGGACGAAAACCGTCTCAAACGGGCGCGCCATGCCGTTCTGGAAAATCAACGGACCTTGCAGGCTCGGGCAGCGCTTGAAGCTGGTGATTTGGCAAAATTCGGTCGTCTGGTCAATGCCTCACATGTGTCCTTGGAGCATGATTATGAAGTGACCGGTCTGGAATTGGATACGTTGGCCCACACCGCTTGGCAACAAGAGGGCGTTCTCGGGGCGAGGATGACGGGAGCAGGATTTGGTGGCTGTGGCATTGCCATTGTCCACAAGGATAAGGTAGAGGCCTTTAAGGAAAATGTTGGCAAGACCTACACAGAAGTGGTCGGCTATGCACCTAGCTTTTATGTGGCAGAAATTGCTGGCGGTTCAACCGTTTTGTAAGATGTGAAATGATGAAGGAGAGACGATGGCAAATCTGGTAGATACATTTGTGGAGCAAGCGATTGTTCATAGTGACTTTGAGGAGATGGACCGTCTCTATCTGCGCAATCGGGTTTTGGCTTTGGTTGGCGAGCAGGTCTTGGACATTGAGACGGAGCTGACGGATATGATTGCCCTCAAAGATGCCTTGTTGGCATCGGCTCTTGAGGCTGGTCAAGTTGGGGAACTCTTGGAGGAGCAGGACATGGTTGGGGCTAGTCTGATGGACTTGGTGACACCGGCTCCTAGTCAGGTCAACCGTCAATTTTGGGCGACCTATGAAAATAGTCCGGAGCAGGCTATTGCGGCTTTCTATGACCTCAGCAAGCGCAATGATTATATCAAGCTAGCAGCTGTTGCCAAAAATATCTATTACCAAGTACCGACAGATTATGGCAATCTGGAAATCACCATCAACTTGTCCAAACCAGAGAAGGATCCGAAAGCCATTGCGGCGGCCAAATTAGCAGAAGCAAGTAATTATCCTAAATGCCTGCTCTGTATGGAAAATGAGGGCTATCAGGGGCGGATCAATCATCCTGCTCGTGCGAATCACCGGATTATTCGTCTTCAGTTGGGGCAGGAGAACTGGGGCTTTCAGTATTCGCCCTATGCTTATTTTAATGAGCATGCCATTTTCCTCAATGCTGAGCATGTGCCAATGGCTATTACGCCACAGACCTTTGAGCAACTCTTGGATTTGATTGACCTTTTGCCGGGTTATTTTGTCGGTTCCAATTCGGATTTGCCGATTTCTGGTGGCTCTATCTTGACCCACAATCACTATCAGGGCGGTCGGCACACCTTCCCCATGGATGAGGCGCCGATTGAGCAGGAGCTGACGTTTACAGGCTTTGAAGGTGTACAGGCTGGACTGGTCAAGTGGCCCATGTCGGTCATCCGTTTGACTTCCAGCGATCGGACGGCGCTGCTTGGTTTGGCGGCTAAGATTTTGGAAAAATGGCGGAGCTATTCAGATGACTTGGTTGGAATTAAGGCTGAGACGAATGGAGTACCGCATCATACCATTACACCGATTGCCCGCAAGCGTGACGGTCGTTATGAGCTGGACTTGGTCCTCCGCGACAATCAGACCTCGGAGGAATTCCCAGATGGCATCTACCATCCTCATCCAGATGTTCAGCATATCAAGAAAGAAAATATCGGCTTAATTGAAGTCATGGGCTTGGCCATCTTGCCACCGCGCCTTAAGGCGGAGTTGGCCGAGGTGGAGAAATTCCTGCTGGGGCAGGACAGTCAAGTGGCAGTCTATCACCAAGACTGGGCAGACCGCTTGAAGGCCGCTCACAGCTCAATTACCGCTGAAAATGTCCAAGAGATTGTCCGCACGTCCGTGGGACAAATCTTTGCCCGTGTACTTGAAGATGCTGGCGTCTACAAACGCACACCAGAAGGCCAAGTTGCCTTTAGAAGGTTTGTCGAGTTTGTGGGGGTTGTATAATAACTTTCGAAGGGTAGGCAGATGCCTGCTCTTTTTGTTATAATAGTAAAAGTTATCAAAGGAGTAGATATGAAAAATTCAAAAATTGGGACTTTCATTACGCTTGTGGCAGGTATTGCTTGGGGTTTGTCGGGAGTCAGTGGGCAATATTTGATGACGCGTGGGGTGACGGTTGAGATGATTACGACCCTGCGTTTGGTGATTTCGGGCGTGGTTCTGCTGGGCGTGGCCTATTTGACCAGTAGGGACCAGTTGATGGCTGTTTTGAAAAATAAAAAAGCCCTGCTCGGGATTTTCCTCTTTGCCATGCTGGGCTTGGTACTCAATCAAATCGCTTATCTACAAGCCATTTACTATACAAATGCCGGTACGGCAACGGTTTTGCAATACCTCTGTCCTATTTTGGTCTTGGGTTATACCTGTCTGCGGGACCGACAAAAGCCGACAGCGGTTGAATTGATGTCGATTGCTCTTGCTGTAGTAGGTACATTTCTGATTGCGACACATGGGCAATTGGACAAGCTGGCGGTGACACCGCTTGGTCTGGCATGGGGGATTTTCTCAGCCTTCACTTACGCCCTCTATATCATCCTGCCTAGTCGCTATATTCGCCAATATGGAAGTATGGTGGTCATTGGGATTGGCATGCTGATGGGTGGTTTGGTGGCAGTTTTTGCCTTTAGGACCTGGGGCCAGAGCCTTCCCGTGGACGGTGGTAGTCTCTTGGGCATGTTGGGAATTGTTGGTGTTGGTACCATTTTTGCCTATACGGCCTTTCTCAAGGGCGTCAGCATGGTCGGTCCGGTCAAGGGCAGTCTGTTGGCTTCGATTGAGCCGGTCGCATCGGTCTTTTTTGCCGTTTGGCTAGTTAATGAGCAATTTTATCCCATTGATTTTTTGGGGATGGTGCTGATTTTGGTGGCTGTTCTACTGATTTCCCTGAAAGATTTAGTGATTTCACGAAAGAGTATTGGTTAAGATGCTCTTTTTTGTTATACTAAAAGAAAAGGCTTACAAAGGAGAAAATATGCTTAGAGAATTTTGTTCGGAGAACCATATTGACGTAGCGCGTGCCCTTTCTTTAGGGGCGCAACGAGTGGAGTTGTGCGATAATTTGGCAGTCGGTGGAACGACACCTAGCTATGCGGTGATTGATTACGTTTGTCAACTGGCCCATGAAAATGATGCGACGGTCATGACCATGATTCGCCCCCGTGGCGGGAATTTCTGTTATGATGAGGTGGAAGTGGACATGATGGTAGAAGATTGTAAGGTGGCCAAGAAACTGGGTTCGGACGGTCTGGTTTATGGTCTGTTGACCGAGGAAAATTGGCTGGACGAGGTCGCTTTGGAGAAATTATTGGCCGTGTCTGAAGGGTGCGAAGTTGTTTTTCACATGGCCTTTGATCAAATACCACGCAGGAGACAATTTGAGGCCATTGATTGGCTGGCAGCACACGGTGTGACGCGGATTTTAACGCGGGGTAATCTGTCTGGTTGTGCTTTGGAAAACATTGACTGGCTAAACGAGATTGTGACTTATGCCAAGGGAAAAATTCAAATCCTTATTGGTGGTGGATTGACGGTGAATAACGTTCCAGAATTGGTCAACAAGCTACCGATTGACCAAGTCCATGGAACAAAATTGTTTTGGTAAGAAAACTTTAAGTTTTCTTTAAGGAGGCTTCAGTATACTCTATTTATTCTTTTTCATATAATCTCCTGAAGGCGCCCGGCATTTGTCGGGTGTTTTCTTTCTTTTTTATATTTTATCGGGGATGGAGCGAGAACTATGAGCATTGAACTATCTGTAGATTGGAGACAAAGAATGCTGTTACTATTGAGCTAGTTTGAAAGGGGTGACTGACTTCAGATATGTTATGAGAGTCAGGGGTTATTCGTTCTGGCTCTCCAAATCCTATACAAGCCTCAGAATATTTGTTATACTAAGAATAGAAAGAACATTTGGAGGTTTCTATGAAGAGGGTAAAATATCTTGGTCTGCTCTTGGGGGCTATGACATTTCTAGCTGCTTGTCAGCCAGCAGATTTGCAGTCCACTACTACTGAGACAGAAACGTCTACTCAAACTTCTGCTCCAACGGAATCAGAAGAGATATCGGTTGGTTCAAGTGAGCAAGAGGCGGGGTCTTCTGCTCAGCAAGGTTTTTCCTTACCAGTAATTTATCAGGACGTCATCGGAAATTACCAAGCTAGTCTTGCCCAACCAGAAGCTATCAATCCCGAACAGGTCAGCACCCAATTATTCTTGGTTCATCAGCCGGAAATCTATGCTGGCGCTTTCTATAGCCTGTATGATTTTAACCAAGATGGGGTTGAAGATCTGATCATTGCTCTGAAAAAATCAGATAGTTATGTGCTGATTGACCTCTATACTCTGTATGGTGGAGGGGACCTCTTACGCCTGGTTGACAGTTTCCGTCATATCGGTCCTGAAATAGGTGAGGAGGCCATTCTCCGTCCCCTACAAGATGGTAGCTATCTTTATGAGGTTGCTGGTCAATCCAAGCTCTATCAATATGACGAACATATTCCGGGATTGGGTCCTGTTCCTGAGATAGAAGCAGAATCACCAGTTTTTGATCTGAACAGTTTGACCTGGATTCAGATAGAAGCACAATAGTAAAAGGCTTGAGTTGATGCTCAGGCCTTTGGTTTTCTATCCATGTTGGGAAGATTGATTTTGTATTTGATGACTAGCAGTCGGATAATCAAAGAGATGACAAATATAGTAATAAAGGTAGGAATTTGAGGTACTTGCCAATTGACCACACAGATATGGTAAATCATACCGGAAAATAGGGCCAAGACAGCATAAACGTCCTCTCGAAGGACAATAGGGGTCTCATTGACCAATAAGTCTCGGACAATGCCACCACCAACTCCAGTCAGGGTCGCAAGAATACCTGTTGTCACAGCATTTAGCTGTAACTCTATGCCAGTGTTGGCCCCGATTAGGGCGAAAATCGCCAGACCTATCGCGTCGAAGATGAGGTTGGTTTGGGCAAGGAGAATCAGGGCCCGCTTGTCAAGAGGTGTATCCTGTCGGATATGAATGGCGCAGAGATAGAGTAGAATGGCCACGACAACGGATAAGTAGATGGCTGAAGGGTCCGTCAGAGCAGTTGGAATACGATTGGCCATGATATCTCGAATAATACCACCTCCCACAGCTGTCATCAGACTGAGGAGAGAAATCCCAAATATATCTAGTTTTTTTCTGAAACCTTTAACGGCACCTGAAACAGCAAAAGCGATTGTCCCTATGTAGTTACAAATGATAAGAAATAGCTCAAAATCCATACCTACCTCCACCTCTAGTTTACCATAGAAACAATTGGAAGTTCAAGAGAAAAAAGTTTGTGATAAAAAGAACTTTATCAGGTGCGTCCTTGTCGACATTTTTGTGAAAAAGTGAACGAAATCAAGGTTTTCAGAAAGTTTACAAGAAAATGGAAAACGGTTCAAAAATTTGCCATTTGTGAAAAAAAGGTCTATCATAGTAAGGAAAGAGAAAAAACCTTTGGAGGAAATTATGGTATCTATTTCAAAAGAGCAACATTTGGATATGTTCTTGAAAATGCAGCAAATTCGTGATGTTGACATGAAGTTGAACAAATTAGTGCGTCGTGGCTTTGTACAAGGTATGACTCACTTCTCAGTTGGTGAAGAAGCAGCAGCGGTAGGTCCGATTGCTAGCTTGACAGACCAAGATATTATCTTCTCTCACCACCGTGGTCACGGTCACGTCATTGCAAAAGGTATTGATATCAACGGTATGATGGCAGAGCTTGCTGGTAAGGCAACTGGTACATCTAAAGGCCGTGGTGGTTCCATGCACTTGGCCAACGTTGAAAAAGGGAACTTCGGTTCTAACGGTATCGTAGGTGGTGGTTATGCCCTGGCTGTTGGTGCGGCTTTGACCCAACAATACCTTGGTACAGATAATATCGTTATCGCCTTCTCAGGTGACTCAGCGACGAACGAAGGTTCTTTCCATGAGTCAATGAACTTGGCAGCTGTTTGGAATTTGCCAGTTATCTTCTTTATCACAAACAACCGCTACGGTATCTCAACTGATATTTCTTACTCCACGAAGATTCCTCACCTTTACCTTCGTGCAGCGGCTTATGGTATGCCAGGTCACTATATCGAAGATGGTAACGATGTGGTTGCTGTTTACGAGAAAATGCAAGAAGTTATCGAATATGTTCGTGCAGGTAACGGTCCAGCCATGGTTGAGGTTGAATCTTATCGTTGGTTTGGTCACTCAACAGCCGATGCTGGTGTTTACCGTACAAAAGAAGAAGTTAACGAGTGGAAAGCAAAAGATCCGCTTAAGAAATACCGCAAGTATTTGACTGAAAACAAAATTGCTACCGACGAAGAATTGGATGCAATCGAAGCACAAGTTGCTGAACAAGTTGAGGCAGCTGTGAAATTCGCACAAGAAAGCCCAGATCCAGATATTTCAATTGCATACGAAGACGTTTTTGTGGACTAGTCTACAGTCTAGATTGAAGAAAAATTTTTTATAAGTAGGAGAAATTGTAAAAATGGCTGAAACAAAAGTAATGGCCTTGCGTGAAGCGATTAACTTGGCTCAAAGCGAAGAAATGCGTAAGGATGAAAAAGTATTCTTGATGGGTGAAGACGTCGGTATCTACGGCGGTGACTTCGGTACATCTGTTGGTATGTTGGACGAATTTGGTCCAAAACGCGTTCGCGACACGCCTATCTCTGAGGCTGCAATCGCTGGTTCTGCGGTTGGTGCGGCTCAAACTGGTCTTCGTCCAATCGTTGACTTGACTTTCATGGACTTCGTAACCATTGCCCTTGATGCGATTGTTAACCAAGCTGCTAAAACCAACTACATGTTTGGTGGTGGTTTGAAAACGCCTGTAACCTTCCGTGTGGCTTCAGGCTCAGGTATCGGTTCTGCGGCTCAGCACTCACAATCTCTTGAAGCTTGGTTGACGCACATCCCAGGTATCAAGGTGGTTGCACCAGGTACTGCTAACGATGCAAAAGGTCTGTTGAAATCATCAATCCTTGACAACAACCCAGTTATCTTCTTGGAGCCAAAAGCTCTCTACGGTAAAAAAGAAGAAGTTAACTTGGACCCAGATTTCTATATCCCACTTGGTAAAGGGGATATCAAGCGCGAAGGTACAGATGTGACTATCATCTCCTACGGTCGTATGCTTGAGCGTGCAATCCAAGCTGCTGATGAAGTGGCTGCAGAAGGCATCAGCGTTGAAGTGGTTGACCCACGTACCCTTATCCCATTGGATAAAGAATTGATCATCGAATCAGTGAAGAAAACTGGTAAGGTTATCTTGGTCAACGATGCTTACAAAACAGGTGGTTTCATCGGTGAAATCGCATCAATCATCACTGAAAGTGAAGCCTTTGACTACTTGGATGCACCAATCATCCGTATCGCTTCAGACGATGTACCAGTTCCTTACGCAAACGTTCTTGAAAATGCTGTATTGCCAAACGTAGAGAAAATCAAAGCGGCAATCTACAAACAAGTTAACAAGGGTTAAGAGAAAATCTTGTTATAAACAAGAATGAAACGTAAGAAACTGAAAGAAAGGAATTGAACCCGGCCGGAGAGTTGGGAAATCAGGAATTTTTAGGAATTTCTCATTTCCAGTCACTCTCTGTTGGGCCCTGGTATCTTAAATATGGCAATTGAAATTATTATGCCTAAGCTCGGTGTGGACATGCAAGAAGGTGAAATCATCGAGTGGAAAAAACAGGAAGGCGATTTCGTCAATGAAGGCGACGTCATCTTGGAAATGATGTCTGATAAAACCAGCATGGAATTGGAAGCTGAAGAGTCAGGCGTTCTCTTGAAAATTGTGCATGGAAATGGTGCGACAGTTCCAGTAACGGAAGTCATTGCCTATCTCGGTGCAGAAGGTGAAACAGTGGAAGCGGCTGGTAGCTCTGCTCCAGCGGTTGAGCCAGCAGCAGCTATCGAAGAAGTTCCTGCTAGCCGTACACCGGTTATTGTAACTCCAGCAGTGGCTGCGAAACCGCAAGGTGGTGGTAAAGTTCGTGCAACTCCAGCAGCTCGTAAATTGGCGCGTGATTTGGGTATCGACCTTGGTTTAGTACCTGGTACGGGTGCCAATGGTCGTGTCCACAAGTCTGACGTTGAAGACTTCAAGGGTGCGGCTCCTAAGGCTACTCCACTTGCAGCTCGTATTGCAGCTGACCTGGGTGTTGATTTGACAACTGTGACAGGAACAGGTGTCAACGGTAAAATCAAGAAAGAAGACGTTCTTGCCCTTGTTGCACCAGCTCCAGCGGTTGAAGCAGCAGCTAGTCCTAAAGCAGAAGAAAAATCAGTCAAAGAATTGCCAGAAGGCGTTGAAATCATCAAGATGAGTCCAATGCGTAAGGCTATTTCGAAAGGTATGGTTAACTCTCACTTGACTGCACCAACCTTCACGCTGAACTACGACATTGACATGACCAACCTCATGGCACTTCGTAAGCAGGTTCTTGAACCAATCATGAACAAGACAGGTCTTAAAGTAACCTTCACAGACTTGATCGGTCTTGCAGTTGTTCGTACGCTTATGAAAGAAGAACACCGTTACATGAATGCGTCTCTCATCAACGATGCGCAAGAAATCGAATTGCACAAGTTCGTTAACCTTGGTATCGCTGTTGGTTTGGATGAAGGTCTGATTGTACCAGTTGTTCACGGTGCAGATAAGATGAGCTTGTCTGAATTCGTGGTTGCATCCAAAGATGTCATCAAGAAAGCGCAATCTGGTAAGTTGAAGGGTGCTGAAATGTCTGGTTCGACATTCTCTATCACAAACTTGGGTATGTTTGGAACTAAGACCTTTAACCCAATCATCAACCAACCAAACTCTGCTATCCTTGGTGTGGCGTCAACGGTTCAAACACCGGTTGTCATCGACGGTGAAATCAAAATCCGTCCAATCATGGCACTCTGCTTGACCATTGACCACCGTATTGTTGATGGTATGAACGGCGCGAAATTCATGGTTGACCTCAAGAACTTGTTGGAAAACCCGCTTGAATTGTTGATCTAAGATAAGATCTCCATTGGTTTAAACTAGAGAATTAGATTTCTGATTAGAAAACAAAGAAAGGATGTAGAACGGGTTCGTGACATTTGAACACGAACTAAATGCTCGGAATTTAGATAGTCCGCCTTGGATATGATCATCCTGCGTTGGACTCCTAAAATTCAGTCGCATTTGGACGTTCTTTGTATCATAATTATGGCAATTGAAATTATTATGCCGAAACTCGGTGTGGACATGCAAGAAGGTGAAATCATCGAGTGGAAAAAAGCTGAAGGTGATTTCGTCAATGAAGGCGATGTGATTTTGGAAATGATGTCTGACAAGACTAGCATGGAGCTAGAAGCTGAAGATTCAGGTGTTCTTTTGAAAATCGTTCACGGTAACGGTGCAACTGTTCCTGTAACTGAAGTCATTGCATACCTTGGTGCAGAAGGCGAATCTGTAGAAGTGGGTGCTGCACCAGCTCCAGCTGAGGTTGCTCAAGCAACTGCTGATTTGAAAGCAGCTGGTTTGGAAGTGCCTGCAGCTCCTGCAGCAGCTCCACAAGCTCCTAAGGCTGAATTGGCAGCTGACGAGTACGACATGGTTGTTGTCGGTGGTGGCCCTGCTGGTTACTATGCAGCTATTCGTGGTGCTCAATTAGGCGGTAAAATCGCTATCGTTGAGAAATCAGAATTTGGCGGTACCTGCTTGAACAAGGGTTGTATCCCAACTAAGACTTACCTCAAAAACGCTGAAATCCTTGACGGCTTGAAGATTGCGGCTGAGCGTGGTATCAACCTTGCTTCAACAAACTACACCGTTGATATGGACAAGACAGTTGACTTCAAGAACAAGGTTGTGAAGACCTTGACAGGCGGTGTAGCAGGTCTCTTGAAAGCTAACAAGGTGACTATCTTCAACGGTCTTGGTCAAGTAAACCCTGACAAGACTGTTGTCATCGGCGACAAGGTCATCAAAGGTCGTAGTATCGTTCTTGCAACAGGTTCTAAAGTATCCCGCATCAATATCCCAGGTATCGATTCTAAGTTGGTATTGACTTCTGATGATATTCTTGACTTACGTGAAATTCCTAAGTCACTCACTGTTATGGGTGGTGGCGTAGTCGGTGTGGAACTTGGTTTGGTTTACGCATCATACGGTACAGAAGTAACAGTTGTTGAAATGGCTGATCGTATCATTCCAGGTATGGACCGCGAAGTGTCTGTTGAATTGCAAAAAGTCCTTTCTAAGAAAGGTATGAAATTCTTGACCTCAGTTGGTGTATCTGAAATCGTTGAAGCTAACAACCAATTGACTATCAAGCTTAACGACGGTTCAGAAATCATTTCTGAAAAAGCCCTTCTTTCTATCGGTCGTGTACCACAATTGGCTGGTCTTGAAAATCTTAACCTTGAACTAGACCGTGGTCGTATCAAGGTTAACGAATACCAAGAAACATCTATCCCAGGTATCTACGCACCAGGTGATGTCAACGGTACGAAGATGCTTGCTCACGCTGCTTACCGTATGGGTGAAGTGGCTGCTGAAAATGCTATCCTTGGTAACCACCACAAAGCTCATTTGGACTTCACTCCAGCTGCGGTCTACACACACCCAGAAATCGCTATGGTTGGTTTGACAGAAGACCAAGCAATTGAGAAATATGGTAAAGACAACATCCTTGTTGGTCGCAACAGCTTTACTGGTAACGGTCGTGCCATTGCATCTAACGAAGCACATGGTTTCGTAAAAGTTATTGCTGATAAGAAATACCATGAAGTGCTTGGTGTTCATATCATCGGTCCAGTTGCTGCAGAAATGATCAATGAAGCAGCGACTATCATGGAATCTGAGTTGACAGTTGACGACGTGGCAGCATCTATCCACGGTCACCCAACCTTCTCAGAAGTTATGTATGAAGCCTTCCTTGATGTTCTTGGCGTGGCAATCCACAACCCACCAAAACGTAAATAATCATCACACAGGATTGGACCTTGTCCAGTCCTTTTTTTGTGTAGAGTTGAAAATCCGAATATCCGAATATTTTAAAAAAATTCTGAAAAAAAGATTGACATATAGAAATAATAGTGTAAAATAATAGCAATCAGAAGAAGTAGACTTCAGGTTTGTTTCCAGAAAACTGGCGGTTGTTGCGAGCCAGTAGCAGACGAAGTTGAAATGGGCTGATGGAAAATAAGAGAAGGTAAACAATATCCTTCCGGTTGGCACCCCTTACCGTGCGGCTTCTTGTTGGAGGAGCTTGAGATGACAAGGGCTTTTTGGCTACTCTTGTCAATGGAGGTGGCACCGCGCTAGCTATGATTAGACGCCCTCGCACAGATTTTTTCTGTGCGAGGTTTTTTGTGTTCGTGAGAGGGGTTCTATATGAAAACAAGTTTATCGGCAGATATTTTAAGCCCGATTTTAGCCTATATGCGCCTAGAGGGGCAGCACAAGATGATTTTGGAGTCTATTCCCAGAGACAAGGAAAATGCTCGTTTTTCCATTGTGGCTTATAACCCGGTTTATGAGATTAAATTTGAAAATGGCATCTTGACACGGAATGGCAAAGTTATTGATGCCGACCCACTGGATTATCTACAGGAATTTACGGGTAAACATCCAGTAGCGGATGCCGGTCCCTTTAGCGGTGGTGCCATCGGTTTCCTTGGTTATGACATGATTAGCCTCTATGAAAACATTGGCGACATTCCGGCTGATCCGATTGGCACGCCAGATATGCACTTTTTCATCTATGAGTCCTATTTGGTCTTTGACCATAAAAAAGAGACCATTTCCATACATGAGGACAATATCTACAGCGGTCGAAATGAACAGGAAATGGCTAGCGCTTTGGAGCAAGTCTTGCAGTCGCTCAAACAGGCGCATCCGGCTGAATTTGAACCGCATGACCTTCATTCCTTGTCTTTCCGTAATCATCTGGAAAAAGAAGAATTTGAGGGGATGGTGACAAAAGCCAAGGAGCTCATTCGTCAGGGGGATATGTTCCAATGTGTTCTTAGTCAGCGGTTCTCGGCACCAATTTCTGGCAAGCCACTGGATTATTACCGGAATTTGCGGGTGACCAATCCTTCAAATTACCTATACTTTTATGATTTCGGGGACTATCAGATTATCGGAGCTAGCCCAGAAAGTTTGGTTTCTGTCAAGGATGGTCTGGTGACGACAAATCCCATTGCGGGGACACGTCCGCGTGGTCTGGATGAAGAGGCAGATAAGGCGTTGGCGGCGGATTTGTTAGCTGATCAGAAAGAGGTGGCGGAGCACCAGATGTTGGTTGATTTGGGGCGAAATGATTTGGGGCGGATTGCTCAAATCGGCAGTGTTCGAGTGACCAAGTACATGGAGGTGGAGCTCTTTCGCTATGTCATGCATTTAACCAGTATTGTCAAAGGGCAGCTATTATCAGAACTCAGTCCACTAGACGCTCTCAAATCGACCTTGCCAGCAGGTACGGTATCAGGCGCACCGAAAATTCGTGCCATGCAACGGATTTACCAACTGGAAAAGGAAAAGCGCGGTGTTTATGCAGGTGCCATCGGTTATCTATCTGCCTCTGGTGATATGGATTTTGCCATTGCCATTCGGACTATGATTATCAAAAATCAGATGGCCTATGTTCAAGCGGGCGCAGGAATTGTCTACGACAGCATTCCGGGAAATGAATACCAAGAGACGGTCAACAAGGCCAAGGCCATGACTAGAATAGGAGATTTGCCATGATTCTCATTATTGATAACTACGATTCCTTTACCTATAATTTGGCCCAATATGTGGGAGCTTTTACAGAGATTAAGGTCTTGCGAAATGATGACCAGCAACTCTTTGTAGAGGCCGAAAAGGCAGATGGTCTGGTCTTTTCTCCGGGACCGGGTTGGCCAGCAGACGCGGGTAAAATGGAAGAGATGATTGCAGCCTTTGCTGGGAAGAAACCGATTTTGGGGATTTGTCTAGGTCATCAGGCTATTGCAGAGGTTTTTGGCGGTCAGCTTGGTCTGGCGCGACAGGTCATGCATGGCAAGCAGAGCCAGATGAATTTGGAGGCATCGTCGCCCTTGTTTGCAGGTTTGGAAAAGGAAGTGACCATCATGCGCTACCATTCCATTGTCGTTACGGAGATGCCAAAGGATTTTCAGGTAACGGCGCGCACGCTAGACGATGGGGAAATTATGGCCATCCAGCATGTGACTTTACCCATTTATGGTCTGCAATATCATCCAGAAAGTATCGGTACGCCAGATGGGCTCAAGATGATTGAAGCGTTTGTGAAAGAGGTAATCAGATGAAAGCAATTTACGAAAAAATAGCAGCCAGACAGGATTTACAGCAGTCAGAAATGGAAGGGGTCTTTGCTCAAATACTAGAGGGGCAATTGTCGGAAAGTCAGATTGCAGCGCTCTTGCTGGGATTTAAGACCAAGGGGGAAACGGTCGAGGAGATTACAGGTGTGGTCAAATCACTCAAGGCCCACGCCATTCAGCTGCCAGAGACCTTTACCGATGCCATGTGCAATTGTGGTACAGGCGGGGACCAGTCTTATAGCTTTAACGTGTCAACAACAGCAGGATTTATCCTAGCGGCGGGCGGTGTCCGTCTGGCCAAGGGAGGTAACCGTTCCGTATCCTCCAAGTCGGGTTCGGCAGACGTTCTGGAAGAATTAGGCATCAACATCGCAGCTAGTCCAGAAAATTTGGCTCGTGCCTTGTCAGAAGTCGGTTTGGCCTTCGTCTTTGCCCAATCCATGCACCCAGCCATGCGCTATATCGGTCCGGCTCGTAAGGCTTTGGGTATCCCGACCATTATGAATATTGTAGGTCCGTTGGCCAATCCGTTATCTCTGGATACCCAATTGATGGGCGTTTTCCGTGGCGATTTGCACTTGGAATTGGCTCAGGTCATGAAAAGTCTGGGCCTGCGTCGAGGTGTGATTGTGACCGGTCCTGATAATATGGACGAGGCGGCCTTGTATGGCACTAATCATTACACGCTCTTGTCCGATGGGCAGATTAGCCAAGGCAGTTTTTCCTACAAGGATTTGGGTATGCAACGCGTGGAGCCAGCTGATATTCGCGGGGGCGATGCCAAGGAAAATGCAAACATTCTCGTTTCCGTCTTGCGCAACCAAGCCAGTCCCTATCTGGAAACAACGGTGCTCAATGCTGGTTTGGGCTTTTTTGCCAATGGTAAGGTAGACAGTATCAAGGATGGCATTACCCTAGCCCGTCAATTGCTGGCGGATGGTTCAGCCCTTGCCAAATTAGAGGCACTCAGAGAGGTACAGCTATGACAAAAGCATTTTTACCAACCATTTTAGAGCAGAAAGAAAAAGAAGTGGCTAGACTTGTTTTGGAGGAAGTTCAGCCGCTTCGCCAGACCTATTCTTTCTACGACTATGTCAAGGAGCATTCTGAGTGCCTACAGATTATTGCCGAGATCAAAAAAGCCAGCCCTAGTTTGGGCGCCATTAATCTGGATGTTGATATTCTAGCTCAGGCGCGGACCTATCAAGAGGCGGGGGCGGCCATGATTTCGGTCTTGACGGATGAGGTTTTCTTCAAAGGCAAGATTGACTATCTCCGTCAAATTTCAGAGGCGGTATCTATTCCAACCTTGGCCAAGGATTTTATCATTGATGAAAAGCAGATTGTTCGTGCACGAAATGCTGGGGCTACGGTGATTTTATTGATTGTTGCGGCTTTACCGGAAAATCGTTTGCAGGAACTCTATGATTTTGCCAGCAAACTGGGCTTGGAAGTCTTGGTGGAAATCCATAACTTGGTAGAATTAGAGATTGCTCATCGCATCGGTGCCAAGATTATCGGGGTGAACAATCGCAATTTGACGACTTTTGAAACGGATTTACAAACCAGTTTGGACTTGAACAAGCATTTTCAAGACCAAGCCGTCTATGTATCTGAATCGGCTATTTTCAGTGGGGCAGATGCGGCTTTACTGGCACCTCATTTTCAAGCCATTTTGGTGGGGACTGCCCTCATGCAGGCAGAGGATGTTCAGCAGAAGGTAAAGGAGTTGGCCATTGACAAAGGTTAAAATCTGTGGCCTATCCACTGAAGAGGCTGTGCGAGCGGCTATCGAGGGCGGTGCGGATTATCTGGGCTTTGTCTTTGCCCCCAGCAGGCGGCAGGTCAGCCTAGAAAGAGCGCATCAATTGGCGACGCTCATCCCGGAAAGGATGAAAATCGTTGGTGTTTTTGTCAGTCCGACCCCGACAGAATTGCAGTTGGCCATTGGTCAAGTGCCTTTGGATATTGTGCAAATTCACGGCGATTGGGATGAAAGCTATGTCCAGCAAGTCCCTGTTCCTGTTATTAGGGCCATTCAGTTGGATAAGGCTGACGATATCAGTGAGACACAGGCGGCTTATCTGCTTTTCGATGCGCCTATAGCGGGCTCAGGGCAGACATTTGACTGGGAATTATTGACCGGCAAGCAATTCAGACAGCCGATTTTCATCGCAGGTGGCTTGACCGTAGACAATGTTGCCACGGCACAAGACTTGTTTTCACCCTATGCGGTAGACGTTTCGTCTGGAGTAGAGACGGATGGACACAAGGACCCTGTCAAAATTAAAGCATTTATAGAAAGAGTGAAAAAATGACCTATCAACAACCCAATAAAGATGGCTTTTTTGGCCAATATGGCGGCCGTTTCGTGCCGGAAACCTTGATGACAGCTGTTTTGGAGCTAGAAGAAACCTACCGTTCAGCCAAGGAGGACCCTGCTTTTCAAGCGGAATTTGACCACTTGCTCCGCCAGTATGTGGGCAGAGAAAATCCCCTCTATTTCGCTAAACGTTTGACCGATTATTGTGGTGGGGCCAAGATTTACCTCAAACGAGAAGATCTCAACCACACGGGCGCCCACAAGATTAACAATTCTTTGGGACAGGTACTCTTGGCCAAACGCATGGGCAAGAAGAAAATTATTGCTGAAACGGGTGCAGGTCAGCACGGTGTAGCAACTGCGACAGCAGCAGCCCTCTTTGGTATGGAGTGTACCATTTACATGGGCGAGGAAGATGTCAAACGTCAGGCGCTCAATGTCTTTCGGATGGAGTTGCTGGGTGCTAAGGTGCATGCGGTGACTGATGGCTCGCGTGTGCTAAAAGATGCGGTCAATGCCGCTCTGCGCGCTTGGGTGGCTCAAGTTGAAGATACCCATTATGTCATGGGCTCCGTGTTGGGGCCAGCGCCCTTTCCAGAAATCGTCCGGGACTTCCAAAGCGTGATTGGACGCGAGGCCAAGCAGCAATTTTCAGATCTTTCTGGTGGACAATTGCCCGATGCCCTCTTGGCCTGTATCGGTGGTGGCTCTAATGCCATGGGGCTCTTTTACCCCTTTGTCGACGACGAGTCCGTTGCCATGTATGGCGTAGAGGCGGCTGGGCTGGGTCTGGACACAGAGCATCATGCGGCGACTTTTGCAAAAGGGAAACCGGGAGTTTTACACGGCGCGCTTATGGACGTCTTACAGGATGAAAATGGGCAAATCATGGAGGCATTCTCCATTTCTGCCGGCTTGGATTACCCGGGAATTGGGCCGGAGCACAGCTATTTCAATGCTATCGAACGGGCGACCTACGTGTCTGTCACTGATGAAGAGGCCTTGGAAGGATTCCAACTCTTGTCGCGCTTGGAAGGGATTATTCCAGCTTTAGAATCTAGCCATGCCATCGCCTATCTGCCACGCTTAGCCAAGGAATTGGGACTAGACAAATCCATCATCGTCTGCCTATCAGGTCGCGGTGACAAGGATGTTGCTCAAGTCAAGGAACGCTTAGCTGCCCAAAGAAAGGACCAAGAATAATGACAAAAATACTAGAAAAATACTTGCGGAATATTAAGGAAAATGGCAAGGGCATTTTCCTTCCCTACATCATGGCCGGTGACCATGAAAAGGGTTTAGATGGACTATTTGAAACCATTGATTTTCTGGAGCAGGCAGGCGTTTCAGCTATTGAAATCGGTGTTCCTTTCTCGGACCCTATTGCGGACGGTCCTGTGATTGAGGAGGCGGGGCAACGCAGTTTGGCCAAGGGTGTCCATCTGTTGGACATTATCAAGCAGTTGCAAGGGCAAGCCAGTCAGGTGCCACTCATCTTGATGACTTATTTTAATCCTGTTTTTCAATATGGCTTGGACCAGTTTTTCCGCGATTTGGAGACGACTTCTGTCAAAGGCTTGATTATTCCTGATCTACCTTACGAACATGAGGATATCCTGCGTCCCTATCTGGAAAAGAGTGATTTATGCCTCATTCGCTTGGTTAGTTTGACAACAGGGACTGACCGGCAGCAAGAATTGGTGCAGGATGCGGAAGGATTTGTTTACGCCGTTGCCATCAATGGCGTGACCGGCAAGAGCAACCAGTACCGTGAGGACTTGGATGGTCACCTGAAACGCTTAAGGGCTTTGTCTCCTATCCCAGTATTAACAGGATTTGGCGTTTCCAGCCAAGAGGATATTCTCCGATTTAACCGCGTATCGGACGGCGTGATTATGGGCTCGAAAATCGTCAAAGGTCTGCATGAGGGCGAAATAGAAGAAATTCGTCAACTCGTGGCATTTGGCAGTCGGGTGGAGAAATAGAATGAAGTCTGGAAGAATCGAGGACTCATGCCGTTGACCAATAAAATGCTCAGAAAGGATACGACCTAGTCGGTCTTTTTTGATGGGATGCGGAAATGATCGTTCCCCTTGTTATTCGCTTTTTTTGCGAAAAAATGCTATAATTATCTGATTATATTTTTTGGAGAAATTAGTGAGTTTAGAGAATTACATGCCAGATTTTGCCTTGGAAAAGGCTTATGATGTGACGGTGGACAGTTTGAAAAAGCATGGGATTAAGGTGGTGTTTGTCGATTTAGATAATACCTTGATTGCTTGGAATAATCCTGACGGAACGCCTGAGATGCGCCAGTGGTTGCATGATTTGCGGGACGCAGGTATTCCAGTTGTCGTCGTGTCCAATAACAAATATGAGAGGGTCAAGCGCGCGGTCGAGAAATTCGAGATTGACTTTGAATCTTATGCGCTCAAGCCCTTCACTATCGGCATTAACCGCGCTCTCAAACGCTTTGATGTCAAGCCTAGCGAGGTCATTATGATTGGTGACCAGCTGATGACAGATATTCGGGCGGCCAAGCGGGCAGGACTCAAGTCGGCACTGGTCAAACCTCTGATTCAGACGGACTCTATCAATACGCAGATTAACCGTTGGCGTGAGCGACGGACCATGAAGAAAATCATCGCCAAATATGGAGCAATAGACTACAAGAGGGAGATGTAAGTGGAAGAATTATTTTGTATCGGTTGTGGTGCTCAAATTCAGACGACAGATAAAGAGATTGCCGGATTTACTCCCCAATCTGCCCTCGAAAAAGGTCTGGAAACAGGACAACTTTACTGTCAGCGGTGTTTCCGTTTGCGCCATTACAATGAAATTTCAGATGTCAATATCTCAGATGATGACTTCTTGAAACTCCTCCATAGCGTAGGAGAAAGCGATGCCTTGGTGGTCAATGTCATTGATATTTTTGATTTCAATGGTTCAGTCATTCCTGGCTTGCCTCGCTTTATTTCTGGAAATGACGTGCTTTTGGTCGGCAACAAGCAGGACATTTTACCCAAGTCTGTCAAGACGGGCAAGGTTACTCAGTGGTTGACTGAGCGGGCACATGAAATCGGCATGCGACCAGTTGATGTGGTCTTGACTTCGGCCCAAAACAAGCAGGCTATCAAGGACTTGATTGAAAAGATTGAACAGCGCCGCAAGGGACGGGATGTCTATGTGGTCGGCGTGACCAATGTCGGCAAGTCAACCTTGATTAACGCTATTATTCAAGAAATCACAGGGGACAAGGATGTCATTACGACTTCACGTTTCCCTGGAACGACGCTGGACAAGATTGAAATTCCTTTGGATGATGGTTCATACATCTATGACACGCCAGGAATTATCCACCGCCACCAGATGGCCCATTATTTGACGGCTAAAAACCTCAAGTACATCAGCCCTCGCAAGGAAATCAAGCCAAAGACCTACCAGCTCAATCCAGAACAAACCTTGTTCTTGGCTGGTCTGGGACGATTTGACTTTGTGGCTGGTGAACGCCAAGGCTTTACGGCCTTCTTTGACAATGAGCTCCAGCTCCACCGGACCAAGTTGCAGGGAGCTAGTGAATTTTACCAGAAACATGCGGGCACACTTTTAGTGCCACCAACCAGCAAGGAATTGAAAGAATTTCCTGAATTGGTCCGCCATGAATTTACCATCAACGAGAAGACGGATGTGGTCTTCTCAGGACTTGGTTGGATTCGTGTCAATGAAAAGGCCAAGATTGCTGCCTGGGCTCCAAAGGGTGTTGATGTGGTGATTCGCAAGGCTATTATTTAATGAAGTCTAAATGGGGTCACTTATGAAAAAAGTAGTTGGTATGCTGGCCATTGTTGGTTTGTGTGTTCTGGCCTATTGGTTTTGGCCAGGGGAAGAACCAAATCTTCCCAAAGCCAGTGAGGTCCGGGAAATTCGTTTGGTCCAAGGTCAAGTAGTTGTCACAATCGACCAATCAGAAGAGATAGCAACTTTTTTGGCAGAACTTGGAAATGCAAAAAAGACCCATCAAGATAGTGTTCACGATGCACCGTTGGTTTCACCCCATGTGCGGATTGACTTTGTCATGGCAGAAGGTGAAACTACAGCATTTGCCTATGAGGGAATACTACAAAGCTATCTGGAGTTTCCCTACACTGGTATCTACAAGCTGAAAGAGCCTCCTCAAGTGATTCAGAAAATGTTAGCAGACTAGATCTGATTCGTTTAATAAAGAAAAGAGAAATTATGTCATTAACTTCAAAACAACGTGCCTTTTTGAACAGTCAGGCACACAGTCTTAAACCCATCATTCAGATTGGGAAAAATGGTCTAAATGACCAGATTAAAACCAGTGTTCGTCAGGCGCTAGATGCGCGTGAATTGATCAAGGTGACCTTGCTACAAAATACGGATGAAAACATCCATGAGGTAGCTGAAATCTTGGAAGAAGAAATCGGTGTGGACACGGTTCAAAAAATCGGTCGCATCTTGATTTTATTTAAACAATCTAGCAAGAAAGAGAACCGTAAAATTTCCAAACAGGTCAAAGAAATCTAAGAAGGAGAGCCTATGGCTATTGAACTCTTAACACCCTTTACCAAGGTTGAATTAGAGGTTGAAAAGAAAGAAACCAATCGCAAACAAGTGGGGATTCTGGGAGGGAATTTTAACCCTGTCCACAATGCTCATTTGATTGTGGCAGACCAGGTCCGTCAACAGTTGAAGCTGGATGAAGTCTTGCTCATGCCAGAATTCATTCCGCCTCATGTGGATAAAAAAGAAACCATTGACGAATACCATCGCTATTCCATGCTCAAGATGGCTATTGCTGGGATTGAGGGCTTGGGGATCGAAACCATTGAACTGGAACGCCGTGGTGTCAGCTATACCTACGACACCATGAAATTGCTGAAGGAAAAAAATCCTGATACGGATTATTATTTTATCATCGGTGCAGATATGGTAGACTACCTTCCAAAATGGCACAGGATTGATGAATTGGTCCAGATGGTGCAGTTTGTTGGTGTCCAGCGTCCTCGTTACAAGGCAGGAACTTCCTATCCGGTTATCTGGGTAGATGTACCCTTGATGGACATTTCCTCCAGCATGGTGCGTAGTTTTATCAAGCAAGGACGAGTGCCGAATTTTATGGTGCCTCATGAAGTTCTGGACTATATCGAAGAAAAGGGACTTTACCAATGATTGCAGCAGATTTGACCTTTGACCGTCAGGCTCTTTTGGAAAAAATCCGTGTAGCCATGAAGCCAGCGCGCTTCCAACATGTCTTGGGTGTGGAGCAGGCGGCGCTTGCATTGGCAGACCAATATGGCTGTGATCCGAAAAAAGCCAGTCTAGCAGCACTCTTGCATGACTATGCTAAGGAAGTGGAAGACCAAGTTTTTTTGGACTTGATTGCCAAGTATAATTTGGACAGGGACCTGCTCAACTGGGATAATAACATCTGGCACGGTGTAGTTGGCGCCTATAAGATCGCAGAAGATTTTGGTTTGGAAGATGAGGAAATTTTCCAAGCCATTCAACGCCACACCATTGGTGCTGGACAGATGACCTTGCTGGACAAGGTTCTCTATGTGGCGGACTACATCGAACCCAATCGGGATTTTCCTGGGGTGGACGAGGCGCGTCGTATCGCAAAAGAGTCCTTGGACAAGGCAGTAGCCTATGAAACTGCCCAAACCATTTCTTACTTAGCCAAGAAGGGAATTCCCATTTATCCACAAACCTTGGAAACCTATAATGGCTATGCTGCGTATTTGAAGGAGTAGGGATGATTGTATTAAAACCTGTGGATGAAAGCTCCTATCAAGCAGTCTTGGACTTGACAGTAGCCGAGGAGGACAAGGGCTTCGTGGCTCCAAACGTGCGTTCCTTGGCAGATGCCTGGTTATATAGAGATAATGGCGATGTCTTCCCCTATGCCATCTGGGCAGATGAACAGGTGGTCGGTTTTGCCCTGATTGACATTGATGAGGACATCCAGCAGTATATGCTCTGGCGGTTTATGATTGGTCAAGAATTTCAGGGGAAGGGCTATGGTCAGGCGGCTTTGGAGGTTGTAATAGCAATGGCTCAATCACATCCTGTCTGCAATCATCTGATAGCCGCCTATGTCAAGGGCAACCAAAAGATGGCAAGACTCTTGGAGAAAAAAGGCTTTGTTCTGGAGCTTGAAGAAGAAAGGGAATTGGTCTTTCGTTTGGAAACGCCTGGTGTTAAGCTATGAAATCTGCATTGTTAGTCATTGACATTCAAACCCTTCTAGTGGAGGAAAAACCTTATGCCATTGAAGAGCGATTAGCCCTCTGGCAAGATAGCATCACAAAAGCTCGTCAAGCGGGGCTAGAGGTCATCCATGTCCGCCATCATGATCAGGAATTGGTCAAGGGGACTGCTGACTGGGAGATTCACTCAACTGTTGCACCCTTAGCTAGTGAGAAGATTTTCGATAAGACCTTTAACAGTGCCTTCAAGGAAACGGGGCTTCATGCTTATTTGCAGGAAAAGGGAATGGAGCAGCTCATCATCATGGGCATGGCGACCAATTTTTGCATTGATACGACGATTAAAGTAGCTTATGAACTAGGCTACAAGGTAGCTGTGCTTCAGGACGGAACGACGACAGGTTATTCAGGCAAATTGGATGCCAAAGACTTGATTGACCACTACCAAAACATCTGGTCATGGAATTTTGCCCAGGTGGATAAATTAGAAAATATAATTAGAGGATAAGATGAAAGAACTAGATTTAGTAAAAGTTGTGGTTCAGGCTGCTGATGACAAGCGAGCTGAGGACCTAGTTGTAATTGATGTTCAGGGTGTAACCAGCCTGACAGACTACTTTGTGATTGCCAGCTCCATGAACAGTCGCCAGTTGGAGGCTATTGCGGAAAACATCCGTGAAAAGGTAGCGGAAGTTGGAATCAAGGGTAGCCGTGTAGAAGGCGATAGTAACGGTGGCTGGGTTCTTTTGGACCTTGGAGGCGTTGTCGTTCACATCTTCTCAGAAGAAATGCGTGACCTCTACAACCTTGAAAAATTATGGCACGAAGGCAGCTTCTTGGAAGTCGCAGACTTTTTAGAAGTGGAATAGTGAAACAGTCTGGGGATAGACTGTTTCAGCTGGTCACCTTAAAACTCGAAAGTGACCAAAGAGAGTTCACTATTATGTAATTAGAAGTGATGAACTTCTTGAACACAGCATGAGTTAATGAAGCAGTCGATTGGCTGCTTTTTTATGAAAGGAAAAATGGGGAAATATGGCGACTTATGAAACCTTTGCGGCGGTCTATGATGAAATCATGGATGACAGCTTGTATGATAAATGGACAGATTTTAGCTTGCGGAACTTGCCACAAGACACCAAGACAATTTTAGAATTGGCCTGTGGGACAGGGATTCAGGCTGTACGTTTTGCTCAAAAGGGCTTTGAAGTGACAGGGCTTGACCTGTCCTATGAAATGTTGGAATTAGCCCAGAAAAAAGCAGAAGCTGCGGGTGTCATGATGGAGTTGTCCCAAGCAGATATGATGGCTCTGGAAGGTGTTGGAGATTTCGATGCGGTGACCTGTTACTCGGACAGTCTGTGCTATATGGCGGACCAAGAAGCTGTTTTGCGGGTCTTTGAAGGAGTTCACTCTGTTCTCAATCAAGGTGGTACTTTCCTTTTTGACGTTCACTCCATCTATCAAATGGAGGAAGTGTTTGCAGGCTATAGCTACCATGAAAACTACGAGGATTTTGCCTTTGTCTGGGACACCTATGAAGGGGAGCATGAGCATTCCATTGTTCACGAATTGACCTTCTTTGTTAAAGATGAGGACAGTCAAGAGGAGCGGTTTATTCGTCGGGATGAAGTTCATGAAGAGCGGACCTATCCGATTGAAACCTACGTAGACTTGTTGAAACAAGCTGGTTTTGCATCTGTGGAAGTCTTTGCGGATTTTGAAGATCAAGCTCCGACAGAAACTAGCCAGCGTTGGTTTTTCAAGGCGGTCAAGGCATGATTTCAGGGATTATTGCTGAATATAATCCCTTTCATACAGGGCATAAATACCTGCTGGAACAGGCGGAAGGCTTGAAAATCGTGGTTATGTCTGGCAATTTTATGCAACGGGGTGAGCCAGCCATTGTGGATAAGTGGACACGGGCTCAGATGGCTTTGGAACACGGGGCAGATCTTGTTGTTGAGATGCCCTTTTTAGTGTCGGTCCAGTCGGCTGACCATTTTGCCAAGGGAGCAATCAGCATTCTACACAGGCTAGGTGTGGTAAAACTGGTTTTCGGTACGGAAGAAATGCTGGATTACCAGAAAATCGCAGATATCTATATGGATAAGTCGGAAGAGATGGAAAATTTTGTGAAAAACTTGCCAGACAATCTCTCTTATCCGCAGAAGACCCAGGCCATGTGGCAGGAGTTTGCTGGGCTGACCTTCACAGGTGATACGCCCAATCATATTCTGGCCTTAGCTTACGCTAAGGCGGTAGCTGGAACAGGCATTCAGCTCGGTCCAGTTCAGCGGCAGGGGGCTGGTTTTCACTCGGAAGAGGTGGAAACGACCTACGCCTCGGCGACGGCTATCCGAAAGGGTGCTGACCAGTTGGACTTGGTGCGTGACTTTTTGCCGTCTGCTAGTCTTTTTGAAGAGGCGACCAAGGTAAGCTGGAGAAATTATTTTCCCCTGCTCCGCTACCAGATTGCGACCCACCGAGATCTCAGTCAGGTCTTTCAGGTCAACGAAGAACTAGCCAGTCGTATCCGCTCTGCCATTGGGAGCGCAGCGACCGTGGAGGAGTTAGTGGATGCTGTTGCGACCAAGCGCTACACTAAGGCGCGGGTGCGGCGGGTGCTGACCTACATCTTGGTCAATGCGGTGGAAACTTCCTTGCCAGAAGCGATTCATATCCTAGGCTTTTCGGCTCGAGGCCAGGCCTATCTCAAGACGGTCAAGGAGCGGGTGGACTTGGTGACGCGGATCGGCAAAGAGCCCTGGGACAGCATGACCCAGCAGGCGGATGCGGTCTATCAACTGGGCGCTAACGCAATAGCAGAGCAGACCTATGGGCGCGTGCCGGTGAGGGTGGAGTGAGATGAGGGAAAAATTATTTTGTATTCTAGAAAATGATAACGATAGTTTATTGTCACGTTGCTATAACTTAATAATGTTATTTGCAATAGTGGTTAGTTTGATTCCTTTGATGTCTAAGCATACGAATCCTTTTCATTTGTTAATGGATTATATTTCGACTGCTATTTTTTGCTTGGATTATCTTTTTAGAATGCTAACAGCTGATTTCAAATTGCAAAAAGGAAAACTATCATTTCTGTTCTATCCATTTAGCTTATTAGCAATAGTGGACTTATTGTCCATTTTACCGACTTTTTTATACTTTAATAACAGTCTTCGATTATTGAAAATTGTACGGATGGGGCGAGTACTTCGAGTTTTCAAAGTTATCCGCTATTCAAAAAACATTCAGATTTTGACGAACGTTTTGCAAAATCAAAAAGAGTCATTATTGCTAGTAGCAAGCCTGGCTGTTGGTTATATTTTCTTTACTGCTTTATTGATTTTTTCGGTTGAGCCTGATACTTTTGAAACATTTTTTGATGCAATTTATTGGGCGACCATATCATTAACTACAGTTGGCTATGGTGATATATTTGCAACAACAATGCTAGGGAAAATCATTACAATGTTTTCTTCCATAATTGGAATTGCGATTGTTGCTCTACCTGCGGGGATAATTACGGCTGGCTATATGAATGAAATTACAAAGAAGGGGTAAAAAAATCATATTTCTCTTGACTCTCACCTTACGTTATCCCTTATACTGGGCATAGAGAGGAAATTTTTATGAATGAAAATTGGACAGTTAAGCAGGTCAGTCGGTTGACAGGATTGACGGTGCGGACCTTGCACCACTATGACCAGATTGGTTTGCTCAAACCAGCATTTGTGGCTGAAAATGGTTATCGCTACTATAATCAGGAGAATTTGGCTCGTCTGCAAGAAATTCTATTGTTTCGTGAGTTGGATTTTCCTCTCAAAGACATTCAGCAGCTTCTGGACGTGACGGAAGTCAGTCGTCAGCAGGTCTTGCGGGACCATATTACCCTTTTAGAGCTCAAAAGGGAACGGCTGGATCGCATCATCAATCACGCCAGATTGCTCACAGAAAAAGGAGGAGAAGTCATGGATTTTCACGCATTTGACAGCAGTCAACTAGAAGCCTACAAGGCGGAGGCCAAGGAGCGTTGGGGGAATACCTCAGCCTTTGCGGAATTTGAAGAGAAATACGATGCAAGTAAGGACCGGGTGTTTGCCCAAGAGATGCAGGCTATTTTTAAAGTTTTTGGAAAAATGCAGAGCTTAGAAGTCAGTCATCCAGATGTGCAGGCTCAGGTAGCCAACTTGCAGGCCTATATCACGGAAAATTTCTACACCTGTACCAAGGAAATCTTACAAAATCTAGGTCTTATGTATGTTGAAGACGAGCGATTTTCAGCCAATATCGACCGAGCAGGTGGACTAGGAACAGCAACCTTTGTTAGTCAGGCAATAGCAGTTTATTGTAAAGAATAAATAAGTAAAGTCTAGTGAGAACTAGGCTTTTTTGGTATACTAGATGAAGCTAGAATGTAAGGAGCCACCCCATGATTCAACCTATTATGAAAGATATTTTCTTCCTGCAACAAAAGTCTGAGCCTGCGACTCAAGCGGATCTACAAGTCGGTCAGGATTTGCAGGACACTTTGGTAGCCAACGCTCACGCCTGCGTGGGCATGGCGGCTAATATGATTGGTATCAAAAAGCGGATTATCATCGTCAACATGGGTTTCACCAACCTGGTCATGTACAATCCCGTCCTCATCAGCAAGGCCAAGCCCTATCAGACAGAAGAGGGCTGCATGTCGCTAACAGGTACTCGCCCGACGACACGCTATCAGGAAATTGAAGTGGAGTTTTTTGATGCTTCATGGAAAAAGCAGAGCCTAAAGCTAACAGACTTCCAAGCCCAGATTGTTCAGCATGAGCTGGATCATTTGGAAGGGATTATCATCTAGTGCTACCAAATCTACCGTCAGGTAGATTTTTTTAAAGTCATTTGAATTAACTTTGATACATCGTCACTTTCGCCTTGCCATACTTTAGTATAGCCTGCGCTTCAGTTCCTTGTCTGAAAGATAATTCATTCGACAATAAAAAGTCAAAAAAGGTCAAACAAAACTATTGACTTTTACTGACCAATGGTGTAGAATAGTGAATGTAAGGTAAATAAGCCTTGCATATTCTTTAGTCAAAAGGTCAGTTAAGGTCAATCTAGTTGTGACTTTGTCTAAAATCCTTTTGGTCAGTAAAAGACAAACTTCTAAGGAGGTTATATGAAAGACAGGATTATACCCTACTAGCTATTATTTTTATACAACAAAGGTCAGTAAACGTCAAAAACAATAGAATTTATAAACGAGGTAAAAACTATGAACAACAATTTCAATAACTTTAACAATATGGACGATATTTTCAATCAACTCATGGGAAACATGGGTGGCTACAGCACAGAACGTAGACGTTATTCTATCAATGGGCGTGAAGTGACACCAGAGGAATTTGCTATGTACCGTCAGACTGGTCACCTGCCACAGACAGAAGAAGTGGCTCAAACACAGGCTAAAGGTCAGATAAAGTCAGATGGGATTCTTGCAAAACTTGGTCGCAATTTGACCCAAGATGCGCGTGATGGGAAACTGGATCCAGTCATTGGACGCAACAAGGAAATTCAAGAAACTTCTGAAATCCTAGCTCGTCGGACTAAGAATAATCCTGTTTTGGTCGGTGATGCTGGTGTTGGTAAAACTGCGGTAGTAGAAGGCTTGGCTCAAGCCATTGTCAACGGAGATGTGCCAGCAGCCATTAAGAACAAGGAAATTATCTCCATCGACATTTCAGGCTTGGAAGCTGGGACTCAGTATCGTGGAGCATTTGAGGAAAATGTGCAGAATCTTGTGGATGAAGTCAAAAAAGCAGGAAATATCATTCTTTTCTTTGATGAAATTCATCAGATTTTGGGAGCTGGTAGCACTGGCGGAGACTCAGGTTCCAAGGGCTTAGCGGATATTCTCAAACCAGCTTTATCCCGTGGGGAATTGACGGTTATCGGTGCCACTACACAGGACGAATACCGCAATACCATTCACAAAAACGCTGCTTTGGCTCGTCGTTTCAATGAAGTCAAGGTCAATGCTCCGTCCGCAGAAGACACCTACCAGATTTTGAAAGGAATCAAGCCGCTTTATGAAGCCCACCACAATATTGAATTGCCAGATGAGGTTTTGAGAGCTGCAGTAGATTATTCTGTCCAATATATTCCACAGCGCAGCTTGCCTGATAAGGCCATTGACCTAGTCGATGTGACTGCTGCACACTTGGCTGCACAACATCCTGTGACAGATATTCAGACCTTGGAAGCAGAAATGGCTGAGGCAAAACAGTTGCAGTTGGAAGCAGCTGAAAAAGAGGATTATGAAAAAGCCTTGAATGAAAAAGTCCGTATTGATAAGCTACAAAAACAGATTGATAATCATACGGAGCAACAGAAAGTGGTGGCGACCGTCAATGATGTGGCTCAGGCAGTTGAGCGGATGACAGGAATTCCAGTCTCGCAAATGGGAGCTTCTGATATTGAACGACTCAAGGAATTGAAAAATCGTCTGGCAGCAAACGTTATCGGTCAAGACGATGCGGTGGAAGCTGTATCCCGTGCCATTCGTCGTAACCGAGCAGGTTTTGATGACGGAAACCGTCCGATTGGTTCCTTCCTATTTGTTGGTCCGACAGGTGTGGGTAAGACAGAGTTGGCAAAACAGTTAGCGCTAGACTTGTTTGGTAATAAGGATGCCATTATTCGTTTGGATATGTCTGAATACAGCGATCGGACAGCCGTTTCCAAATTAATCGGTACCACAGCTGGTTATGTGGGCTACGATGATAATTCCCATACCTTGACCGAGCGTGTGCGCCGCAATCCGTACTCCATCGTGCTCTTGGATGAGATTGAAAAAGCAGATCCACAAGTGATTACCCTTCTCTTGCAAGTGCTAGATGACGGGCATTTGACTGATGGACAGGGCAATCAGGTCAACTTTAAAAATACCATTATCATCGCTACATCTAATGCAGGTTTTGGTTATGGTGTGGAAGAAGATCAAGAAGAAGAGCTAGACATCATGGACCGCATTGCTCCATTCTTCCGCCCAGAGTTTCTCAATCGATTCAATGCAGTTATCGAGTTCAAGCATTTGGATAAAGAAGATCTCAAAGCTATCGTAGAATTGATGCTGGCTCAGGTCAATAAAACACTTGCTAAAAAAGGTATTCACTTAGAAGTGACTGAGGCAACAAAAGAGTTGTTGATGGAAGCAGGCTATGACAAGGCCATGGGTGCTCGTCCACTTCGTCGAGTGATTGAAAATCAAATTCGTGATAAGGTGACAGACTTCTATTTGGACCATACAAATGTGACCAACTTACTCGCGGATGTGGCTGACAATGAAATCAAAATTGAAGAGCAAACCTTTTCATAAAAAAATAAGATAATATAGAAAATCTGAGAAGAAATTCTCGGATTTTCTTTTTGAAAGGTATTAACTAGTGTCTAAAAAAGCTCATATTGACAGCTTTCGAGCGGTTTTACGGAAAAGTTTTTCAAAAATCTTGTATAATTCCTTGACAAGTGCAAACGTTTGCGTTAAACTATGATTGTACTTGAAAGAAAGGAAAACGTTTTTATGGCGAATCGTACCAGTGGAATTTTAATGCATATTACCTCACTTCCAGGTAAGTTTGGTATCGGTACTTTTGGAAAGCCTGCCTATGATTTTGTTGATTTCTTGGTTGAAACCAAGCAGACCTACTGGCAGCTTCTTCCTCTCACAACGACCAGTTATGGGGATTCTCCCTACCAATCATTTTCAGCTATTGCTGGAAATACCCACCTAATTGATTTTGATTTATTGGCAGAAGAAGATTTATTGGCCAACTTTGATTACCAAGATGTGAACTTTGGGGACAATCCAGAAAAAGTGGACTACGCTTTGATTTACGAAGCACGTCGTCCAATCTTGGAAAGAGCTGTTAAAAATTTCTTGACTGATGACAAGCGTAAAGTAGCCTTTCAAGAGTTTGAAAAAGCTAATTCATCATGGCTAAATGACTATGCAGAGTTCATGGCAATTAAAGAACATTTTGGCAACAAGGCCCTACAAGAATGGGATGACAAGAAAGTTGTTGCCAGAAACGAAGAAGCCTTGGCCAAGTATCGTTTAGAGTTAGCAGATCAAATCGACTACTTCAAAGTCACTCAATACTTCTTCTTTAGCCAGTGGAAGCAGTTGAAGGACTACGCCAACAAAAACCACATCAAGATTATTGGAGATATGCCCATTTACGTATCGGCAGATAGTGTGGAAGTTTGGACCAAGCCACAGCTCTTCAAGCTTGATAGCGAACGCAAGCCACTTTATGTGGCAGGCGTACCAGCGGATAATTTCTCTGCGGACGGTCAGCTCTGGGGTAACCCACTTTATGATTGGGAGCAACATGAAAAGACTGGCTACAACTGGTGGATTTACCGTATTCACGAGAGCTTCAAGATCTACGATGTCTTGAGAATTGACCACTTCAAAGGCTTTTCTGACTACTGGCAGGTAGCTGGAGATGCTAAAGTTGCCAAGGTTGGCACATGGGAGCCAGGACCAGGCTACAATCTTTTCAAGGCAGTTAAAGAAGCCCTAGGGGACCTGCCGATTATTGCAGAGGACCTTGGAAATATCGATGCTAAGGCACGTAAACTTCTGGCAGATTGCGGCTACCCAGGTATGAAAATCCTAGAATTTGGCTTCTTCGATGTGACTGGACAGAGCATCGACATCCCACACCGTTGTGTGCCAAACTCAATCGCCTATACAGGTACCCATGATAATGAGGTGGTTAATGGCTGGTATAACAATCTAGAGCCTGAACAACAGGAATTTGTAGATGCCTATACCAACAGAAAACCGATTGAGCCAGTTACTCAAGCCATGCTTCGAACACTGTTTGCAACTGTCAGCGATACAGCTATTGCGACCATGCAAGATGTTCTGGACTTGGGTGAAGACAGCCGTATGAACATGCCTTCAACTGTTGGAGGCAACTGGGAATGGCGGATGAAAGCCGAAGATTTAACCCAGGACCGCACAGACTTCTTAGTCAAAATGACTACACTATATCAACGAGGAAATAAAAATCATGAATAACTTTACTACATTTGCAGAAAGCAAAGCCAATAAGAAATTAGCCGACATGACAAACGAAGAAATCTATCTTCAGTTGCTCAACTATGTCAAACTATCAGCGGCAGATATGCCAAAAAACACAGGTAAACGCAAGGTTTACTATATCTCAGCAGAGTTCCTTATTGGTAAACTCTTGTCAAACAACCTGATCAACTTGGGTGTCTACAAAGACATTCAGGCAGAATTAGCAGCAGCTGGCAAGTCCTTGGCACAGGTTGAAGACGTTGAACCAGAACCATCACTTGGTAACGGTGGACTTGGCCGTTTGGCATCTTGCTTTGTAGATTCTATGTCAACACTTGGTATCAATGGTGAGGGTGTAGGGCTTAACTACCACTGCGGTCTCTTCAAGCAAGTCTTCAAGGACAACCAACAAGATGCAGAGCCAAACTTCTGGATTGAAAATGATTCTTGGTTGATTCCAACGACAATCAGCTACGATGTACCCTTCAAAAACTTCACCTTGACTTCTAAGTTGGACCGTTTGGATATCCTTGGTTACAAGAAAGACACTAAGAACTACCTCAACTTGTTTGATATCCAGTCTGTCAACTATGGCTTGATTGAAAATGGCATTACGTTTGACAAGACGGCTATCCAAGAAAACTTGACCCTCTTCTTGTACCCAGATGATTCAGACAAGAACGGTGAGTTGCTCCGCATTTACCAACAATATTTCATGGTGTCAAATGCTGCCCAGCTTTTGATTGATGAAGCGATAGAGCGTGGTTCAAATGTGCGTGACTTGGCAGACTATGCTTACGTTCAAATCAACGATACTCACCCTTCACTTGTTATTCCAGAATTGATCCGTCTTTTGACTGAAAAACACGGCTTAGAATTTGCAGAAGCAGTGGCAATCGTTAAGAACATGACTGGTTACACCAACCACACTATCTTGGCAGAAGCCCTTGAAAAATGGCCATTGTCATTCTTGGAAGAGGTAGTACCTCACTTAGTAGACATCATCAAGGAATTGGATGCCTTGGTTGCTAAGGAAGTAGCGGATGTTGCTCTTCACATCATCGACGAGTCTGGTCGTGTGCACATGGCTCACATGGATATCCACTTCTCAAACTCTGTCAACGGGGTTGCGGCTCTCCATACTGAAATTTTGAAAAACTCTGAGTTGAAAGGTTTCTACGAGCTTTACCCAGAGAAATTCAATAACAAGACAAACGGTATCACCTTCCGTCGTTGGTTGGAATTTGCTAACCAAGATCTTGCAGACTACATCAAGGAATTGATTGGCGATGAATACTTGACAGATGCGACTAAGCTTGAGAAATTGTTGGCCTTTGCTGATGACAAAGAAGTTCATGCTAAGTTGGCGCAAATCAAACACAACAACAAATTGGCTCTTAAACGTTACCTCAAAGATAACAAGGGTATCGAGTTGGACGAAAACTCTATCATCGATACGCAAATCAAACGTTTCCACGAGTACAAACGCCAACAAATGAACGCCTTGTATGTCATCCACAAGTATCTTGAAATCAAGAACGGTAACCTTCCGAAACGTAAAATCACTGTTATCTTCGGTGGTAAGGCAGCTCCAGCTTATGTGATTGCCCAAGACATCATTCACTTGATTCTCTGCTTGTCTGAGTTGATCAACAATGACCCAGAAGTGAGCAAGTACCTCAACGTTCACTTGGTCGAAAACTATAACGTAACTGTTGCTGAAAAACTCATCCCTGCGACTGACATCTCTGAGCAAATCTCGCTTGCTTCTAAAGAAGCATCAGGTACTGGTAACATGAAGTTCATGCTCAACGGTGCCTTGACCCTTGGTACCATGGACGGTGCCAACGTGGAGATTGCAGAGTTGGCTGGTATGGACAATATCTATACATTTGGTAAGGATTCAGATACCATTATCGACTTGTACGACAAGGCTGGCTACGTGTCTGCGGACTACTACAATGGTGATGCTAACATCAAACGTGCGGTTGACTTTATCGTTAGCGACGAAGTGCTTGCACTTGGTAATGAAGAACGTCTTGGTCGCTTGCACCATGAATTGATTTCTAAAGACTGGTTCATGACCTTGATTGACTTGGCTGAATACATTGAAGTCAAAGAGCAAGTCTTTGCAGACTACGAAGATCAAGATTCATGGAACAAGAAAGTTGTTCACAATATTGCTAAAGCAGGATTCTTCTCTTCTGACCGTACAATCGAGCAGTACAACGAAGACATCTGGCATAGTAAATAATCCAAAACAAAAGAATGTTTCCGAGTGGGAACATTCTTTTTTGGTATGTTTAGTTTTTACCGTTTGGCCATAGATACAAAGGTGACCTTGTCTGGTCGGTAGGTAATGGTGCCGTACTGGAAGGGACGGCCGTCTGCTAAATAGGTGGTACTGGTAACGGAGACAACCATGTCGTAGCCAGCTAGATCAAGCAAGGATTTTTCTTCCTCCGTCGCAAAGCGGAAGGAAATTTCCCGACGTGAATGAGAGATTCCTAAGCCCAGGTTCGATTCTAGATACAGATAAATCGAGCTCTCAGCGATTTCCTTGCTGAGATAGGGAACGATCCTGCGATCAAAGTAGGAAATCTCATGCTCTAATCGCTCACCGTCGATAGTCCGAACGCGGCTGACACGGTAGAGATCCGTTTTTTCATCCACTTCCAATTCTTTCATGACTTCTGGCTGACCTTGGACAATATAGAGGTTGGTCAATTCAGTCTGGACTTGATGATGGGCAGAGCGGTTGAGTTCACTGACGGTCTTCAATTCGGACACAAATGGTTTTCTAACGAGGTTATGGTCCAATATAACGGAATTTCTCCCTTGACGTTTTTGGATATAGCCGTCCATTTCCAATAGAGATAGGGCCTTGCGGATAGTGTCCTTGGAATAGGAATAAATCTCCATCAGCTCATTCTCTGTAGGCATCTCTTGATTGGCCTGCCAGAGATTTTGTTCAATTTTTTCCTTGATGTCAGCATAGACTTTCTTGTATTTACTCATTGGGGGGAACTTCCTAGCTTGCTATTTATCGCTAGTATATCATAAAAAATGCCAAAGGTCAGTATTCTAAGTCCAGATAAACTTTTACGTAAAACATTTTAAATTATTCCGTAAAAGTGTTGACAAGTGAAAACGTTTACGTTATAATAAGGCTACAAGTTGAAAAGGTTTTACGAAGTAAATAGAAAGGAGAGATATGAAATTACTAACAGTCAATGTTCATGCCTGGCTAGAAGATGACCAGCATGAAAAATTGGATATTTTAGCTCAGACCATTGCCCAAAAGCAATATGATGTGATCGCTCTTCAGGAAGTCAATCAGCTAATGACAAGTCCCTTGGTGACCAAAGACTTACGCCAAGACAATTATGGTTTGGTTTTGCTTGAAAAGCTGAAAGAGCTTGGAGTGACAGACTATTCTTATTTCTGGTCCAATTCCCATATTGGTTACGATAGATATGATGAAGGAATTGCCTTCTTGACTAAACTACCTGTCTATGAAGTAGATGCCTTCTACTGTAGTCAGCACAAAGAATTGACATCAATCCTTTCTCGCAAGATTATAGGATTGACGGTGGCATATGGGAATGAGTTGATAGATTTGTATTCCTGTCATATCAATCTTCCTGACAGTAAAGAAGAAAATCAGTTGGAGAATATTCGCTCGATTGTGAAACGGACAAGTTCGGGACGTTTGAAAATTCTAATGGGAGATTTCAATACGGATGCCCTGTCAAATCCACAAGCCTATCAAGCAATCAAGGACTTAGGTTTATATGATAGTTATGATTTGGCTGAGAAAAAGGATAGGGGAATCACCGTTGAAAAAGCTATTGATGGGTGGGCAGGTCATAGTCAGGAAAAACGTCTGGACTATGTGTTCTTAAATCAGAAAAGACAGGTTCAATCCAGTCGTGTGATTTTCAATGGAGATAATCTTCCCATTATTTCAGACCACTTTGGTGTGGAAGTTAACATTAGTATTTAAAGGTCAACTGACCAAGAAAAATTTAGGAGAAACATATGAAAAAATTTCTTAGTTTCGAATTTTGGCAAAAATTCGGTAAATGTTTGATGGTAGTGATCGCCGTTATGCCGGCGGCAGGTCTGATGGTTTCTATCGGAAACTCGATTCCACTAATCAGTCCTGAATCAGAATTGCTCATTCGTATTGGGAATATCATTGCCCAAATCGGTTGGGGGATTATCGGAAACCTTCACTTGCTCTTTGCTTTGGCAATCGGTGGTAGCTGGGCTAAGGAAAAGGCTGGTGGTGCTTTCTCGGCAGGTCTTGCTTTTATCTTGATTAACTTGATTACAGGTCATTTCTTCGGTGTAACGACTGATATGTTGGCAGATGCGACTGCGACTGTTAGCACAGTCTTTGGGACAGAAATTCCAGTATCTGGCTACTTTGTCAATATCCTTGGACAACCTGCTTTGAACATGGGTGTCTTTGTAGGGATTATTGCTGGTTTTGTTGGTGCGACTGCTTACAACAAATATTACAACTATCGCAAGTTGCCAGATGTATTGACCTTCTTTAACGGCAAACGCTTCGTACCATTTGTGGTTATCTATCGCTCAGTTCTTGTAGCGCTAGGATTAGCTATCTTTTGGCCAGTTGTTCAAACAGGAATCAATAGCTTCGGTAAATGGATTGCAAGCTCACAGGATACAGCACCAATTCTTGCACCTTTTGTTTATGGTACCTTGGAACGTTTGCTTCTTCCATTTGGTTTGCACCACATGTTGACCATTCCAATGAACTATACATCACTTGGTGGTACCTATGACATCTTGACAGGTGCACAAGCAGGTACACAAGTATTTGGTCAAGATCCGCTCTGGTTGGCTTGGATTACAGACTTGATTAACCTCAAGGATGCTGGTGATTTGACTCAGTACAATGACCTTCTTGCCAATGTAACCCCTGCTCGCTTTAAAGTAGGTCAAATGATTGGTTCCTCAGGTATTCTCATGGGCTTGACCCTTGCTATGTACCGCAATGTTGATGAGGATAAGAAGAAAAAATATCGTGGTATGTTCCTTTCATCTGCTGCAGCTGTCTTTTTGACAGGTGTAACAGAACCAATTGAGTTTATGTTCATGTTTGCGGCAATGCCACTCTATGTAGTCTATGCATTTGTACAAGGTGCGGCTTTTGCGATGGCAGATATTGTCAATTTGCGTATGCACTCATTTGGTAATATCGAATTCCTTACACGTACACCGATGGCGATTAAAGCCGGTATTGGTATGGACGTTGTCAATTTTATCTGGGTAACAGCCCTCTTTGCAGTTGCAATGTACTTCATTGCCAACTTCATGATTCAAAAATTCAACCTAGCAACAGCTGGACGCAATGGTAACTATGATACAGAAACAACAGATGTGGTTTCAAATTCAAACGTAGATACTGCGGATGCTAGTTCACAAGTGGTACAAATCATCAACTTGCTTGGTGGTCGTGATAATATCGCAGATGTGGATGCTTGTATGACTCGTCTTCGCGTTAGTGTCAAAGATGTGGCACAGGTTGGAGATGAAAATGCTTGGAAACAGGCTGGTGCTATGGGCTTGATTATCAAAGACTCAGGTGTTCAAGCAGTCTACGGACCAAAAGCAGATGTTCTCAAATCAGACATTCAAGACTTATTAGAATCTGGCGTAGCCATCCCTCGTACGGAAATTGTTGCGACTGAAACAGTAGTTGAGGAAGCACAATTCAAGGGTGTGGCCGAGGCAGTTTATGCTGTTGCTGAAGGGCAAGCCATTGCCATCACAGAAGTGAAAGATCCGGTCTTCTCACAAAAAATGATGGGCGACGGTTATGCAGTTGAGCCTAGCTCCGGCAATGTTTACGCACCAGTTTCAGGTATTGTAACCAGTGTCTTCCCAACAAAACACGCTGTCGGTATTTTGTCTGACAAGGGGGTAGAAGTCTTGGTGCACGTCGGTCTAGATACGGTTGCACTAAACGGTGCTCCATTCTCAACTAAGGTAACAGATGGTCAACGTGTTGAAGCTGGTGACTTACTCCTTGTGGCAGATTTGGATGCTATCCGTTCAGCAGGACGTGAAACAACCATCGTTGTTGCCTTCACAAACACAGCAGAAATCAAATCTGTCAGCCTTGAAAATCTTGGACAAGTAAGCAAAGATAGTCAAGTTGCGACAGTTGAGTTGTAAAAAGTAAAAGACAAGTTCATGTGAACCGCACCCCAAAAGTTAGAGAGAAAAATCTAACTTTTGGGGTGCTATTTTTATGAAATTGAGCTATGAAAACAAAATCGAAATCTATGAACTACGCCAAAGTGGTCAGTCTATCAAGAACTTGTCAAACCAATTTACTATTTCAGAATCTATTATCCAATATATGCTTCGACTGATCGATAGGTATGGAATAAACATTGTCAAGAAAGGTAAGAACACTTATTATCCTCCAGAACTCAAACAGGAAATGATTGATAAAGTTCTAATTGAGGGTCTGTCCCTCAATCAAGTAGCTCTTGATTATGCTCTACCCAATCAAGGAACTCTCCCAAACTGGATAGTACAATACAAGAAAAACGGGTATACTATTCTTGAAAAACCAAGAGGGAGACCGAGCAAGATGGGACGTAAACGCAAGAAAACCTGGGAAGAGATGACGGAATTAGAGCGCCTTCAAGAGGAAAATGAACGTCTTCGAACTGAGGT
>NZ_JBIMJS010000022.1:0-33348 GCF_043674225.1 Streptococcus sp. A11
CATCGTCATTCCTCCTGCTATCTTTTTCTATTATTCTACCTTATTTGATAGTAGATTTAAAACTTTGCAACAGAACCCTCTTTCTTGGTACTGCTTGAGGCTTAACTGAATTCTTTATTTTTTCTATAGATATATATTTTTCAACATCTTGTATATTTTTCCCTTTCATTAGTAGCAATAAGAACAAAGGAAGAATAATTTGTATCAATGTAATTAAGAAAATATCGATTGTTTGAGTATTTATTGATCCAACAATTGAAATGACTAAGATCCCAGTGCCTCCCAATATAACTTTGTGCGTCTGACCTTTATATATCTGATAATTCGTAAAAATTAAAATCACCCCAAAAACTACTGATAGTAATCCCATCATATTGCTAGATAGACTACTTGGAAAAACAACCCCAAATTGGAATAGGATACATAAAAATGTAAAACTGATTAACCACAATTTATGGTAAGAAGCACTTTTGTATAAAGTCCCTTGATTGATTTCAATTCCTAATTTGTTTAATTGTTCCTCTAACCAGTAGCCCCAGCGATCTAACCATCGATTTGACTGAACCATATAATATTGGCCATTATCCAGTAATGACTGGCTCTCGCGAAAGGATACAGTTTCCGTTGAAAGGTTCATTTGACCACATTGTTGGCAATGGTTTGAAGTTAGGACATACTCTTTACAGGAGGTACAAAAGTCGTAAGATGTTACTTTTTTTAAATCTTCTTGATTCTCCCAGAGAACCTTCCTCAGACGTTCTATATAAACCTGATTTTTATCCATCGTACTCTCCTAAGCAAATTCTTTTCCACAACAAGCACAGAACTTATTCTTACCCGCTTGCAAAGTAGAACATAGGTCACACTCTTTTAAAGTTGCTTCTTCAAGAGCAGATAGTTCTTGAACATCACTTCCGCAAACCGAACAGAAACGACTATCTGAACTTAATAAATTACCACATGCTAAACATGATTTTTCACGTGGAACGTGGATATTGTAATCTTGACGTAGTTTGTAAGATTCTTGAAGAAGTGCAATAATATTTGCCACTTCTTGGTCAAGGTTGATTTCTTTCTGGTTGATAGATTGATTATAGTATGCTAATCCTAATTCAAAGAAATCCTTAGACAAGGTCGTATCCTTTTCTTCAATCTGCTTGCGCAAAGCTCGCAAGTCAGTATTCAATAATAAATCTTTCTGACTAATAACTGATTTAGGTTGCGAATGAAGTTGTGGATTTTCTGATCGATTCTCTGCAACCTGCTCTTCAACTACATTCTCCTCAGTCTCTATAGTCTCTATCTTGAATTCCCCATTCTTTAATGCTTCTGAAAATTCAGCTGGTTCTGGATTACGTCCATTTGACGCTTGAAAAAATTCTACCCATTCTTTTTGATTCATCATAATCCCCCTTTTTAATCTCATTAGTCTATTTTTACCTTTTATCCGTTCGAATAACCCAAGCAATTATTCCCACTAACATAACGATCATTAACCAATATTGCATAAAGAAATCAATTAGTGGTTTCACAATACCCCAAATAAATAATAAAAATTGATACCCTAGGATTAATAAAATTAATCCTCCGACTAGATAAAATACCCAAGAATAATCATTTCTCGATTCTTGAAAGTGATTTATCTGGTGTTGGTTATCTCTATCAAATGATCCTTGCGAATAACCTACCCACTGTATTCTATTTATTAAGAATTCTTTCAAATCACCATAGTCTTCATACCTAGGATACGTTCGCACAAAATCTTCAATATCTTTTCTTGTTACTTCATATCCATATTCCGTAAAAAATCGTGACTTTTTCGAAAAAAATCCCCGATTCCTCCCTTCAAACTGGTATCCTCTTGTAATCTGAGAAACCTGCCTACTATCATCTATACCTAACATGCTAGCAATCTCTTCCATATTGCCTTGTCCCTCTACGAGGTAATAGTATAATACATCTACTTTCCTCGCGATAGGAGTATTATTGAAATACTGAATTTCATTATCTGTTAGTCCCAATATAATATCTCCTTATTTATTATTCAGAATGCAACTCCTTAAAAGTCACACCTTTCTCATTTTTCCAAACAACATTTCCGTTTTGGCTAGCTCCAGCAACAAACGATGCTGCTGCAGAGATACTCGAAAACTTAATGTCTGCCACCAATACATTTCCATTAATCTTATCAGCATATTGTTGCCTTGCTTTAATGGTACCTTGCGGACAAGATGGCACTATCTCTAGATTGACCTGACTACCTTTTTGAACTGTAAAGCCATTAGAAGAAAGAAAACCAGTAGCTTGATAGCCCTTGTAATTCATTGAAAATATTTGAACTTTTTCTAATTTATTTTCTTCAATAGTATTTAAATCATTAAATCCCTGAAATTCACTCTCACTTTTTCTTACACTACTTAAATGTGATGCTCCTTCATTTCCGTCTAGTAAATCTTCACTTTCTATAAAATTTATTTCCCCTAATAGTTTCATACCCTCTTGTGAATGGACATACCATTTTTTACTATTAGATTTCAAAGAAAGAAAGTAATTACCTAACGGTCTGGGTTGCCAAATCTGCGTATCATTAAGTTGACTAAAATTATATTTGGTAGTTCCATCTTTTAACAATAATCTATCTAATACAAACCTATACCTTCCATCAAAGTAAGTTGTATGCTTTGGACGTAAAACTGCTCCATACTTTGAATCTAAACTCATATCTCTATTAAATTCCTTGACCAACTTTTTTGATTCCAATGATTCTAAACGATAATAATCAAAATCTAGTCCAATTGCATATGTATCAAAACCATCCATATTGCCTCCCCATTCAAGTTGATCTTCATGAAATTTGTTGTACCAAATCGTATTATCAGACATATCCATCATTCGAAACTCAAAACCCTTAAATTTTGGTAACGGACTAACAATTTTTGTCTTCATCGAAAATATGGAGGGTACAATACGTCCTGAAATGTTAGGGTAATACATCAAATATTCATCATTTGCAAAAAAAATACTTCCATTATAATCGATAGATTGACCATCTTTCGTTTTAAAACTTTTTAATAATAATTCATCAGTATTTGTCTGAATATCAAATTTATGAATTTCATGCTCAAAACCATAATAAATATATTGATCTGCAATATAGTAATTATTATTATTCATACTCACCTTTATCGGCAGTACACGCTGAATTTTACTATCAAAATCAATATGAACAAATTTATTCCACTTTCCACTTTTGACAAAAATACCAAATGAATTAACATATATCTGATTTTCTGAAAAATTATCTGAGAGTAAATCTTGATTTTGTAATTTAACAAATACTTGTTTTTCATTCTTAATAGGTGAATAAACTATAATATAGAATTCCGATTCTATCATACTGATATAGAAAAACATCTCTCTAAACTCAGATATAGGGTACATTTTTTCACTATCATAAAAATTTCCACTATATGCTTGCAGCATATACTCCCGCCCTTGGGTCTCAACTCGTTTCTGCACCTTTTTTGAAGATTGGTTTGTCTCTACAACCTTCTGGCTCACCTTTGTTCCACAGTTAGGACAAAACTTAAAACCCTTTTCTACCTTATTCCCACACTCAATACAAAACATTTTGCTTACCTACACTTTCAATTCACCTAAAGTTTGACCAGCTTGTGTTTTCCACAATTTATTCCCACTTAAACTAGCTCCTCCGACAAAGCAAGCAGCTTGGGAAGGGCTCGTAAATAAAATATCCTCCGAAAGACAACCATTGGATATGCTTTCTGCATGAAAGTCTCTTAAACGTTTAACGGAATCGGATACAGAATTTGCCATTTGAGGTGAAATCTGACTACCTGAGAAGACCAAAAATCCTTCATTTGTCAAGCTACCTTTGGCAGTGTAGCCATTATAAGTCATCGATAAGGAAATAGAATTATCTGATTCGATATCTTGAATAATGGTTTTATTAGCAACTTTCCCAACTGTTTCGAAGGCTTTATAACCAAGTACACCGGTCAAAATAATAGCTTGTTCGACAAAATCTTCTAACTCCGCTACCTTCTCCTCAGTCACATTACCTATTGTTGGTTCGACCTTATTTTTTACTGTAAATCGTTTTGCATTTTTTGCCAAATTGTAAAAACGATTTTCTAAATAGGAAATTTCTGTCGGACCAAAGCTATTGTCTGTGGTTGTTAAAATAATTGCATCCTTAAAAAATGACTTGTCTTCTTTTCGCATATGCTCCTTTAATCTACCTAAAGTAGCTTGCTGATTTTTGCGTTCTCCAGCTTGCCCAACATACACTAAGGGACGTTGGCTTTCTTCTTCCTCGCCAAATAAGAAATAGATTCCTGAATAGCTCAACTCAGCTCTGTCGGCACTGTCTTCTAAATCTAGTTTTGGAATTTTCATAGCTACCCCTGTATGATTAGCTAAAGAAGCCTTCACACGTCCTGTCATTGTCCCATCTAATAAAAATAAAGTAACGACTTTCGAAGTTCCCATAACATTCTCCTATCGTTTCTTAGCTGGTTTGTACAAAAGTAAACCACCACCAGCCTCAACATCAACTTTATAACCTGCTTTACGTAATTCAGTAGCAGTTTTAGTAGCAATTTTTTTCTTATCATCAGAATATTCATAGAAAGTAGCTACTTTTTTTCCAAGTGCACTGGATCGCAATATATCTGAAGATTGCCATTCATGGAAATAAATCTTTAATTTTTTAGGTCTAAACAATCCACTGCCATCAAAAACAGTTGTTTTAGAACGTTCTTTAAAAATTTGAATAGCATACTTCTTATAATTTTTATGTAGTTGCTCTTTCTGGGATGCTGTCATAACTTGAGAACTGTGACGTGCTCTAGCTGTAGTAGCTGAATAGAAAAGTGACATATTTGAACCTCCAAAATATTAGTTTTCTAATAAAATACTTTTATAAACTCATGTAGTTTATAAAAGTATTTTATCAATCCTAACAGTTTTTTACAACTGTTTTACAAAAATAACAGTTTTATATAGTAGTTTTGTTATCAAATAATACCTGTATCATAGTCCATAAGAGGTACTTTCATGGATAATAAACTACAAAAATATATTTCCAAAAGAATTCGTTTGTTAAGAATTCAAGAAGGAATGACTCAAATGGAACTCGAAGAAAAAGCTGGTCTAGGCTACAACTACATCTACAAACTAGAAAATAAATCAAATAATATTACACTATCTACTTTGTCAAAAATCATGGTGGCATTAAAAGTTGATATTCCTACCTTTTTTGATGTTGAATTTACCACCGATCCTGACATCCAAGAACTGATTTTCCTTATGACTGATTTACCTAAGAAAAAACGCTCAGAAGCCATCCAAGCGATCAATACACTTGTGAAAACCTTAAAATAATAAAATTGCTTAACAGAGTCAGATCTATCACCACACGCTGACTTCCCAAATTTCCTTTTTTAGTGTTATAATAAATCCGTAAGATTTTTTAAGGAGAATATCTATTATGATGAATATGCAACAAATGATGAAACAGGCCCAGAAATTGCAAAAGCAAATGGAGCAAAGCCAGGCTGAACTGGCTGCAACCCAGTTTACAGGCACTTCTGCACAAGACTTGGTCACCGCAACTTTGACAGGCGACAAGAAATTGGTTGCCATCGACTTCAAACCTGAAGTTGTTGATGCTGACGACATCGAAACCTTGCAGGATACGACCATTCAGGCGGTTAATGCAGCGCTGGAACAAATTGATGAGGCAACCAAGAAGAAACTCGGTGCCTTCGCAGGGAAATTGCCATTCTAGAAAGGAGCACTCCCATGTCCAACCTAGAACTCCTCCCTCTTACAGAACAAGCACTCCTAACTATTTGGAAAATAGGCTTCTCTGACGAAAAACCCTACTGGAAAGAATTCGCAGCACCCTATTTCGATGACTATCAGGCTTATAGAGACTTCACCAATTTCCAAGAATCACCGCGCTATCATTGGTTCCAAACAGAAGAAGTTCGAGGCATCTTGGTAGATGGAGAGCCAATCGGAATGGTTAGTTATTATTGGGAAAATCAAGCCACACGCTGGCTAGAAGTTGGTATCGAAATCTATAATGAGAACCAATGGGGCAAAGGATTCGCAACCCTAGCCCTCCAGAAATGGATTCGTCAGATTTTCACAAGCATGCCAGAACTGGAACACATCGGACTGACCACCTGGTCTGGTAATCCTGGCATGATGCGGGTAGCTGAAAAGATTGGCATGCAAAAAGAAGGACAGATTCGCAAGGTTCGCTACTGGCAGGGATACTACTATGACTCTGTCAAATACGGCATTCTCAGAGAAGAATGGCACAACTCCTAGGCTAGTATGAAGCTCTCAAAACTTGTTTTCGATGGGAATTCCTTCCCATTTCACATTAAAAACGTGGGTTCCATCCGAACTCACGTTTTTACAATCCATAGAACAAAGACTCGACCTGCAAGAGGAACAAATCTGCATAGCGGGTGGTTGACCGCAGACTGTCTTCAACCCTCTGCAAGCTCTCAAGCTGGTCGGTGATAATCCCATCCACCTGAAGCATAGCCATTCGTGTCATTTCGTCCTCATCATTGGGCGTCCAGACATAGACCGACTTGCCGCGTAACCAAGACTTCATCATGAAATTTTGGTCCAGAGAAGTATATTCCATGGTGTAGCCATCCGCTACTGTCTGAGGATAGATACTGTTAAAGGGCAAAATCAGATAGGTTTTTAGCTGGGGCAGAACCTTCTCAATTTCTACAACTGTCTGATAATCTAGCGAATGAAACTGATGCCCCTTGGCCAAGAGGCGTTTCCCATATTTTTTGACAAAATTCTTAGCTAAATCAGGACTATCTTGCTTGGTCTCCTTGATTTCGACCAGGAGTTTCTGACCTAATTGGTCTGCCTTATCCAGATAGGCATCGAAGGACGGAACTGGGGCAGACTGACCGTTTTCCGAGGCGGTCATGGAGGTCAACTCCTGCAAGCTATAATCGTGCGTACCTCCGGTATTTCCCGTCAAGGCCAACAAATTCGTATCATGCATGACGACAAACTGACCGTCCTTGGTCTCCTGAATGTCCATCTCCACAAAATCCGGCCTGAGCTGGGCAGTTAACTCCAGAGATTCGAGGGTATTTTGGACACCATTTTCATCATCCACACCTCGGTGAGAAATGGTCACTGGCAGGCTTTCAAAGGGATAATAAAGGCTGAGAGCCCCGTCCAAACCAAAGAGTAAGGCAGAGCTTACCACAATCAGCAAACGGAGGCGGTGACGCAGGCGCTTTCGTCGGTAGCTTGGTAAATGCTGACCAGTCAAGAGAGTCACAAACTTGGTCATAAACATGGCAATAGCCCCATAGTAGGTCAGCCTGAAGAGGATGAAGCTCAGCAAGGCCAGGGGATAGGCCAGGGAAGGCAGAGTCTTGTCCACCAAAAGCTGGAACAGATAGAGGGTGAGCCCAACACCAAGTATAACCAGACCAGGCAAGGTCATTGTCCACAAGAGGCGGGCGTAGGCTACCAACTGCTGCCACCCCCGGGTTTGATTCCAGGAGTGGGCTACTGATTCCTTGACCCCTCGGTGTTCAAAATAAATCTTAGGTATAGCATACATGAGCCTAGCAGATAACCAAGAAAAGACCAACAAACTTAGAGCAATCACTAAGGCTACAAGATTGTTCTTTTCAAGATAATCCAACACAAATTGAGGAATGACTAGCTTATTAAAATAATAAATATTCAAAATCCTACGCAAAAAGGGCAATAACACCGTTGCATAGCATAGGAGAAAGCTAATTTTAGCGAGACTGGCATGGCCAATAATCCCCACCATATCCCGTCCAACATCCTTAATATAATCTCTCAAATGCTTGACCCGACTGTCCAACAACTGCCTAACCCCAGTAAAGATGAGGGCAATTTCCAGATAGGCAACCAAGATATTTAGAATGACCAGCAGAGCAAAAAGAATAGTAACAAAAAGATTGCTAGATAGGACTTGGAGGATATTTGTTGGAGATAGGTAGGCATGGCCTGTCAGCGACAGAAGAAATTCTGCCAACCAGGAATTGAGCGGAATCCATACAAACTCCATAACAGTAAAGGAGACAAAAAACAAGAGCAGGATTTTATCCAGATTATAATAAACCTTTTGAAATTCACGACGTATTCTATCCATAGACCTAGTGTCCCATATTTCAAGGAATTTTTCAAGCCAAGTCAGGTGAGAAGGCGACAAGATAAAAAGCTGGAGGGACCCAGCTTTCTATATACTATCTTTAACCTTAGCAACAATATCATGAGCTGTAAGACCATATACCCCCATTAGGTAAGCTTGTTGCCCTACTTGTCCAAAAGATTCATCAACACCAATTCGATGAACCACAGTGCTAGGGTCTGTAGCCATCAACTCACAAATACTGCTTCCTAGACCGCCCACTCTATTATGGTTTTCTGCAGTCACTACAACTTTTCCAGATAATAGCTTAGGAATATCTTCATGAATTGGCTTAACTCTAAACAAGTCTATAACACCGACTGAAATTCCTTCTTCTGCTAACCTTTCAGCTGCCAGTAAGGCTTGCTCCACCATAATTCCACTCGCTACAATTATAGCTTCGTCGCCCTCACGAACTACTCGATAACCTTTACTGAAATCCTCGCCACCTTCATAGATGGCGGTCGGTGCCTTACGGATTGTTCGGATATATTTAAGACCATCAACAGTAAGAGTTTCTTCCAAAACTGCTCTAAATTGAACATCATCGCTCACTTCATATACGCGAGCTTTAGGAATTAAACGCATTAGTCCCAAATCCTCAAAAGGCATATGTGTACCGCCATTCATTTCAGCAGAGACCCCGGCATCCGAACCAATAATCGTTGCATTCAACTGGGCATATCCCAAAGAAATAAAGACTTGGTCAAAGACACGACGACTTGCAAATGGACCAAATGTATGGACATAAGGCCGATAGCCCATCAAGGACAAGCCAGCTGCAACTCCCACCATTTCCTGTTCCATGATACCAACATTAACATACCGTTTTCCGATAACTTCGTTCAACTTGTTGGTAGACATGGAGCTAGATAAATCTGCCTCCACTGCTGCTATCTCTTGATTCACTTGACCAACCTCAGCTAAAAATTGGCTATAAACCTTACGCATTTCTGTCGTTTGTCTCATCCTACACCTCCTCCTTATGCTTTAAGGAATGGACACTAGCTTCTAATTGTGCACGCAAATCAGCATCCAAACGCAGATGATGGTTACTCTCCATTGTTTCTAGGAAATCAACACCTTGTCCTTTGATAGTATCTAAAACAATACATTTCGGACGGTTAGACGAGCTATGATTGACCGTTCATACTTGCCATTTCAGTCAGCAAGTGAGTACCAGGATACAAAGATGCAAAAATGGATGGGCTTTTTCCTATCGGAACATACGACAGCTCTCTCTGACAATGCCAACAAAATCACATATCTTTCTGACCTCAGCCTTGATAAGAAACTACTCTTGATAAGTCAACTCTACGCTAGTCAACTTATGGCTAAACTAGTCGTTCTAGATGGTGAAAAACGAGTTAACTATACTGGTACCATTCCAGAAGTGAACAAAAGTAATATCCTCATCAAAACAAAAGAAGGCCACATTAATGTGACCTTCAAAGATATTCTGAATATTGAATTAGTCGAGGAGGTACAACATGAATCTACTTGAGCTCAATAGAAATCAACTCCAAATGGACTATTTCAGTGATGGTTATCGTCAGTTTGAATTAGACTTTTATCACTTTTCAGCACTAGATACACCTCTAACTTTCTTGACAGATGTTATCTTACTAACCATGGAAAAGTCCAACAAGAACTACTTCAAACTCAACAAAGAGAACGCTAAAGATAGTCATGACCATTACTTTATCTTTGATGTTGAAGAGGTTGAGGAGACTGGGATAACGAGGAAGTACATCTATCAGAAGACTGTGACGAGTATTTAAAAAGTAGTAAGGATTGAACCGCACCCCAAAAGTTAGACAGAAAAGATCTAACTTTTGGGGTCAGTACAGGATATTTCTTACTACTTTTTTGTAAACAAAACAAAATCTTAATTAGATCTGGAGAGGACTCTAAATTAAGGATTGATATAAATCTAATACATTTTCAACCGTGAAACCATATTCTTCAAAAATACGAATACCTGGTGCTGAGGCACCCCAAGTGTCGATAGTGAGGGTTTTACCATTAAGGCCAATGTATTTTCCCCAACCGAAGCTTGAACCAGCTTCGATAGCCAAGCGTTTTGTGACAGCAGCCGGAAGAACTTCTTCTTTATACTCTACTGACTGTTCGTCGAAGATATTTTGGGCAGGCATTGAAACAACACGAACATGAGTACCTTGATCAGCAAGAGCTGCTTGAGAATCAAGTGCCAATTTAACTTCTGAACCTGTTGCGATAATGATACCATCGAGGTCACCTTTAGCTTCTGAAAGAATGTAAGCCCCCTTGTTGATACCCTCTGCTGCCAATTCTTTAGTGCCTTCAAGCACTGGCAGGTTTTGACGAGTCAGAACCAACATGGTTGGACGGTCAGTTTCAGTCAAGGCACGTTGCCAAGCAGCATTGGTTTCGTTACCATCAGCTGGACGGATAACGTTAAGATTTGGCATTGAACGAACTGATGCCAATTGTTCCACAGGTTCGTGGGTCGGACCATCTTCACCAACAGCGATAGAGTCATGAGTCATGACATAAGTCACTGGCAAGCTCTGCAAGGCTGCCATCCGAACCGCTGGAAGTAGGTAGTTAGAGAAGACAAAGAAGGTTCCGCCGTAAACACGTGTTCCACCGTGGAGGGCAATCCCATTCATAGCAGCCGCCATAGCAAACTCACGGACACCAAACCAGATATTGCGGCCAGCGTAATTGTCAGCTTGGAAGTCTGAATCAGCCTTGTTCATGGTGTTGTTTGAAGCTGAAAGGTCAGCTGAACCACCCCAGAAGTTAGCAACTTGTTGACCGATTTGTTGAATAGCTTCTTGACTTGATACTCGGCTGGCAACAGCTGTACCAAGTTCGTAATCCTTAAGCTCTACTTCTGCTCCTTTTTTCTCAAAGGCAGCTTGATACTCGGCTGCAAGTTCTGGATACTCAGCTTGGTACTTAACAAAAAGTTCATTCCAAGCTGCTTCTGCTTGAGTACCACGCGCTTGGATACCTGATTCAAAACGCTCTGCAACTTCTTCTGGTACGGTAAAGGCTGGCGCATCATAGCCATAAACTGACTTAGCATGGTCGATACCTTCTTGACCAATCGGAGCTCCGTGAACAGCTGATGTCCCCTGACCCTCAGCACCGTAACCGATGATGGTTTTCACTTCGATGATAGATGGTTTGTCTGTCTCAGCCTTGGCAGCTTCGATAGCTGCTTCAATAGCTTCCATATCATTTCCATCTTCAACCAAGATGTGTTGCCAACCGTAAGCTTCAAATTTAGCCTTGGTGTCTTCTGTGAAAGCCATTGAAGTTGGACCATCTAGAGAGATATCATTTGAATCGTAGAGGAGAACCAATTTACCCAATTTGAGGTGACCAGCTAGGCTGGCAGCTTCTTGAGCCACACCTTCCATAAGACAGCCGTCGCCATTAAGGGCAAAGGTATAGTGGTCAACGATGTCAAAACCTGGTTTGTTGAACTTAGCGGCTAGGTGAGCTTCTGCCATGGCCATACCGACAGCGTTGGCAATTCCTTGACCAAGAGGACCTGATGTCGCTTCAACACCGTCTGTGTGATTGACTTCTGGGTGACCTGGTGTTTTTGAGCCCCATTGACGGAAGTTTTTCAAGTCATTCATAGACACATCGTAGCCAGAGAGGTGCAAGAGGCTATAAAGAAGGGCTGAACCATGTCCTGCAGACAAGATAAAACGGTCACGGTTAGACCATGAACGGCTAGTCTTAGGATTAACCTTCATGATTTTATTCCAAAGCACATAGGCCATAGGTGCAGCACCCATTGGCAAACCTGGGTGACCAGAGTTTGCAGCCTGAATCGATTCAATTGAAAGAGAACGAATAGTACTTACTGCTAGACTATCAGTTTTATCAAAAGTCATTAATTATTCCTTTCTAAGAATAGTTTATGGTTTACTATTTACTATTTAGAAATTATTTCTATTAATAATTGAGTCAAGTCCTCTTCGTTCTCTACAACAAAATCAGAGGCCACAGACTCATTATCTGCCACACGCTTACGATGGTTATACCAAATTGATTTCCATCCTGCTTTTTTTGCACCAACAACATCATTCAGGAATGAATCACCAACATAATAATACTCATGTTCATCATCAGATACTTTACTTTTGGCTAAGTCAAAAATCTTCTTATTTGGCTTTGCGACACCAACATCAGCTGAAATAATCATACGTTCTTTTGGTATCCAGCTATTCAAATTTAAGTTTGAAATTTTTGTCCATTGGTGACTGCTAGGACCATTTGTTATTATACCAAGAATAATATCATTACTTATCAGAGTATCAAATAGAACCTTTAGTCTCCTGGAGAGTTCAATATTGTTTTGAAATTTTGAATAGTCTTTTTGAAATTGTAAAGCATCTATATTTGAAATATTGAATCCATACAATTGCAAAGCATTTTTAATTCTATAAATTTGCATTTCATCCATTGATATTGCCCCACTTTCAGACTTTTCAAACACCTCATCACTTAGTCTTCTACTTGTCTTGAAAACAGCCTCAATATCAATATCAGGAAACCGAAAATTTTTTTCAAATGCTTTACGGAATGGTTCAATTTGGTTGTAAAGCGTGTCATCAACATCAAAAAATATTACTTTTGACATTACTAACTACTTTTTAAATGCTTCCCAGTCTTTCATAAATGTCTCAATTCCAGCAGAGGTGAGTGGGTGTTGAGTCATTTTATTAAATAAATGGTCTGGGATTGTAGCGATATGAGAACCCAATTTTGCTACCGCTTCAACATGAGCTGCATTACGAATACTTGCTGCGATAATTTCAGTTTCAAATCCATAAATATCAATAATTGTTCTTAAATCTTCAATAAGTGCATATGGATCAGTACCAATATCCTCTAAACGCCCCACAAACGGACTAATGAAGGTCGCACCTGCTTTCATAGCCATTAAACCTTGAGAAACTGTAAATACAAGAGTAACATTTGTCTTAATCCCTTCTTCAGATAAAACTAAGACCGCCTTAAGTCCTTCTGATGTCATAGGAATTTTAACAACTACATTAGTGGCCCATTTAGAAATTTGTCTTGCTTCTTCAATCATTCCTGTAGCTGTCGAAGCAGTAACCTCGGCAGAAACCGGACCTGAAACGATAGTGCATATTTCCTTAATGACTGTCTCAAAGTCTCTTCCTTCTCTAGAAATAATTGTAGGGTTAGTAGTGACACCATTGACAACTCCAAGAGAGCTAATTTCTTTAATAGCATCAACATTAGCGGTATCTAGAAAAAATTTCATTATTATCCTCCAAATATATTTACCTATTTTTCAATTTTGAAAAAAACTGTCCCTAACAAGGGACAATTTCTTTACTTGATAACATTCTTAATTCGTGTAGTTACACCTTTTAGGTTATAACATTCTGCATAATCACGAATTGGACGTTTAATATGGTCAATCACATAGCGCTTACCATCAATATTGTGTGCTTTAAGATTCGCATACAATTTTTCAATTTCCGCTTTAACCTCATCATCATTGAATGTATAGTGACCAGCAATGTCAAGAATTTCTTCTTGAAGTGTGACCTCACCATTTAGAATTTCTTCAACAGTAAGATTTACTTGATCACCAACCATCCATTTTCTCCAACGTTCACTTTCAATAGCCTTAACAAGCAACGTTTTTGAAATATTTGAAGGCTCAGTAACTAATCCATACTCTACAAGTTTTTGTTCTACTTTTGCAAGATTTAAATATGCACGTGTTTCCTCTGTACCGTATTGAGGAGCAACATTTGTCGCTGTAATCGCAGATGGAATGTGCTCAAGGAGAGTTACATCATCTAGATAGTCTCCATTATGTTCCTTCAAACCAACGCCATATTTTTTCGCCATTTGTGACAAATCATATGCATTTTTAAAGTTGAAATTACCAACTTGCTCTGTTTTACGAGTAAGTGTTCCTGTTTGCCCTACGATGAATGTAGGCATAGGCAAACCACGTTTATCTAATTCTACTTGAAGTCGATTGATAAATGTTTCGTATGTCTCAGTTGAAGTCAAACCACCATTTGTTTCCTCTGTACCAACTTCATATCCAATTTCGGGAAGATTACGAGCTTTACGTTCGTTTTCACAGAATTCAATAAGCTCGACTGTACGCTCTAGTACTGTATCCAAAGGGATTACTTTACCAACCTCAAATGGGTCTTTAGTTGGGTCAATCATCAACAAATCAAATCCTGCTTCAATATCTCCTACATAAGACTGCTGACCAAGCTTCATTGCTTCATCTGTCGGTAAATGGTCATTACGTTCTTTATCACGTTGCCATGGTCCGCCATGATCTCGACATAGATAGTACAAGTTATCGTAACCAATTTCTACAGCTACTTCTTCAACAGCTTTTGCAAATGTAAACTGATTCCAACCATTTACATATCCACCACCCAGCTCATCTAAATCAACTTGATTTCGACTAGCAATAAACATTACTGGATAATCATCTTCTTTTGAAAGTTCAAGAGTAGCCTGCACACAGTTTTTTGACATTGGACCAATACCAAGTAAAGTTGCTGATTCACCCGTTTTTTGCAATTCCAAAAGTCCGTTTACAACACTTTTAATTGATAATTTACTCATAATTAATACCTCTATACCTAAATCTAATTTTATATGAAACAACTTCAAATTATTAGCTTATTTGTCACGAAATATAAAGTTGATTCTTTCAATCTACGATTTGTTATTTATTTAGTTCATCTTCTGGCAAATTTGGTTTAGTAAAGTGAAGAATAGCAACTGAAACCAAAGTACCAATCAACATTGCCAAGAAATACCAAAGTTTTCCATTTACAACTGGTAGAATAATCAAACCACCATGTGGAACTAATGCTTCAACATTGTTAATCATACCAAGAGCACCACCAACTGCACTACCAATAATAATAGCAGGAAGAACACGTTTCATATCTTTGACTGCAAATGGAATCGCACCCTCGGTGATACCAATCAACCCCATAAATAGTGCAGACATACCCAAGTCTTTATCTTCTTTTGTATATTTCTTACGGTCAATAATTGTTGAAATAGCCATAGCAAGTGGTGGGATTGCTACTGCAATACGATGAGCACCATTTGGTGAGTAAATTCCTTCTGCCATCAAAGCCAATGTAAATGCTGTTGCAGTCTTGTTAATAGGACCACCCATATCTACGGCAGTCATTGCACCAATAATCAAGCCTAGAAGAATTGCTGAACCACCTTGCATTTCACTTAGTGTATCAACCAACCAAGTCATTGCCGCTCCGATTGGAACAGAAATAACATAAATATATAGCATTCCAAGTGTAAATACAGATAGAATAGGAATAATAATGATTGGCATCAATGTACGAATAGTGTTATTAACTTTCCACGTTTTACACCATTTTACAAAGTATCCCGCTAGAACACCTAGCAACATAGCCCCAAGGAAACCTGTTTTAACTTGTGCTTCACCAATTGGGTTATTTGCAACATATCCAAGAACCATACCAGGTGCCAAACCAGGTTTACCAGCAATTGAATACGCAATATAACCAGACAACAAAGGAATCATTACGGCAAATGCACCGACCCCTATATCAAGCATATTTTGCATGAATTGGCTCGTTGTTTCCATACCACCTTCACCTGGCTTACCAGTAGCAAGTGACAAAGCAATGAATACACCACCAGCAACTACAGCTGGCAACATATAAGATACACCAGTATTAAACGCTTTTTGAAGCTCTTTCATAACTTTAGATTCCATGTTAAAATCCTCCAATATTAGATTGTTTCAGCTTGGTCTATAATTGCAGCGGGATTTCGGATTGCTTCACCGGGTTCAACATAAAGAACTTTTCCAGAAGCTTCTTTCTCCTCAAAGCGATCTTGACCTTCAATTTCAACAGCAACTGCCAAAATTACTACATCAGCAGCATCAACTGTCTCTTGTTCGAGTTCATTTTCAATCCCCATTCCACCTTGGGTCTCAACTTGAACTTCATAACCACGTTTTAAACACTCTTTTTCAATAGCTTCTTGAGCCATGTAAGTGTGTGCAATTCCTGTAGGACATGCAGTTACAGCAACAACTTTCATAATGTTTCTCCTTTGGTTTAAACTTCGATTGAATTTAACAATTCATATACTTTATTGTGCTCTGTAATACTTTTCAGCTTTTCTCTGAACTCTACGTCTAATAGTTTTTTACTTACTTCTGAAATAAACTTAAGATGTAGTTTTTCATTTCCAGTTTCTGGAACACCGATTTGAAAAATCAACTGCACCTCATCATCAAATCCCTCAGTCCAAGTAAATTTCTTTTTAGTTCTAAAGAAGGCAATAAATGGTTGTACAATTACATCTGTTTTTCCGTGTGGAATTGCAATATCATAGCCAATTGCTGTAGGGATTTCTTCTTCTCGTTTCATTACGGTTTCATAAAAACCTTGTTCATCAGTAATATAACCAATTGATTTAGCCTTTTTCGCAATATATTTAATAATCTCACTCTTGTCAGATAAAGTTTCATCTAAAAAAATTAACTCTGGACTTATAATTTTATTATCTGCCATATATAATTTTCTCAACCTCCTTAGTCGAATCTACTTTACGTAACTCATTTAATATCTGTTCATTATTAATAATGTTATAAATATTGGAGATGATACGTTTTGTCTGTTTTATATCCTCTTTGGCTATTCCAATGATAAATATTAAATTAACTTTGTACTCTTGCCAATGAATTTTTTTATCAAGTTTTACAACGGAAACAAATGTTTTATTTACATCAGTTGATTTACCGTGAGGAATCGCAACACCAATAGGTAAATCAGTCCCACCCAAGGTTTCTCTCTCTGATAGGCTATCGAGAAATGATTCCCTTACATATCCTAACTTCCTAAGAGAGTTACTAACATGATGAAATACTTCTTCACGACTATTTAGCGAGTTATTGATAAAAACTACTTCGTCACCTACATAGTTATGAAGAATATTTTCCGATATTTCTTGGTTTTGGGCTACTTTATTTTTACTAAACAAACGATTTAGTTCATCATTACTTATTAATGGTGATACAAAATGGGCATGTTTGATCTTTCTATTTAGCTTTACAGTACTCAATATTAAATCATATGAATCTAGATCTATTTCTAATGCCTCAGATGTAGAAGCAACCTCAACAGTATCAAATGAAGGTGAAACTGTTTTAATTCTATTAATTAGGAGCTCAGAGGTTACAATTCCTGTTGGACAAATAACAAGAATCTTTCTCCCCCCTCCAATTTTCTCTATAGATAATTGAAAATATAGAGTGAGAAAAGCAATCTCATCTGAGTTTATTCTTACTTCTGCATTTTGAATCAGATTTTCAGCTACCATCCAGAGAATATTGTAAGTTATCGAATACTCCAATTTAATTTGCTCTGTAAACGGATTTTTCACGACTGTTTGATGCTTTAATCTTGAGAGCATAGCAGGAACGTGCTTTTGAAGTTGATAAAATAAGGTATCATCCTTCGTAAAATCTATATTCATAGCTTGAGAAACTTGCTTAATTAGATTTTCAATAATTTCGTTGTTCAAAGCTTCCACGGGCAATTGCTCAAATCGATAGTTTAGTAAGAGCAAAGATAGATATTGAACATCATCATTATTGTATTCAAAATTTAACCTTAATGATGCCTTATGTAAAATTTTAACAGCACTATCAATGTAAAATGCATGTTGGTAATAATCAACAGAGTTTCCAACTAGTACTAGATGATTTTCATTAGTTAATTGATAAACTAAAACAATTAAGTGTCTTAAAAAACTCTCCACATATATATCAGAAATTGTATCTACGTTTTCTTTAACAAAACTATAGAGAATATTCTTACAAACATTGATAATATCTTCAGAGTAAAACTCTACCAATTTATCAATTTCACTTCCCTCATCTAAAACATTATTAATTGTTTCAGTAATAACGAATGAGTTGAAATTTACCATTACTTTGATACATTCTTCAGTAGTGGTGGTACTTAACCTTGTACCAAAATGATCACTAGTTAATTTTGCTGTAGTACCATGAAATAAAACAGTCTCAATAAAATGTAAATCATTTTGAATAGAAGTTGTACTTGTAAAATACTCTTCAGAAAGGCTAACCATTGTTATGCGCTCTCTATTGAATATTAACCTACGCATTATATCTATTCGTCTACTTAGTACTGAATCAATCTCAAAATCAGATAAATCATCAAAACTCTCATCTTGAATTATTAACTTTACTCCACGACCTCTTTTCTTCTTTAATTTTAACCCTGCTTCTTCAAGAGTCTTTAATTCTGTATGAAGTGTCCTTTCTGATACACCTAAACTATTTGATAGTTGTGCTACAGTCTGATAATCATCAGACTTTCCCAATATGTCGACCAATTTCAGCTGTCTCTTGGTTAACATTAGTACACCTCTTTCGTAATAAATTCAATAGCTATCTCATTTACACTTAAATTATATCCCTTACCTGTATGAGTGTAAATGACAAACATTTGCAATAACTTTTTGCAATTTAAATCATGTGAAGAAAATCGCAATAGAAACAATATATCATGAAAAGAAGTCTTATTCCAAAAAAGCATCAGTAAACACTACTGAAGCATCCCAAACAACTTCAGTGCATTTTTGATCGCTTCTTCCTTTTCAGCTGGACAAATGCTCATATGTTGCTCACTTTCAATTTTTCTAAATTTAGTATAATTTTCTCGTTCGATCAGATCATACTTGCGTTTTACTTGTGCAATGTACAGACTTGAAACTTTAAAACCAAACTTTTTCAATACGTATTCTTTTATATCTGGATATGTTGCCTCTTTTTTTATATTAATGGAACTAAAATCTTCCTCATTAATTTCAATATTGATATGATGCTCAACATCAAGTTTGGACAATAATGCAACAGTCTCCACAAATGTTGTACAAACTCATCGACAGAATTAACCTGGTTACCAACTGATTTTAAGTCATCTTGCACTCTGTCCCTACGAATCGCAAAGAACATCAGGAAATATAGAAATTCATCCAGACGCCCTTCTAAAGCCGATACTTGGTAGACTTGGCAAGTCTGCTGAGAAATCATTTTTAAATCTTCAAACAGATTTGGCTCAGACCAACTTTTTAAAACATAATCTAAGGCCCAAATGCCGACTGAGGACTGTAGACACTCACTGATAGCGTAAATAGCCACTCGATATTTATCAGATTCATCACCAACTAGGTGGTATCCTAAGGACCGACTATATTCGAATTGTACTGCAAATCGTTGGCACAACTCTCTCAAATTTTTTATATCTGTCAGAGTTGTATTACGACTGACACTAAGCAAATCCTGATAATGAACGTTAGATACAAAATCTTTTCGAATAAAAGTATAGAGATAAATAACTAGTTGGCGCTGTTCCTGAGATAAATAGATTTGCCTATTGCTAAACAACTGAAATATTTGATCCTTACTCTTTAATAACGAGTCTGGAACACTATAGTATTCCTCATTAAAATCTATAGAGTCTAATGACTGCTCTTTTAATAACTGATTGACAATTTCGATACTGGATTGAAGTGTGCCTTTGTCGATTCCCGTCTGAATACTTAATTCATATAGGTTCATTTGACTAGTAGCAAATAATTCCATGAGGATTGCAAGTGTACGATTATCAATCATAAGTTCCTCCTTAATAACATTGTAAACCCTTTCAAAAATAATTTCTACCCAATTTGAGCCCAATTTACTTCTCTTGAAATCAAATTCAGACTGGGCTCAAGAACGACTAGTAAACATAATGCCAGCTAAATTTGGCAGATAGTAAAGATTAAAAGAGTTTGGAAAACGCCAAACTCTTCTATAATACTAATTCTTATCATATTGATTGATACAGGTCATACGCCTATATCACCCAAACACCTTCTGCAAGACTTCGCCAATGGTTGTCACGCCGACAACCGTGATTTCCTTGGGCACCTTGATACCTGTCAGGGAATTTTTAGGGGCGTAAACCTTGATAAAACCTAATTTGGCGGCTTCGTTAATCCGTTGTTCAATCCGATTAACGCGGCGGATTTCACCTGTCAGACCGATTTCGCCTATAAAGCATTCTTGTGGGTTGGTTGGCTTATCCTTGTAGCTGGAGGCAAGGGCAACTGCGACCGCCAGATCAATAGCTGGCTCATCCAGTTTGACACCGCCTGCTGACTTGAGGTAGGCATCTTGGTTTTGGAGGAGCAGGCCTGCCCGTTTTTCCAAAACCGCCATAATCAAGCTGGCACGGTTGAAGTCCAAGCCTGTCGTGGTCCGCTTGGCATTGCCAAACATGGTCGGCGTCACCAGAGCCTGCACTTCGGCAAGGATAGGGCGGGTGCCCTCCATGGTCACGACAATAGCCGAGCCAGTCGCTCCGTCCAAACGCTCTTCCAGAAAGACCTCGCTAGGATTGAGGACTTCGACCAAGCCCTGCGACTGCATTTCAAAAATGCCGATTTCGTTGGTGGAGCCAAAGCGGTTTTTGACCGCCCGCAAGATACGGAAGGTGTGCTGCCGCTCGCCCTCAAAATAGAGAACGGTGTCCACCATGTGCTCCAAGGTCCGCGGTCCAGCTAGGGTTCCTTCCTTGGTCATATGGCCGACGATAAAGGTTGCGATATTGTTGGTCTTGGCAATCTGCATGAGCTCGTTGGTCACTTCACGGACCTGACTGACAGAGCCTTGCACGCTAGAAATGTCAGGGCTCATAATGGTCTGGATAGAGTCGATAATCAGGAAATCTGGTTTTATCTTCTCAATCTCGGTCCGAATGCTCTGCATATTGGTCTCCGCATAGAGATAGAACTCACTGTCAATGTCACCCAAACGCTCGGCACGGAGCTTAATTTGCTGGGCAGACTCCTCCCCCGACACGTAGAGGACCGTACCAATAGTCGAAAGTTGAGTCGATACTTGCAGGAGCAAGGTGGACTTTCCAATCCCTGGATCCCCTCCAATGAGAACTAGACTGCCCGGCACCACGCCGCCACCGAGGACACGGTTGAACTCTTCCATATTGGTCTTGGTGCGGGCCACTTGAATGGACGACACTTCATTGAGCTTCATTGGTCGGGTCTTCTCACCTGTCAGGCTGACGCGGGCATTTTTGACCTCCGCCACTTCAACTTCTTCAACAAAGCTAGACCAAGAACCACAGTTAGGACAGCGCCCCAGGTACTTGGGTGAATGATATTCACAATTTTGGCAGACAAAGGTTGTTTTTTTCTTAGCGATGGTGATTTCCTCCTACTTCCCTGTCGAGCCAAATCCACCCGTCCGAACACCGTCGGCCTGATCGCCGTCAGCCAAGAGGAAGGGTGCAAAAACAGCTTGCACAATGCGTTCGCCAGCTTCCACCACAACGGTTTCTTCTGTGATGTTTCGCATCTGGGCAAAGATATGACCTTCATTGGCTGGATTGCCATAGTAGTCGCCGTCGATAACTCCAACCGAGTTAATCAAAACCAGCCCCTTCTTGCGAGGGTTGGACGAACGGTCGTAGAGATAGAGGACCTCATTGGCCTGCATATAGGCCTTAACACCAGTCGGAACCAGCTTAATCTCACCTGGCTCCAAGCTGACGGTTTCTGCAGCCTTCAGGTCGTAACCTGCTGCATGGGCTGTCTCACGTTTTGGCAATAAATTTTCATCAGTAAACTGGCTGACCAGTTCGAATCCACGGATTTTCATAAGAACTCCTTACATCATTTTCTTCTTTTTATTCATTGTATTCATTCGCATTTTTCGTCACAAATGCAAAAAGTGTTGTTAAGGGGAAGGCATACTCGTCATCAAAGCGGGCTGCACGTAGCCACAAGTCTTGGTCAACCTTGCGAAGATAGACACTACGAGGGAAGTTAAACTCTTTCTCCAACTGAGGCGACAGCAGGCAAATGGCTCCATCTGGTGATTTTCCTTGGGAGAGTATAGCATCTTGACTAACTTCCTGTTCCAACAAGGCCAACCGAAGATAAACTCCCAGAGGAGCTGGTGGTAACTGATAACCCATCTCCACGGCTCTCCTCTCTATCTGAGGAGCAGTTGCTTCCCGATCAAATCCCATGTCGGCTAGGCTGACAATCTCAACTAAACACTTCTGTTTCTCCACCACTTCTTGATAAGCAGGATGAGCTAGGTAGGTCTTGAAATAGTCATTCACTAAAACACCCTTGTCATCTAAGTAGGCAAGGATTTCTTCTTTTTTTAGGGGAAACAGTTCAACTCGAACACTCTGTCTTTTCATAGGTCTATTATACAGGAAATACAGGGTAAAGCAAAACTCCAACCTAGTGGCTGGGGTTTTCAACTTTATTCAAACACAAACTGGTTGTGGTAGAGTTCGGCGTAGAAGCCGTTGAGTTTGAGAAGTTGGCTGTGGTTGCCCTGCTCGATGACCTTACCGTCTTTGAGGACGATGATTTCATCCGCATTCAAGATAGTCTTGAGGCGGTGGGCAATGACGAAGCTGGTCCGTCCTGCGATAATGGCCTCCATAGCCTTTTGAATTTTGGCTTCCGTTACCGTGTCCACGTTTGAGGTTGCTTCGTCCAAAATCAGGACTTGAGGGTCTGTCAAAAGGGTACGGGCAATGGAAATCAGCTGTTTCTGACCAGTTGAAAAGACATTTTCATCATCAGTCACATATGTCTCATAGCCCTCTGGCAGACTCATGATAAAGTCGTGGATATGGGTGGCACGCGCCGCTGTTTCCACCATTTCCTGCGAAATAGTCTCATCGCCAAAGCGAATATTGTCCGCAATAGTGCCTGAGAAAAGAACTGACTCCTGCAAGACAATGCCGACCTTATCCCGCAAGCTGTCCAAGTCATATTCCCGAATATCGCGACCATCAAAGGCCACGCTACCCCCATTGACATCGTAGAAACGGTTAATCAGGTTCATAATGGTAGTCTTACCAGATCCCGTCGGCCCAACGACCGCCACCATTTTGCCCTTAGGAGCAGAGATAGTCACCTTGTCCAAAACCTTCTGACCTGGCAGGTAGCCAAAGTCGATGTTCTTGATTTCCACTCCTTCTTTGAGTTCGGTGAAATGCGGTGCATTTTCAGGGCGAACTTCTTCAGGTTCGTCAAACATTTCCTGGATACGGTGAGCACCCGTGAAAGCCAGTTGCAACTCCGCCCAGCTGGCTGCAATCTGCATGATTGGCTGGTAGTATTGTTGCGAATACTGAACAAAAATCACCACCAAACCAAGAGCTGCTGCTGTTTCCAAGGAAGAATCATTGAGTACTATGCTGGAGCCTGCAAAGATAACGATGGCCGTATTAACCAGGCTCATCCCGTTCATGAAGGGGAAAAGCACCCCACTGAAGAGACGCCCTTTGAAGGTCGTCCGACGCACTTCTTCATTGAGCTCCATAAAGCCATCGATCGTTTCTTCCTGCACCCCTTGGACGATAATGGCCTTCTGACCAGAAATTTTCTCGTCCATATAGGCATTGAGCTTAGAAACGGCTGCCTGCTGCAAATCCGTGTATTTACGAGACAGACGGATAATAATCACCAAAGCAAGTAGGGCAATCGGTGTTGATGCAACGGTCACCAAGGCCAGACGGACATCCTGACGGAACATCATCCAGACCATACCGATATAGAGGGCAATATTGGTCACAACCTGGGTCAGCGACTGGTTAAAGGCATTTTGAATATTGTCCAAATCCGATGTAAAGCGTGACAGAATATCTCCATCCTTATGCTTATCGAAAAAGGCAACCGTCAAACGCTCCAGCTTACCGAAAAGTCCCTTACGCATACGGTTGGTCGAATGCGCCACAATCCGAGTGAACAAGAGCGTGTAAATCAAGGTCGACACAACTGTCACCACATAGGCCATGAGAAGGTTGAGCATAACCCCGTTAAAATCAGCTATGTCCGGCTTAAAACCAGTCTGTCCCATTTGCTTCGCCGCAAAATAAGCCTGACCAATTTTTCCCAATTCTGTAATGGCATTCCCCAGTAAAACCGGTGTCTTCACCTGCAAATAAGTCGCCGCAACAATAGCCACAAAAATCATAGCAAAGGACAGTTTATAACGTTTAAAATAAAACCAAAAGAAACGTAAAGTCTTCATTTATTCTTCTCTCCCTTTCTGCGTTTCGTAGATTTCACGGTAGACATCGTTCGTAGCTACCAGCTCGGCGTGGGTACCTTGGCCGATCAGATGACCTTCATCAAGTACCAAAATCTTATCAGCTTTGACAACAGAAGAAATCTTCTGGGCAACGATAACCGTCGTTGTCCCCTTCAAATCATGATTGAGGGCCTCTTGTACCAATTTCTCAGACTTGGCATCAAGGGCTGAGGTCGAATCATCTAGTACCAAGACTTTTGGCTCAGAAATCACACCACGGGCAATAGACATCCGTTGCTTCTGACCACCGGAGAAGTTATTTCCCCGCTCCTCGACCTGGCTTTCATAGTTATCATCCAAACGGTCGATAAATTCCTTGGCCTGGGCAATACCTGCGGCCCGCTCCAAGCGTGTCAAGTCCGCCCCAGGCGCGCCCTGACGCAGGTTGTCTGCAATAGTACCCGAGAAGAGAATGGCCTTCTGCAAGACGATAGAAACCGTGTTACGAAGAGTATTTTGATTGACTTCTTTCAAGTCACGACCCCCGATAGAGACCGTCCCCTCCTGCGGGTCAAAGAGACGCGGAATGAGTTGGGCAAGCGTTGATTTACCAGCGCCCGTCGCTCCAACCACACCGACCATTTGGCCTGGCTCAATCTCAAAGGAAATATTTTTCAGAGTCGGCTCCGTGTCATGCGGATAGGTAAAGCTGACATTATCAAAGACAATCCGGCCTTCGAGTACTTCATCTGCCACATCTTTAAAGGTCATAGCAGGCTCGGTATCCAAGACCTCGCTGATCCGTTTGATGGAAATAGCTGCGCGAGATGCCTGCATGCCCATGAAAGAGGCCATGATAATAGCAAACATAATCTGCATAAGGTAGCTCATGAAGGAAGTAAAGCCACCAATCGCCTCAAAATTCGTATCCACCATCCCAGATACCAGGTAGAGGGACAAGAAAATAGCCATGAAAGAAATAAACATCATCAAGGGTTGCAGGATTGAAAAACCATAACCGATAAAGAGGTTGAGGTCCAAGAGTTCATTAGACACAGACTTGAACTTGTCGTATTGATTTTTTTCCTGTACAAAGGACTTGACCACACGGATACCGCGCAGATTTTCCTTGGCAATGCCGTTCATGCGGTCCATTAGGGTCTGGAATTTCCCAAATCGTGGACCCATAACCCCCATGACCACAGCCATAATCGCCATGATCAAAATAACCATCAGAACGATGACCCACCACAATTCAGGCAAGGTCCGAACCGCCATGATGAAGGCCCCGACAAACAACATAGGAACCCGCATGAGGATGGTAAAGAGCATCATAACCAGGTTTTGAATCTGAGTGACATCATTGGTCATCCGAACGACCAAATTCCCCGCATTAAACTCTTCCACATTTGCATAAGAGAAACTTTGGATTTTTCTAAAAGTTTTTTCGCGGATATCCGCCGAAACCCCTTGGGAAATCTTCGCTGCCACGATAGTATTGGCTAAACCAGCCAAAAGTCCAATCCCAGCAATAACCAGCAAGAGTTTACCGACTTCAACAATCTCTGTCTTGTCGTTGGTCAAGACAGCTGTCAAGACATCCTTCAAGTAGCTCGGCTGTAGCAGAGCAGTTGTCACGACCGTTGCGGTTAATAAAACCGAGGCCAAGGCATACCACTTATAACGCAGTATCGCTTCTTTAAACATTGTGCTTCTCCTTATATTCCTTAATATTTTCAGATAATTGATGGGCCCACTGCTTCACCAATTGAAAATCTTCTTTTGTAATCTTATTAAACAATGATTGGTGCAGTTCCTGATGGAAGTCATCTAGACGACTAACTTTTTCCTGCCCATTCGCCGTCAGGATAATCTGCTTGTAGCGCTTATCCTGCTTGGATGGAATGACCTGAATAAAATTATTTTTCTCCATTCGTTTGACCAGATTACTAGCAACTGACTTAGAAATTTTCATTTCTTTCTCAATGTCCTTAACAAAGACTTCCTTGTCAGAACACTTAGCTAGATAAAGCAAGGCCCATCCCTGAGGACCAGCGAGATGCTCTACACCGTGTTCCTTGGCAATCTTATCACCAATCTGTTCCACCTGATTGAGTAGGGAACGAAATTCTGCTAAAAAATCTCCCATCGAAACTCCTTTCATTGTTAATTAATGACCATGAGAATTATTATAGTTTTCTAGAGAACTATTGTCAAGCAAAATGAAATATTTTCTTTGTTTTCATAGATTTTTTCATTTTGTAAAGACCGACCTGTCCGTTTCCTGCAAGCCGACTTTTTCGCTCTGCTATTTTCAAAAAAATTTTATATATGATATAATGGTAAAAACATGAATTCAGAGGAAGCATTATGGAAAAGCAAACCATTGCTATCTTGGGACCTGGCTCATGGGGAACAGCCCTAGCTCAGGTGCTCAATGATAACGGGCATAGTGTCCGTATCTGGGGAAATATCCCGGAGCAGATTGATGAAATCAATGAAAAACATACTAACACGCGCTATTTCAAGGACATTGTTCTAGACGAGAAGATTGTTGCCTACAAGGATTTGGCTGAAACGCTAGATGGGGTCGACGCTGTGCTCTTTGTCGTACCGACCAAGGTAACCCGTCTGGTAGCCAAGCAGGTTGCCGAGACCCTCAAGCACAAGGTTGTGGTCATGCACGCATCTAAGGGCCTTGAGCCAGAAACTCATAAACGTTTGTCAGAAGTCTTGGAAGAAGAAATTCCTGCTGACTTGCGTTCAGAAGTCGTTGTTGTCTCCGGTCCTAGCCACGCTGAAGAAACCATCATCCGCGACTTGACCTTGATTTCTGCCGCATCTAAAGACATGGAGGTAGCAACCTATGTCCAAAATCTCTTCAGCAATCGCTACTTCCGTCTCTATACTAACAACGACGTAATCGGTGTAGAAACAGCTGGCGCTCTTAAAAATATTATCGCAGTCGGAGCCGGGGCCTTGCACGGTCTGGGCTATGGTGACAATGCCAAGGCTGCTATTATCGCTCGTGGCTTAACAGAAATCACCCGCCTCGGTGTCGCCATGGGTGCCAATCCTTTGACATACAGCGGGCTGTCTGGCGTCGGTGATTTGATTGTCACCGGTACATCAGTTCATTCCCGCAACTGGCGGGCTGGAGACCTGCTTGGTAAGGGCGAGAAACTGGAAGACATCGAAGCCAATATGGGCATGGTCATCGAAGGAATTTCCACGACCAAGGCTGCCTACGAATTGGCCCAAGAACTCGGGGTCTACATGCCAATTACCCAAGCCATTTACAAGGTCATCTACCAGGGTGCCCAAATCAAAGATGCCATCCAAGAAATCATGTCCGGCGAATTCCGTCATGAAAATGAATGGCACTAATAAAATTGTTAATCATCAATAAAGTACAAGGAAAAATGTATGAAGAAAGTTAGAAAAGCCGTCATCCCTGCTGCTGGTTTGGGAACACGTTTCTTGCCGGCAACAAAGGCACTCGCTAAAGAAATGTTGCCGATCGTTGACAAACCAACTATCCAATTTATCGTTGAAGAAGCCCTTGCATCTGGCATTGAAGACATTTTGGTGGTTACTGGTAAATCAAAACGTTCTATTGAGGACCACTTCGATTCAAACTTTGAATTGGAATACAACTTAAAAGAAAAAGGTAAGAATGAATTGCTCAAACTGGTCGATGAAACAACTGGTATCCGCCTGCATTTCATTCGTCAGAGTCATCCGCGTGGCTTGGGCGATGCGGTCTTGCAAGCCAAGGCCTTTGTCGGCAATGAGCCTTTCGTTGTCATGTTGGGTGACGACCTCATGGATATTACCAATAAAAAAGCTGTCCCATTGACCAAACAATTGATGAACGATTTTGAAAAAACACATGCTTCAACCATTGCTGTTATGCCGGTTCCCCACGAAGAGGTGTCAGCCTACGGTGTCATTGCACCTCATGGCGAAGGTGTCAATGGCCTTTACAGTGTCGATACATTTGTGGAAAAACCAAAACCTGAAGATGCTCCATCTGACTTGGCCATTATCGGTCGCTATCTTCTCACACCGGAAATTTTTGAAATTCTTGAAAATCAAAAACCAGGTTCCGGCAACGAAATCCAATTGACCGATGCCATTGATACCCTCAACAAAACCCAACGCGTGTTCGCTCGTGAATTCAAGGGCGCTCGTTATGATGTCGGTGATAAGTTTGGTTTCATGAAAACTTCCATTGACTACGCCCTACAACACCCACAGGTCAGAGACGATTTGAAACAATATTTGATTGACCTTGGTAAATCATTAGAGAAAACAAAGAAAAACTAGCAAATCGCTAGTTTTTTTCTTATACCAGATAAAAGATGCCCAACAAGAGAATGAATATAGCTAAATAACTAATAAAACTGTAAAAGATTTGCTTACCAGAAAACAGATTTTTTTCCACAAGCGGTGGAAGAAAAATGACGACTAGGGCACCGCCGACCGCGCCACCGATATGACCTGCCATAGAGATCGAAGGTGTGAAGAGTCCAAGCACTAAGTTCATCCCCAAAAGCATCATGTAGCGTTGCCCAAGAACCTGTAAATAGCGACTGCGACTAAATTTTCTCAGGAGGGCCATAGCCGCAAAGAGGCCAAACAAGGAGGTCGACGCTCCCGCTCCGACCACTCCCGGAGTGAAAAAGAGAACAAAAAGATTGCCCATCATTCCCGACAGCATATAGAGCAAAAAGAAGCGGCGTGGACCAAACAGTCCTTCCAGCTGGTAACCCAGCCCAATCAAGGTGATACTGTTAAACAAAAAATGTTCCCAGCCGATATGAACAAAAATCGGCGAAATCAGGCGCCATAGCTGACTAGGATCCTGGCGTACCGCCTCTCCATACATACCGCCAAATTCAAAAATCGTATAGGCCGCGGTCGTCTGCCCAAAACGCAAGATTTGGATGAGCAAGAATACAGCCGTCGTCACAGCCAACAAGCCATTGGTCACAGGGTACCGTCTATCAAACATCTGTCTCAACAATCACTAACTCCTTTACTGCTTGGTCAAATATCTCCGGCTCAATAGCCAGTAGCTGAAAATCTGCCAAAGTCGACACCGTCTGCCCATGAAAATCAGCTAGGTAGCGATCATAAAATCCGCCACCATATCCAATCCGAAAACCAACCTCATTCCAAGCCAAACCGGGCACATGAATTAAGTTAATCATAGACTTATCCACAGATTGTGAATAAGTTCCCGGTTCCCAGACACCAAAAGCCGACTTGACCAAACCATTTGGATTATATTCTACAAAATCCATCCGCCCTTGTGAATAGGTCTTAGGGATGAAAATCTGCTTACCATCCGCCCGCGCCTGCTCAATCAGATAACGCGTATTCCACTCATGTGGCATGGAAAGATAGGTGGCAAGCGAGGTTGCAGACTTGTAAGTCTCTGTCTCTACCAACAAATCAGTCATGGTCTGACTGCTCTTCTCCCGCTGACTCGAGGACAAGGATTTCAACTGAGCCAACATTTCCTTACGAATAATTTTTTTATCCAAAGAATATTCTCCTTTTCAGAAAAAAGGCTGGAAAACCAACCTTAGTTCACTTTCATTTTCAAAAATCCGCTTAACTTATCCACAGCCAAGGGAAGAGCAGCCTCATTGGGATTGAGACGGGGATTGTGGAGGGGATAAGGCGTATCTACTCCTAACCAGAACATGACCCCCGGTACCTTATTGAGTAGATAACCAAAGTCCTCACCCGTCATGGCAGGTGGGCAGTCAATCATCTCAACTCCCTCCACACCATCAAAGTAAGTCATGAATTCATCTGCTAGTTTCGGATTGTTTTCCACAGGCAGATAGCCGCTTGGGTTGAGCACAATGTCTAGCTCTACACCAAAAGATTTGGCAATACCTTCAGCCACCTCACGGACACGTTTTTGCACTAAAAGGCTCATGTCTTGCGTTAAGGCCCGAATGGTGCCGTGCAAAAAGGCCGTTTCGGCGATGACGTTATTGGTCGTGCCCGCCTGCATGTGCCCAAAGGTTACCACTGCCCCCTCTATCGGGTCCACATTGCGACTAACCACCGACTGGACTTGGGTCACAAAGTAGCTGGCCGCCACAAGGGCGTCATTTGCGGTATGGGGAAATGCTGCGTGGCCACCTTTTCCAGTAAACCGTATCTTGACTTCGCAAGTGCCCGCAAAAAGGGTCGCACGGTTGGTGGCCATTTGACCAACTTTGAGGTCTGGTCGGACATGGAGCCCATAAAATTCATCTGGCAACCACTCACCAAAGGCACCTGCCTCATACATGAGCATGCCCCCAGCCAGATTTTCCTCTGCAGGCTGAAAGAGGAAGAGCAGATTATGCTTGGGTTGCTGCTCTGCCATTTTCCCCAAAAGCCCCAAGGCAATGGTCATGTGAAAATCATGTCCACAGGCATGCATACGGTCAGGATGGAGAGATTTGAAATCCAGCCCCGTTTCCTCAACGATAGGCAAGCCGTCAATATCCGTCCGCCAACCGATGGTTTTTTCCGGCGCAGAACCTGTCAGATGGACCAAAATCCCCGTTTTCCAGGTCCGAACTTGAGCAAAATCACAATTTTCCAGTAGCTGACCAATGACGTCCATCAAATAGGCATGGGTCTTGAACTCTTCCATCCCAATTTCAGGAATTTGGTGGAGGGCACGCCTAGTCGCAATTAAATCGAGCATGAACTACCTCTTAGAGTGTACGGAGAGCCTCTTCCAAGGCTGTTTTTTGTTGGGTTTGAGCGTCGATTTCTTTGATAATGCGGGCTGGAACACCTGCTACTACCACATTTTCAGGCACGTCTTGAGTCACGATGGCACCTGCCGCAACGACAGAGCCGCTACCAATTTGCACGCCTTCGATGACAACGGCATTAGCACCGACCAAGACATTATCGCCGACGCGAACTGGGTCTGCTGACGCTGGCTCAATCACGCCTGCAAGCACTGCACCTGCACCGATATGGCTATTTTTACCGACCGTCGCACGACCACCAAGAACGGCACCCATGTCAATCATAGTCCCTGCACCGATTTCCGCACCGATGTTGATAACGGCACCCATCATGATGACCGCATTATCACCGATAGCGACTTGGTCACGGATAATAGCCCCCGGCTCGATACGAGCGTTGATAGCGCGCTTGTCAAGCAATGGCACAGCTGAGTTGCGAGCGTCATTTTCCACCACATAATCCACATTTTCCGTCAAGCCAGCCAAAAGCGGCTCCACATCCTTCCAGTCACCAAAGAGGACATTGCCCAGCTTGATGACAGTTGCCGGAACTTCTGCCACCAACTGACCTTCAAAGGTCACTTTCACAGCCGTTTTCTTCTCAGCATTGGCGATAAATTGGATGATTTCTTGAGCGTTCATTTTTGTTGCCGTCATAGTATTTCCTATCTAAAAATTATTTTTTACTATTATACCAAAAATTTTCAGAAAATTCGGGGAATATGGTTTGTAAATGGAACAAAACTTTGTAAAGGAAATTTCAACAGCGGCAAACATTAAAAACGAGAAGATTAAGCTGGTCCTCTCAAGAATATAGCTTTCGTCTACCCACTACAGTTGACAACGATCCTATCACAAAAAGGAACGTCGACAAATCAACGTTCCTTTCACAACTATACCGGCGGCCGGGGTCGAACCGGCACGTCCTTGCGGACACTGGATTTTGAGTCCAGCGCGTCTGCCAATTCCGCCACGCCGGCATATAGTTATAACTGGGGTAGCTGGATTCGAACCAACGCATGAGGGAGTCAAAGTCCCTTGCCTTACCGCTTGGCGATACCCCAATATTAAAATAGGCGAGTGAGGGGAATCGAACCCCCGAATGTCAGAGCCACAATCTGATGTGTTAACCACTTCACCACACCCGCCATAGAACACGGGCAGTAGGAATTGAACCCACACTGAAGGTTTTGGAGACCTTAGTTCTACCTTTAAACTATGCCCGTAAAGGTATGGAGAGAGAGGGATTCGAACCCCCGAACCCGAAGGAGCGGATTTACAGTCCGCCGCGTTTAGCCTCTTCGCTATCTCTCCAAAATATTAAGTTAATGGCGCGAGACGGAATCGAACCGCCGACACATGGAGCTTCAATCCATTGCTCTACCAACTGAGCTACCGAGCCAAAATTGCGGGAGCAGGATTTGAACCTACGACCTTCGGGTTATGAGCCCGACGAGCTACCTAGCTGCTCCATCCCGCGACAATAAAAAGGAGGATGTGGGATTCGAACCCACGCACGCTTTTACACGCCTGACGGTTTTCAAGACCGTTCCCTTCAGCCGGACTTGGGTAATCCTCCATAAAATATAGTCCGTACGGGATTCGAACCCGTGTTACCGCCGTGAAAAGGCGGTGTCTTAACCCCTTGACCAACGGACCATATATGGGCACGAGTGGAATCGAACCACCGACCTCACGCTTATCAGGCGTGCGCTCTAACCATCTGAGCTACGCGCCCAAACCTAAGTTTGGTAAAATGAACAATAAGTTCAAAGCGGGTGACGAGAATCGAACTCGCGACAACAGCTTGGAAGGCTGTAGTTTTACCACTAAACTACACCCGCTTATAATGGGAGTTAACGGGATCGAACCGCTGACCCTCTGCTTGTAAGGCAGATGCTCTCCCAGCTGAGCTAAACTCCCCTTCTGGTCATTTAACTCAATGGTCGAGCATCTGTAGTGTGGAAAGCTACGCTTTCTTCATCCACAACCTGAAACAATCACTAGATTGTTTCAGCTCTCCCAGTGAGCTAAACTCCCAAATGGAATCATCTGATTCCTAGGCGCTAAGCGACTACCGTATCTAACAGGGGGCAACCCCCAACTACTTCAGGCGTTCTAGGGCTTAACTGCTGTGTTCG
>NZ_JBIMJS010000023.1:0-21386 GCF_043674225.1 Streptococcus sp. A11
GATCAGGTAGATAGGTTGGAAGTGGAAGTGTGGCGACACATGTAGCGGACCAATACTAATCGCTCGAGGACTTATCCAAAGTAAGTAATGAGAACGTTAAGAAAAGCGTATGATTTTAGGAAATCAACGCGGAAGTCAGTTAGACTTCAAGGTGATTTATCTAAATCACTAGCTTTTTAGTTCGAATACAATTACAGTAAAATTCAACGAAGTCAATATTGACAGCGTGGTTGTTTCTTGTTAGAATATAGATATTCAATTTTGAGTGGATAAAGTGAAGTAACGAGGGCGTTACAAAATCCGTAAGAAAATAGGAAACTGACACAGAGTCTGTAGACTCTAGGAAGTTTATCATTTTCACTAGGATTTTAGTCCGAGTACAATTCCATTCAACAGAAGTTAAGTGACGATAGCCTAGGAGATACACCTGTTCCCATGCCGAACACAGCAGTTAAGCCCTAGAACGCCTGAAGTAGTTGGGGGTTGCCCCCTGTTAGATACGGTAGTCGCTTAGCGAAATTCCGCCATAGCTCAGTTGGTAGAGCGCATGACTGTTAATCATGATGTCACAGGTTCGAGCCCTGTTGGCGGAGTTATATGGTCCGTTGGTCAAGGGGTTAAGACACCGCCTTTTCACGGCGGTAACACGGGTTCGAATCCCGTACGGACTATATTTTTGAGAAGATCTGTTTGGTCTTCTCTTTTTTGATATTTATTGCCATCAAAATTCTTTTCTTATTGGGCAGTTACTGTTCAGCTTCATCTTATTTTCCTCTTTTATATTTTATGGGAATCAGTCTGCCATTGGAAATATATAAAGGAAAATAGAGTCTCTACTTGAGCAAAGAAACCGTTATGTGACAACATTTTGAAAAATGCATGTATCCAGATAATAGGTGCATGCATTTTTTATTGTATGCTATACTCATTATCAGGCTCTTTGTCAACTGTAGTGGGTAGATGAAAAGCTAACACCTAGAGAGGACGAACTTCGCTCTCTCTTTCTTTATGTTCAAAGCAATCAAAATCCGTTTTTTAAAGTTTTCAAAGTTCCTGAAACCAAAGGCATTTCTCTTAATGACTTTGATGAGATTGTTAGTAGCTTCCAGTTTGGCGTTGGAATAAGGCAATTCCATGGCGTTTAAAACCTTGTCTTTATCCTTTAGAAATGTCTTAAATACCGTCTGGAAAATAGGTTTAACAGTGACTATTTCCTGTTCGATGAGGTCAAAGAAATGGTCTGAGTTCTTCTCTTGGAAATGGAATAAGAGCAATTGATAGAGTTCATAGTGTTGTCGTAGTACCTCTGAAAAAGACAGGAGTTTTTCAAGTATTTCCTTGTTAGTCAAATGCATTCGAAATATAGGGCGATAAAATCGTTTATCACTGAGTTTGCGGCTATCTTGTTGTATCAATTTCCAGTAGCGTTTCAAGGCTCGGTATTTCTGCGATTTTCTGTCTAATTGATTCATAATTTGAATACGGACACGGGTTCATAGCTCGACTAAGGTGCTGCACAATGTGAAAACGATCAAGGACGATTTTGGCATGCGGGAGTGAAATAGTCTGGGAGACTATTTCAGCCTGAGCTTGGAAATTAGAAAGCGAAGGGTTTAGCCAATTGGTAGTATGGGCTAAACATGTCCATAGTGATGACTTTTAGCGAGTCGAAATCTTGAGCGATAAAGCTCATCTTCCCCTTCTTGAAGGGGTACTCGTCCCAGCTCATATTCTCAGGCAACCAATTCCAGTCGGTTTTAAATTGGAACTCATTTAGCTTGCGAATGACGGTCGAGGTAGAGACGGCAAGGCGCTTAGCGATGTCGGTCATAGACTGTTTTTCAATGAGAAGTTGAGCGATTTTCTGGTTAACAGCGACAGAGATTTGGTGGTTCTTCTTGACAAGAGGAGTTTCAGCGACAGCCATTTTTCCGCAATCTTTACACTTGAACCGACGCTTTTTAAGGCGGATAAGGAGTGGATAACCAGCAGTTTCTAGATAGGGGATTTTGGAGGCTTTCTGGAAGTCATATTTTGCCATTTGTCCCTTGCAGGAAGGGCATTTAGGGGCTGTATAATCCAAGTGACCGTGGAGTTCAAAGTGAGTTCCCCTATCATACCCATCAGTGATAAGGATATTTTGGTCTTTTACTCTGAGAAAATTTGTGATAAAATTTAGCTGTTCCATATGAGTCTTTCTAATGTGAGTTTGGTCTCTTTTCATTATAGGTCATATGGGACTTTTTTTCTACACTCAAAAAGGCTCCATAATATCCTTGGCGGGTTTACCCACTACAGAAATTATAGAGCCCATTATCATAGCAAGTTAAACCGATTTTCGAAGTGTATAATTTGTTCTATTGCTGAGGACTAAAGGTATTTCGCTTAATGATATAGATAAGGTTATTACAGGTCCCAAGTATTGTATTTAAATAGGACAGGAATTGATTTAATGCTATTGTAAAATGTCTGATTGTTAGGATGTGCGTCTTAAATGGCTTCAAAGGGCAGGTTAGACTGCGCGTTTGAATGCTCTTGTTCACCACCTCAGGTATATTGTTTTCACTGAGATTTATTTACTATTATTTTATACTGACAAAAATGTCCTGTTTGATTTTTTCAAAATTAGATAAACTAGGTCTATCAATTAAAGGAGGCATAGTTTTATGCAATTTGAAAAGATTTATTTTGAAGTTCAGGGAATTGTTCATCGCGCGCGTAAGGATTTCTACGTGAAGTTATGGGAACGTGAGGATTGGGACCAGGAGGGGATGTTGGTTCTGTACAAATTACTATGCAGTTTTCCAGAATTGGAGGAAGATAAGGATAAGCTCTGCAGTTACTTTAAGGTTCAGTTCCGAAATCGTGTTCGGGATGTTGTGCGCAGGCAAGAAAGCCATAAGCGGAAGTTTGACCGTATGCCCCATGAAGATATTCATGATTTGTCGCATCTAGTAAAGTCGCCGGGATTGTTAAATGACGATTTTATTGTTTTGCGAGACATGTTGCGGACTTATAGAAGTCAGCTGTCGGCGGAACAGTTAGAAAAATATGAGAAGCTAATCACAGGTCAGAGTTTCCATGGGCGGAGGAATATGATACGTGAACTGCAAGACTACCTGCGAGATTTTAAGTAGAAGAAAGAATTGTTGGTACTACCTATAACGGCACTTTATTTATTGAATTTGTATTTTCTAAGCATATATTTTCAAAATTCTTATTATTTTCGGTATAATTGTTGGAACAGAGAAAGTAGAGTGTATAGTTATGTATCAAGTCATTAAAATGTATGGAGATTTTGAACCCTGGTGGTTTATTGAAGGTTGGGAAGAAGACATCACTGACAAGTTAGTTTTTGAAAATTATGAGGATGCTGTTCTTGCCTTTCAGAAAGAGTGGACAGATTTGGCTAGTCGCTTTCCTAAGAAAGAATCGAAGGGTGGGATGATGACAGCCTTTTGGGATGAAGCGGATCAGTATTGGTGCGAGGAATGTGATGAGTATTTGCAACGTTACCATTCTTTGCTATTGCTAGAAGCTAAGGAAGATTCCAAGAAGAAGGACCTTGTACCGAGAGTAAGGCCGTGCAAACTCAAGAAAGGGAATTGCGTAAATTATTAAGAGAGAAGGATTGATGGTTCAGTCCTTCTTATTTTTTTAAAAAAAATTTTTGCAAAAATCATCATTTTTCCGAACTAATAGGTGAGGAGGATTTATGATTCAAGAAAAAGCAAAACAAATGATAGAGGAGGCGGTAACCGGTCGAGTCAGTGACATTTATCTGGTTCCCAAAGGTGAGACCTATCAGCTCTATCATCGTATCATGGACGAACGGGAATTTGTCCGAGAGCTGGAGGAAACGGAAGTAGATGCTCTGATTGGGCATTTCAAGTTTCTAGCTGGTCTCAATGTCGGTGAGAAGCGCCGTAGTCAGCAGGGGTCCTGCGATTATGATTATGGCAAGGGCGAGATTTCTCTGCGCCTGTCGACGGTCGGGGATTATCGTGGCAAGGAAAGTTTGGTCATCCGTCTGCTCTATGATAATGACAAGGAGTTGAAATTCTGGTTTCAGGCAGTAGAGGAAATTGCCAAGGAAATCAAAGGTCGGGGGCTCTACCTTTTTTCGGGTCCAGTCGGCTCTGGCAAGACCACGCTTATGTACCATTTAGCCAGGATGAAATTCCCAGACAAGCAAATTCTGACCATCGAAGATCCGGTGGAAATCAAGCAGGACGATATGTTGCAACTTCAGCTCAATGAAACTATTGGCGCGACTTATGACAATCTCATCAAACTGTCCCTGCGCCATCGTCCTGACCTGCTCATCATCGGGGAAATCCGTGATGCAGAGACAGCTCGATCAGTTATTAGGGCTAGTTTGACCGGAGCGACAGTCTTTTCGACGGTGCATGCCAAGTCCATTTCGGGTGTCTATGCTCGGATGTTGGAATTGGGTGTTAGTCCAGAAGAGCTCAATAATGCCCTGCAAGGTATTGCCTACCAGCGCTTGATAGGGGGAGGAGGTGTTGTTGATTTTGCCAGAGAAGATTTCCAAAACCATTCCGCAGATAAGTGGAATGCACAGATTGATAGCCTTCTTGCAGCAGGACATATCAGTCCTCGGCAGGCGGAGGCCGAAAAAATTATCCTTGGAGCGTCAGCGTAAAGTCATCGAGCTTTTTAACAATCTCTTTGCCAGTGGCTTTCACTTGGGAGAGATTGTTGATTTTCTCAGGCGCAGTCAGCTCTTGGCAGACCAATATACGCAAATCCTATCAGACGGTCTGGTAGCGGGGAAGCCTTTTTCGAGCCTTTTAGCTGATTTGGCCTTTTCCGACACAGTTGTCACTCAGGTGTCATTGGCAGAAATTCATGGCAATACCAGTCTCAGTCTGCAACACATCGAGACCTATCTGAGTAACTTATCCAAAGTACGGAAAAAATTGATTGAGGTGGCGACCTATCCCGTTATTCTATTAGGATTTTTGGTGTTGATTATGCTGGGTCTGAAAAACTATCTCCTGCCACAGTTGGAGGAGGGCAATGCCGCGACCATGCTCATCAACCATTTACCGACCATCTTTCTCGGGTTGGTTTTAACCATCTTGCTCTGCACTTTAGCAGGCTACATCTGGTACCGCAGGACGGCTAAAATCACTGTCTTTAGTCGTCTATCCGCTCTGCCATTTTTCGGAAAACTCATCCAAACCTACCTGACCGCCTACTACGCGCGGGAGTGGGGTAGCCTCATCGGGCAAGGATTGGATATGCAGCAGGTGGTTCGGCTGATGCAGGAGCAGCAGTCCCAGCTCTTTATCGAGATTGGGCGAGATATGGCGGAGGCTTTGGGCAATGGGCAGAGCTTTGACCAGCATATCCGTTCCTATCCATTTTTCAAGAGGGAACTGAGTTTGATTGTGGAGTACGGGCAAGTCAAGTCCAAGTTGGGTAGCGAGCTTGCCGTCTACGCCAATGAGTGTTGGGAGGAATTTTTCTCTCGCGTTAATCGTGCCATGCAGCTTATTCAACCGCTGGTCTTTCTCTTTGTCGCTCTCGTTGTTGTTCTTATCTACGCAGCCATGTTGCTGCCAATTTATCAAAATATGGAGATGTAAATGAAGAAATTACTAAAAATGAAGAAAAAAGGTTTCACTCTGGTGGAAATGTTAGTCGTCCTTGGAATTATTAGTGTGCTTTTACTCTTGTTTGTACCTAATTTGAGCAAGCAGAAAGAGGCGGTACGGAAAAAAGGAGATCAGGCAGTTGTCAAAGTAGTAGAGAGTCAGATGGAGCTCTATGAATTGGAACATGACAAGAAAGCAACAGTAGCCGATTTGCAATCTGCTGGCTACATTGACATAAAACAGGCAGAAGAATATGAGAAAGCCAAAGCCTCTAATCCAGATAAACAATAAAGCCTTTACTCTGCTAGAAAGTCTGTTGGTTCTTTTTATCGTGAGCTTTCTTGCTCTGGCTTTGTCGGGTTCTGTCCAGTCGGCTTTTCGGTCGGTGCAGGAGACGGTTTTCTTCTGGGAGTTTGAGGAGCTTTATAAGGATAGCCAGCGTCTGGCGGTCAACAGCCAGCAGGAAATCCATTTGCAACTGACGGATAGCCAACTGTCCAACGGTCATCAGTCCGTGCAGGTGCCTGCTAGTATCGATGTACTGACTGAGCAGGCTATTGTTTTCGATAAAAAAGGTGGGAATTCCTCGCTTGCCAAGCTGTCCTTTGGGGCGGGGGACAAGACGGTGTCGTATCAATTATATATAGGGAGTGGTCGTTATAAGAAATCGGAAAAATAAGGCCTATATCTTGCTGGAGGGGCTGGTGGCCTTGTCGGTTCTAGTCACTATTACCAGCCTCTTTCTTTCGGCCATGGAGGTCAGTCGCAGGCAACAGGCGGAGGGCTTGTATCAACAGGAGGTCCTCAATGTTGCCAAGATGGCGGTGCAGACGGGTCAGGATAATCTGTCGCTCAATGGTGTCAAGGTGACGGTCCAGCGGTCGGACAAGGTTTTGGCTGTCTATCATGATGGAAGAGAGGTGGCGCGTGTTGAGAAAAACTAGGTGTGCTGCCTTTACTCTTCTGGAATGTCTGGTGGCCTTGGTCATCGTTTCAGGCAGTTTGCTGGTCTTTGAGGGCTTGTCAAAATTGGTGGTCCACGAAGTTCGCTACCAGGACCAGCGTGTTGAGAAGAACTGGTTACTCTTCTGTGACCAGCTGCGCAGTGAATGGGAGGGGGCCAGTTTAGACAGAGTTGATGCGGGTCGGATTTATATCAGGCAAGATGGTCAGGCCCTGGCCTTTGGCAAGTCACGGTCAGATGATTTTCGTAAGACCAATGACCGGGGGCAGGGCTACCAGCCCATGCTTTACGGTGTCAAGGCGGCTAGCTATAGTCAATCTGGTCAGATTGTTCGATTGGATGTGACGTTTGAAACTGGCGAGGAGAGGAGTTTCGTCTATGCTTTTGAAGAAAAAGGTTAAGGCTGGTATCCTACTCTATGCCCTGCTCATGCTGGCAGTTTTCACTCTCTTGCTGCAATTTTACCTCAATCAGCAAGTGTCTGAAGGTCAGTTGATTGGAGCCAGTCGAGAATCCACGCAAGCCTATCTCATAGCCCAGATGACCAAGGACCAGGTGGTTGAGGAAGTGTCACGCTTGGCTAAGGAAGAAGCAGCAAAAGAGAGTCAAGAAAAATTCTTGGCGGAAAAGGCTGAGCAAGCTAGGAAGGAGCAGGAAGAAAAGAAAGGAGAGACATCGGAAGAAAGTGTGACTTCTCAAACGAAGGAGAGACCATCTGAAAGTGGGCAAGAATCGGTATCTGCAGAAGATATGGAAAGGTCAAATAATGAGACCGCGCAGACCAGTCAAAAAGAAGAGGTGAAGAAAGAAAGTAAGCCAAAATCAATTGAAACGTCTGGTCAGCTGTCCTTTGTCCAAGGGCAGGCTCAGTACCAGGTCAAGAAAGAAAGGCTGACCGTGACAATCCAGTTATCAAGCGGTCGGACCTATCAGTATCAATTTATGATGAAGGAGGAAAAAGAGAGGGTAGAGGAGTCATAAGAGGCTCCTCTTTTAGTGCAAATTTGCCCAAATTTTGATAAGATAGGAGTATGAATTTTGAAAAAATCGAACAGGCCTACGACCTGCTATTAGAAAACGTACAGACCATCCAAAACCAGCTAGGCACCAATATCTATGATGCCATGATTGAGCAAAATGCAGCCTATCTAGCTGGTCAGCATGAGACGGACTTGATTGTCCGCAACAATCAAACCTTACACGACTTGCACTTGACCAAGGAAGAATGGCGTCGTGCCTTTCAATTCCTAATGATCAAGGCCAATCAGACAGAGCCTATGCAGTACAATCACCAGTTCACACCAGATTCCATAGGTTTTATATTATCATTCTTGGTAGATCAACTAGTATCTACTCCTAAAGTAACAGTCTTGGAGATTGGCTCAGGAACAGGGAACTTAGCTCAGACTATCCTAAATGCCAGCCAGAAAGACTTGGACTATCTTGGGATTGAAGTAGATGATCTCTTGATTGATTTGTCAGCCAGCATGGCAGATGTTATGCAGGCAGAGATTTCTTTTGCCCAGGGCGATGCGGTACGTCCACAGATTTTGAAGGAAAGTCAAGTGATATTGGGAGATTTGCCTATTGGCTACTATCCAGATGACCAGATTGCTAGTCGCTATCAGGTTGCCAGTTCAAATGAACATACCTACGCCCACCATTTGCTGATGGAACAGTCCCTCAAATATTTGGAAAAGGATGGCTTTGCGATTTTGTTGGCTCCGAATGATTTATTGACCAGTCCGCAGAGTGATTTGTTGAAAGGTTGGTTACAGGAGCAAGCTAATATCGTTGCCATGATTGCCCTGCCACCAAGTCTTTTTGGAAAATCGGCCATGGCCAAGTCAATTTTCGTCTTACAAAAGAAAGCTGCAAGACAATTAGCACCATTTGTCTATCCCTTGCAGACTTTACAAGAACCAGAAGCGATTCAGAAGTTCATGGTCAATTTCAAAAATTGGAAGCAAGAAAATGCAATTTAAGTAAAAATCTGTTATACTGATTAGGAAAACGCTTTAAAAGGGGAACATTATGTCAAAAACAATTGCGATTAACGCAGGTAGCTCAAGTTTAAAATGGCAATTATACCAAATGCCAGAAGAAATTGTCTTAGCAAAAGGGATTGTTGAGCGTATCGGCTTGAAGGATTCAATTGTCACAGTAAAATTTGGTGATCAAAAAGCTGAACAAGTTTTGGATATTGCTGATCATGTGCAAGCAGTAAAAATTTTGTTGGAAGACTTGCTCAAACACAATATTATTGCCGATTTCTCAGAAATCACAGGTGTTGGTCATCGTGTGGTAGCTGGTGGTGAAATTTTCAAGGATTCAGTTGTCATTACGGATGAAGTATTGCAACAAATTGAAGACCTATCTAGCCTTGCTCCACTTCATAACCCTGCCAATGCTGCTGGTATACGTGCCTTCAAGGATATCTTGCCTGAAGTGACAAGTGTGGCAGTCTTTGATACGGCCTTCCATTCGACAATGCCAGAGGTAGCTTACCGTTACCCAATCGCAAACAAATATTATGAAGAGAACCAAGTTCGTAAGTACGGAGCTCACGGGACTTCTCACTTCTATGTTTCACGTGAAGCAGCCAAATTGCTAGGCAAACCACTGGAAGAAATAAAAGTGATTACTGCCCACATCGGAAATGGTATTTCGATTTCAGCGATTGACGGAGGTAAATCTGTCGATACATCAATGGGCTTCACACCACTTGCAGGTCCTATGATGGGTACCCGTTCAGGTGATATTGACCCAGCAATCATTCCTTACTTGATTGAAAATGTAGAGGAATTAAAAGACGCGGCAGATGTGATCAACGTCTTGAACAAGCAATCTGGAATTCTTGGTATTGCCGAGAAATCAAGCGATATGCGTGATATTGAAGCTGGAGTGGCTGCAGGTGATGAAAAATGTATCCTTGCCTTCAATATGCTTGTCAATCGTCTGCAAAAATTCATCGGTCAATATTTTGCTGTTTTGAATGGTGCAGATGCCCTTGTCTTCACAGCAGGTATTGGAGAGAACTCTGTCAAAGTTCGCGAGGCAGTTGTCGCTGGGTTGACATGGTTCGGTATGGAATTGGATCCAGAAAAAAATGTTTTTGGCAATAGCGGAGAAATTTCAACAGCAAACTCACGAGTAAAAGTCTTAGTCATTCCAACAGATGAAGAGTTGGTTATCGCACGTGATGTAGAACGTTTGAAATAATCAGATATAGGAAAGGTCGGTGCTGAGTGCTGGCCTTTTTTCTATAGTTTTTTCAAATAATCTGCCATAGGTATAAGTAATTGGCCAGTCATTGAGAATTGTGTTACAATAGTGAAGCAAAGAAATTTGCACAGAGTAGATGGTTTGCGTCAAGTGTATGTGGATGGGATGTTGCCACATAACGAAGCTGATCTTTGCTGGCATCTGATGTCTCCTAGAGTAGGAACATTGGTCCTGGCTGAGAGTAGCGCGGTAAACCATTGCATCCGCTGTCGAATATACACGACAGCTCCATTTTGAAAAAGGAGCATTTTTTATGGAAAAGAAAATTCCAAAATTAACGGTGCAGCTGTTGGCTGCTATTGCTGTGACTCTTGCCTTGGTTATGATTGTGGAGAACTATTTCTCCATTCGTCTTTCGGAAACCTTGCAAGTCCAGTTTACCTTTATCCCAAATGCTATTTTGGGAGCTATTGCCGGTCCTGTTTGGGCAGCTATCTTTGTGGCGATTTCAGACCCAGTCTTTGTCTTGTTTAGTGGACAGACCATGTTATTCAGCTTTATCTTGATTGAGGCGGTATCGGCTTTTCTCTATGGTTGGTTCTTTTATCAAAAATCACTCGATACCAAGAACAAGGCTGATTGGCTCTATGTTGCAGGGGTTGTTGTCTTGATTCAGGTTGTGATTTCTTTCATCATGACACCGATTGCCCTCCATTTCCATTTTGGAACACCTTGGATTGTTCTGTATAGCAGTCGCTTGATTAAGGCAGTTTTTGAAATTCCATTACGCATTGTCGTGACCATGCTTGTCTTGCCAAGTTTACAAAAAATACCTGAATTGGCCAAGTTAATGGGCATTAAATAAAACAGTATCGAGCAACAGGTCATCCCCCTGTTGCTGCTTTTGTAGAGAGGGAATCATGAATTATCAAGAAACTCGCCGGTGGCTATCTAATCGCCCGGCTTCTGATTTGGAACACGGGATTGCACGTGTCAACTGGATTTTGGAACGCTTGGACAATCCCCAACTTCAAGTTCCGACTATTCACTTTGTTGGTACAAATGGCAAGGGCTCGACCCTCAACGCCTTACAGTCTATCTTGCAGTCTTCGGGCTACAGAGTTGGTCGCTTTACTTCACCGTCTATCATTGATTTTCGAGAGCAGATTGTCTTTGAGCAAGAGATGATTTCAGAGGAAGATTTTTCGAGGATTGTGACAGACTTGCAACCTTTGATTGAGGACTTGGACCAGACGGCTGGACTGGATGCTATATCGGAGTTTGAGATTGTAGTAGTGGCTATGTTTGTCTACTTTGCCCACTACCAGCGTCCTGATATTCTCTTGGTGGAGGCAGGCATGGGCGGTTTGCAGGATGCGACCAATGTCCTTGCCCCATTGGCAGTGGTTTGCCCGTCCATCGGTTTGGACCATCAGGCTTTTTTGGGAGAGACCTACGCTGCCATAGCCCGTCACAAGGTCGCCGTCTTGCGTGAGCGAGTTCCCCTCCTCTATGCGACCGATTTGCCAGAAGTGGAGGCAGTTTTCGAGGAGCAGGCTCGTCAGCTTCAGAGTCCGACCTATGCGGTGGGACGGGAGATTCTTTTGGAAAATAGCAGAGCAGACTTTGCGGTTTCAAGCCCCTTCGGTCGAGTTGAGGATTTGAGGCTACAGATGCAGGGGCGTCACCAGGAGGTCAACGCAGCCTTAGCAGTGACAACAGCTCAGCTTTTCAGCCCTGATTTTCCAAAGATTACCAATGAAACCATCAGCCAGGGCTTGTCCCAAGCCATCTGGCCAGGCCGTCAGGAACTGATACTCCCCAATCTGTTGATTGACGGTGCCCACAATAATGAAAGCATCGCTGTCTTGACAGAACTCTTGGAAGAAAAGTATGCTGACAGAGATATTGAAATTCTCTTTGCAGCCATCAATACCAAGCCAGTGGACCAGATGTTGTCCCAGCTTAGCCAATTTGGACCTGTCAGCGTTACGACATTTGACGATTTCAGAGCGGTACAGTTAGAAGATTATCCGTCAGGTTATGAACGAGTTCAGACCTATCAGGAGTGGTTGGAGCAGGCGGACTTGGACAATCCCAAAAAACTCTACCTGATTACAGGCTCGCTATATTTCATTACCTATGTGAGGAAGTACATTTTAGAAGAACTTGTATAGAAAAAAGGCTTTGCCGGGCATTCTACCTAGCAAAGTCTTTTGTTTTAATAGTTTTTAATCAAATCAACCGTTGAGCGGTCCAATTTCTTCACGAGAGCTTGTAGGAAGGCTTGGGCCTCTAGGAAATCATCCATGCTGTAAAGAGTTTGATGTGAATGGATATAGCGAGCGCAGACGCCGATTGTTGTAGATGGCACACCCTGATTTTTCAAGTGGGCTGCCCCGGCATCTGTTCCACCTTTGCCGCAGTAATATTGATATTTAATACCAGCTTCCTCAGCAGTTGTGAGGAGGAAGTCTTTCATATTTTTTAACATGATATGACCTGGGTCATAGAAACGAAGTAGGGTACCATCCCCGATTTTGCCCTGGTCGCCATAAATATCGCCCGCAGGTGAACAGTCGACCGCCAGGAAAATATCAGGATTGAACTTAGTAGTAGAGGCATGAGCTCCACGTAGACCGACTTCCTCTTGGACATTGGCACCAGCGATTAGTTGGTTAGGCAGGGTTTGACCAGACAGACTTTCGAGCAACTCTGTAACCATGAGAACACCAAAACGATTGTCCCAAGCCTTGGAAATGACATTTTTACCGTTGGCTGATAGGATGGTCTCGTTTTTCGGAACCAAGACATCACCCGGGCGCACACCGTAAGACCAAGCCTCGTCGTAGTCAGCAAAACCAGCATCAAAAATAATATCGCCGATGGCTGGTAGACCCGGAGTATTTCCACCGCGAGAAAGGTGAGGTGGGACAGAGCCGGAAATGGCAGGGATTTTACGTCCGTCTTGCAAATGCAGGGTAAAGGCTTGACTGGATACGACCAGTGGGTTCCAACCGCCTAGTTCCACCACACGGAAGGTGCCGTCAGGCTTGATTTGGCTAATCATAAAGCCGACTTCATCCATGTGACCTGCAACCAATATTCGCGGTGCTTGTTCAGCTGTCGTGTCCTTAATCCCAAAAATTCCACCCAAACCATCTGTTTCAATGCGGTCAACGTGAGGTGTGATTTTCTGGCGGATATGGTTGCGCACTTCACTCTCAAAACCAGGCAGGCTCTGCAATTCGGTCACTTCTTTAATCTTGTCAAAAAGGGTCATAACAAATTTCCTCCAATGATAACTTGCTACTATTTTACCATTTTTTATGATAAAATAGGGACCATGAATAAGAAAAAGGTAGCCGTGCTAGCCGGCTTAGTGGGGGCAGGTGTGCTCACCGCTAGCGCTCAATTTTACCGCAAGGTTCAGGAAGACCGTAAAAAGGCTCAGGCTCTCCAGCAGGTTCGGGCTTACTTCGCCGATTTGGGCAGCATTGCCACGGTCTATGTGGATGAAACCCAGTCCCAGTCCGACTATTTGGTAGGCGGGGTCATCATGGAAGATGGTCGCATTTTTCTATTTGAAAATACCAAAGGTGACATCACATTTGAGGAGGAAGTGAGATGATTTTTCCACAGAATTACGAGGAAGTGGCCGTGCTCGTCCAGTCTGGTCAGCGGACAGTTTTTCTCTTTATGACCAGCTGGTGTGGGGATTGCCACTATATCAAGCCGCATTTGCCAGCTATCGAGGCTGCTTTTCCCGACATGACCTTTGTCCAGTTAGATCGGGATGACTTCATGCCCCTGGCTCAAGAATGGAATATTTTCGGCATTCCTAGCTTGGTTGTCTTGGAAAATGGTCAGGAAATTGGACGCTTTGTCGATAAAAACCGTAAAACCAAGCAGCAAATCATTGACTTTTTAGAAGGATTACCAGTATGAAAAAAACAGTAAGTAAACTTGCTCTAGCCACTCTTGTGATTGGCCTGGTTGGAGCACCGATGACAGCTGCCCATGCAGACATTCAGACAGATGCCATCAATGAAAAATGGGGCAAGCCAACCATGGTATATGGCGGTGGTTTGTCAGATGCTCAAGTGACGGAGGTCAATAGTCTACTCAATATCAAGAATATTGAGAATGTCAGCCGTCAAGTGGTGCAGGGTCAGGATATGGACCAATATTTAGGGACTTCTGGTGCAGATACAGCCTCGCTCTTTTCATCTGTTTTGGTGCAGAAGCAGGAGTCAGGCAAGGGAGTTGTCGTTGACATCAAGACACCGCAGAATATCACCCTCATTACCTCAACTCAGTATGCTAATGCGGCCATTACCGCGGGAGCGACAGATGTCTTGATTGACGTTGCAGCTCCCATTCAGGTGACAGGTGAGTCTGCCTTGACGGGTGTTTACAAGGCTTTGGAGGCCAATGGCGAAACGGTAGATCCTGAGCGGACAGTGGTTGCCCAGCAGGAATTGGAAACCGTTAATGAAGTGGCGACTGCCCACGCAGGTCAAGAAAATTTTGACAGCTCTGCCTTTGACAAGGCTATCGCAGAAATCAAGACTGGCTTGGCAGAATACAAGGATTCTCAAGGTCAAATTGCCTCTGAGGACCAAATCAACACCATTATCAATGATGTCTTGAAACAAAATGGTCTGGATACAGTGATTACGGCTGATGAGATTTCCAAGCTGGTCACTTTTGCCAAAGCTTATCAGGAAACCAGTGCCATTGATTCGGAAGAAGTCGCTGCCCAGCTCAAGCAATTCAAGAGCCAGGCCGAGCAACAAATTTCAGATGCCTACAAAAATCTCCAGGATTCAGGCATTCTAGAGAAGATTGGTTCCTTCTTTGAGGGTCTTTGGAAGGGGCTTATCGGATTATTTTCATAACATAGAAAAGGTTGATAAATGATTTTTACATATAATAAAGAATATGTCGGTGATGTACTCATGGTCATCGTGGCTGATGGCAAAGGACAAGATGTAACAGTTGAACGCAAGGGCAAGGTTGCGCGTGTCTATATCGAGGAGACGGGGCAGACGGTAGCTTGGAATATTTTTGAAGTGTCTAGTCTGATTGATTTGAGCGGAAATGGTCAGGTCTTCTTGACAGACGAGCAGATTGCAGTCTTGAATGCAGAATTGAGTCAAGAAGGTTTTGCGGAAAGTTTGGTCAATGACAAGGAACCAAAATTTGTGGTCGGTCAGATTGTGGAATTGACACCGCACCCAGACAGCGACCACCTCAATATTTGTCAAGTCAACGTTGGCGACAAAACGGTGCAAATCGTAGCTGGCGCGCCAAACGCAGCCCAAGGCCTCAAAACCATTGTTGCCCTGCCAGGAGCTATGATGCCAAGCGGTAGCTTGATTTTCCCTGGTAAACTCCGTGGCGAGGACAGCTTTGGTATGATGTGTAGTCCGCGTGAATTGGGCCTGCCAAACGCACCACAAGTACGTGGTATTATCGAATTGGATGATAGCGCCGTCGTGGGCGATTCGTTTGAGCCTGCTAAACATTGGAAAAACTAAAAAAGAATTGGTCGCGTGCCAATTCTTTTTAGAACCTCCATTCACAAGAAAAGTATGTTTAGACAAGAGATAGTTTTTTGCCAATCAAGACCATTTTTTGATGGAATACTGACTGTATTTCGAGAAAAGCGAACGATGAGTGGCAGAAAACTAGCCTTGGCTAGAGATGCTGAGCTGTGAATGCAGGTTCTAGTATAGCCGTATTTGTTTTTCAATGGCTTGCTCAACTTCTGGTGCCAAAGCTTGGTGCGACTTGAGTTGGAAATAGATGCTGGATAGAAATCGTTGAATATTGAGCCAACGGAAATACTCAACCGGCTCTTGATTGGGGACATCTAATTGCTCCATCCATGTGGCTAGGGTTGAAGCCGAAACCTTTTGATTGAGGATGAGATAAACAGGTATCTGGACCAATCTCGTCTCTTCACCTGCTGAAAATGTGCTGTTTTGCTTGAGGCAGCAGTCTATAAGAGCTTGCCAAGCCTGCTCAAACTTGTCGGCTGGGAAGGCTTGGTGGCAGGTAGCAGCGAGGAGAAAATCCGCTCCATGGGCACCAGCATGCATCCAGCCCAGATTTTCATCGTAGCCACGCCAGTCATTTTCAAAAGTAAAAATGTCCAAGGCTTGTTCAAAGAGGATTTGGAGCTGGCTGTTAGTCAGGAAATTCTGATAGTGAGGACGGTCCTCATCTATGGCTATAATCAAAGCATAGAGCAGGCTGGCAAAACTGCGAGTTAGACTATCTTGTGAGAGAAGTTGCCTATGCTGGCTCTGTTCAAAAAGTTGCTGAGCCTGGTCTTTGATAATGATTTCATCCAGAAAAAGGTGGCAGAAACTGGCATAGACCAGCTGGTCACGAATGATAGGGTCAGGGTCTCCGATATGGTCTAAGAGCCAATTGATTTGCTCAGTGCTGTAATATTCATTGCTTTCTAACTTTTTTTCTAAAATTTCTTTCATTTTTTCCTTTCTTTTGCGAATAGATAGGTAGGAGGATAAAAAATGTACAATAAAGTTATTCTAATTGGTCGTTTGACGGCCCAGCCTGAGTTGACGCAGACGCCGTCGGGAAAAAATTTAACCCGCGTTACAGTTGCTGTCAATCGTCGCTTCAAGACAGAGTCTGGTGAGCGCGAAGCGGATTTCATCAATATCATTTTCTGGGGTAAATTGGCTGAAACACTGGTGTCCTACGGTAGCAAGGGCAGCTTGATTTCCCTTGACGGAGAGCTCCGTACTCGTAAATATGAAAAAGATGGTAATAACCATTATGTGACTGAAGTCCTTGGAAACAGTTTCCAGTTGCTCGAAAGTCGTGCCCAACGCGCCATGCGTGAAAATAATGCTGGCGAAGACTTGGCTGACTTGGTTCTAGAAGAGGAGGATCTGCCCTTCTAACAGAAAGTGACAATTTATTGACGTCTCAAATATTTTCCCTATAAATAATGAAATAATGTCTGGTAAATCGGTCCTAGGACTGATGATAGGATGTGAAAAGTCGTTTATACTAATATCAATCCTAAATATTTTTCATATCTCCTTAGAATGCCGGTGTAAGCTGGCATTTTTTGCGTCTGAACAACTGAAGGTACTTATTTTTATCCAAAAATGTGAGAATCAGTCTCAGGACGGATGTGAACAGTGTAGAACTCGGATATACTTAAGTCAATCCTAAATATTTTTCATAATCTCCTTAAAGAACGCTGGCGAAAGTTGGCGTTTTTTAGCGCCCTTTTTTACGGTCATTCCACCATTCGAGGAAGATAACCATGATTGATAGAACAATCACACCATAGAAGAAAAAGATAAACCAGTGGGGATGTAGAAAAAAGACAATCCAAATGGTCCAGAGTAGGTAGGCGAAAATGATTTTTCCCAGGAAGTTTAATTTCCGTTTCAAAAACCACTCTAAAAAACCTTCGTAGGTAGAATATCTGCTTTCCTGATAGTCTTTGTATAGATTTTTGAAGAATGTCATAGAGACCTCCTTTCCTAAGAAGAGTATAGCATATTCTCATAAGTAAGACTAGTTGGTTTTTCGTACGACCTGGGACGGATTTCAAAAAACTTGGTAGAATTTCCTTGACTATTTTTGACCAAGTGATACAATAAGAATTGTGAATTAGCACTCGCGATATCAGAGTGCTAAAAATGAAGGAGGCATTGATATGTTGAAACCATTAGGCGATCGCATCGTTGTAAAAATCGAAGAAAAAGAACAGACAGTAGGGGGCTTTGTCCTTGCAGGAACCAGCCAAGCAGCGACCAAAGAGGCGCAGGTATTGGCGGTTGGTCAAGGAATTCGCACCTTGAACGGAGAATTGATTGCACCGTCTGTTGCAGTCGGTGACAAAGTCTTGGTCGAGGCCCACGCTGGTCTGGAAGTCAAAGATGGTGAAGAAAAAGTGACCATTGTCCGTGAGGCGGATATTGTAGCAGTGGTTGAGTAAGATAGACTATGAAAGAACAGCTAAGTGAGATTCTTCAGAATTTTTTGCAAGTTAGCACGTCCGGAAACTGTATAACTGCCTGGGAACAAGGAAACCAGCAGCAAATTTGGTTTCAATTGACGTCAGACAATATGCTAAACTTAGCTCTTCCAATTAAGAAACCTTGGTTTCTATCCTTGGAAACAGTCTTGCCGCCCTTGTTAGATGGTATGACAATTTTGGATTATCGCTCCAAACGATATATTACTTTAGATGTAACAGCACAATCACTAGAGCAAATTTGTGATTATCTTGTGGTCTACTTTGAACACTTTTTGGGGGCTAATCTGATATTTTTGTGGAAATTTGAAGAAATATAGCACTTTATAATATTTAATTGATACAAAGGATGTAAATAAAATGGCAAAAGAAATTAAATTTGCAGCAGATGCGCGTGAGAGCATGGTACGCGGTGTCGATATTTTGGCAGACACTGTAAAAGTAACCTTGGGTCCTAAAGGCCGCAATGTAGTCTTGGAAAAAGCTTATGGCTCACCCTTGATTACCAATGATGGGGTAACCATTGCCAAAGAAATCGAGCTTGAAGATCATTTTGAAAACATGGGTGCCAAATTGGTATCGGAAGTCGCATCTAAGACCAACGATATTGCAGGTGACGGTACGACAACAGCGACTGTTTTGACCCAAGCTATTGTCCGTGAAGGCTTGAAAAACGTGACAGCGGGTGCCAACCCAATCGGTATCCGTCGAGGGATTGAAGCTGCGGTCGCGACAGCAGTGGATGCCTTGAAAGCGCAAGCTATTCCTGTTTCAAACAAGGCAGAAATTGCTCAGGTTGCGGCAGTTTCATCCCGTTCTGAAAAAGTCGGTGAGTATATTTCAGAGGCCATGGAGCGCGTGGGAACAGATGGTGTCATTACCATTGAAGAATCTCGCGGTATGGAAACAGAGTTGGATGTCGTAGAAGGTATGCAGTTCGACCGCGGTTACCTGTCTCAATACATGGTAACGGACAATGAAAAAATGGTGGCAGAACTGGAAAATCCATTTATCCTCTTGACGGATAAGAAGATTTCTCATATTCAAGAGATTTTGCCACTCTTGGAAAGCATTCTTCAAACCAATCGACCGCTCTTGATTGTGGCGGATGATGTGGATGGTGAGGCTCTGCCAACGCTTGTTCTTAATAAAATCCGCGGCACTTTCAACGTTGTAGCGGTTAAGGCCCCTGGATTTGGTGACCGTCGCAAGGCCATGTTGGAAGATATCGCTATCTTGACAGGCGGTACCGTGATTACAGAGGACTTGGGGCTGGACCTCAAAGATGCGACTATCGAGTCGCTTGGTCAAGCTGCCAAGGTCGTAGTTGATAAAGACGGCACAACTATTGTGGAAGGCGCTGGCAATCCTGAGGCTATCAGCAATCGTGTGGCAGTTATCAAGTCACAAATCGAGTCAACAACTTCTGAATTTGACCGCGAAAAACTCCAAGAACGCTTGGCTAAATTGTCTGGCGGTGTGGCAGTAATTAAGGTCGGCGCGGCAACTGAGACTGAGTTGAAAGAAATGAAACTCCGTATCGAAGATGCCCTCAACGCAACCCGTGCTGCGGTCGAAGAAGGAATTGTAGCCGGTGGTGGTACAGCTCTTGTCAACGTGATTGACAGCGTGGCTAAGTTGGACTTGTCTGGTGACGATGAGACAGGTCGCAATATTGTTCTGCGTGCCTTGGAAGAACCAGTTCGTCAGATTGCTTACAATGCTGGTTACGAAGGCTCTGTTGTGATTGACAAGTTGAAACATTCTGAGCTTGGCACAGGTTTCAACGCTGCAACAGGTGAATGGGTCAATATGATGGAAGAAGGAATTATCGACCCTGTTAAGGTGACTCGTTCAGCTCTTCAAAATGCGGCATCTGTTGCAAGTCTCATCTTGACTACCGAGGCAGTTGTTGCCAACAAACCAGAACCAGCTGCTCCAGCTATGCCAGCAGGTATGGATGGCATGGGTGGCATGGGCTACTAAAGAGAAACAAATAAAAACTTGGTCACCTGGCCAAGTTTTTTGATACAGAGAAAATCCTTATCTGCCCCAGACGAGGAAAGTAGAGATTCATGGACATTGCCATGTCTTAGTCACAATCCAAATAAAAATAGATGTCAGCCTTGCTTTCTTGAGCAGTTCCTTTGTAGACCCTGGTATCTAGACCACCAATTTCAAAACCGACCTTTTGGTAAAATTGACAGGCGATGAGATTGTTGTCTTGAGCGATGGTATAAATTCCCTGGTAACCTTTTGACTGAGCAATTTCCTTGTCCTTGTCTATCAGCATGCTAGCCAGTCCTTGTTGGCGATAGTCTGCATAAACCTTTAGGTCGTGGAGGTAGATATACTTGAATAGCGGTTTTTGTAGGATAGCCAAGCGACACATTTGTTGTCATCGTAGGCGCCGATGACGATATGGCTATCCTGTATTTGTTCAAAATCGTAGTTTTCATCAGGAAAGGTCACCCATTCGGTTGACTCAAAAAGGACTGCTTAGCTGGACCAAGCCTGGTTCTGATGATGGAAAGAGCGTGCATCTTGTTGATTGGCTAAAATATACCCTAGAGAGTTTTTTCTGTTACAATAGGATCATATTTTTTTGTGGAGGTGTCGGATGAAGGTTGGTCTGGTTTTAGAGGGTGGCGGTATGCGTGGGCTCTACACGGCTGGTGTGCTAGATGCGTTTTTGGATGCAGGCATCAAGGTGGACGGGATTGTCAGTGTATCGGCTGGAGCGCTTTTTGGTGTCAATTTTCTATCCAAACAACGTGGGAGAGCCCTCCGCTACAATAAGCGTTTCATCAAGGACAAGAACTATATGAGTTTGCGGTCTTGGTTGCTGACGGGTAATGTGGTCAACAAGGATTTTACCTACTACAAAGTGCCTATGGAGCTGGACAAATTTGACCAAGAGGCCTTTGCCAAGTCCGGCGTGCCTTTCTATGTGACAGTGACCAATGTCGAAACAGGTCTTCCTGAGTATGAGAAAATTGACCATGTCTTTGAGCAGATGGAGCTCTTGCGAGCCAGCTCGGCTCTTCCAGTGGTCTCAAAAATTATCGAAGTTGATGGGAAAAAATATTTAGACGGTGGTCTTTCGGACTCCATCCCTGTGGACTTTGCTAGAAGCCTGGGGTTTGACAAATTGATTGTGATATTGACACAACCCATTGATTACCGCAAGAAGCCCTCTAGCGGGCGGGTCTACCGCTTGCTTTACAAGAAATATCCCAAGTTTGTGGCGGTGGCTTTAAAACGTTACCAGCATTACAATGATACGGTTGAAAAGATTATCCAGTTGGAACATCAGGGTCAGGTTTTTGCAGTCCGCCCTCAAAAGTCGCTCGAAATAGGACGTTTGGAAAAAAATCCAGTCAAATTTGACGAGATTTATGGGCTGGGTCTGGCGGACGGGGAGAAAGCTGTGGCGGGATTGATGGGGTATTTGGGAAATGAAGACGAAAGTTCTATAATGAAGTTAGCCACCTTACCTTAGCCAAGAATTAGATGTTTCACTATATGTGAGTAAGTTGAT
>NZ_JBIMJS010000024.1:0-18647 GCF_043674225.1 Streptococcus sp. A11
CGTCATTCCTCCTGCTATCTTTTTCTATTATTCTACCTTATTTGATAGTAGATTTAAAACTTTGCAACAGAACCTTTGGAAAGTTACACGTTACTAAAGGGAATGTAGATAAATTATTAGGTATACTACTGACAGCTTCCAAGGAGCTAAAGAGGTCCCTAGCGCCTACGGGGAATTTGTATCGATAAGGGGTACAAATTCCCACTAAGCGCTCGGGACCCCTTGTAGGAAAATGTCCTAAGTGTGGCAACAATATTGTATTAAAAAAATCGTTTTATGGTTGTTCAAATTATCCTGAATGTACCTTCACTTTAGCTGAACATTTTAGAAAGAAAAAACTCACCAAAACAAATGTAAAAGAATTACTAGAGGGAAAAGAAACCCTGGTAAAAGGAATCAAAACGAAAGATAGAAAGTCCTACAATGCCGTTGTAAAAATCGGAGAAAAGGGATATATTGATTTTATCTCTTTTTCAAAATAAGCATAAAAGCCCTTTAAAGAGGGCTTTTGAGGTAACAGACAATGGCAAAGACAATTTTTGAGGAAATGGGCGGCAAATACGAAAGGCAAGGCGATTATTTAATACCGTGCTTAACTGTACCCGCCGGAGAAGAACAGCCGATAGGCATCTGGGGGCAACGGCATTTAGATTATCTAAAACAGTACCGTAAAGTTACATACACCAATCTTCTTACAAGCGGCAGGCTAAACGCCTACCTTGCCGACATCAACAGACAGGCACAGGAACGCTTTGAAAGGCTCATAGAGGGTATGAAACAGGCACAGGGCATAACGGAACAGCTAAAGGCAGAAAACGCCTTAGAATGGACAGGATGCCTCAATAACATAAGGGCTTGTGCGAGGGAGATTGTGGAAAAGGAAATTATTTTTGCATAAACAGATGATTAGTGGCAGGGGGAAATCCTGCCGCTTTTTCTGCTTTAGTTTGTCAGCTTGACAAATAAAGGGTTAAGGACTTGACAAATAAAGGGTTAAGGAATATAATTAGATTCAGTATTATACAAGGAGTTAATAAATATGCGGCAAGGTATTCTTAAATAAACTGTCAATTTGATAGTGGGAACAAAAAGTAGCAGTCCCGTTTCACTTTTAATATGGGGCTTAGTTTTTTGTACCCAGTTTAAGAATACTTTTATCATGTAATTTTATATGCCCGAAAACATATAAGTGTTTTGGGGCTATTGGAGTTATTTACCCAGTGATAGGAGTATTTATCACTGGGTATTTTTATGCCCTTTTTTGGGTGTTGATAGGAGGAAAATCACATGAAAATAATTAACTTAGGCATTCTGGCTCACGTTGACGCAGGAAAGACAACATTAACGGAGAGTTTATTGTATACCAGTGGTGCAATTGCAGAACCAGGGAGCGTAGATAAAGGCACAACAAGGACAGATACAATGAATTTGGAGCGTCAAAGGGGAATCACTATCCAGACAGCAGTGACATCTTTTCAGTGGGAGGATGTAAAAGTCAACATTATAGATACGCCAGGCCATATGGATTTTTTGGCGGAAGTATACCGTTCTTTATCCGTATTAGACGGAGCAGTATTATTAGTTTCTGCAAAGGATGGCATACAGGCACAGACCCGTATACTGTTTCATGCACTACAGACAATGAAGATTCCGACAATTTTTTTCATCAATAAAATTGACCAAGAGGGGATTGATTTGCCAATGGTATATCAAGAAATGAAAGCAAAGCTTTCTTCGGAAATTATAGTGAAGCAAAAGGTTGGGCAGCATCCCCATATAAATGTAACGGACAATGACGATATGGAACAGTGGGATGCGGTAATTATGGGAAACGATGAACTATTAGAGAAATATATGTCAGGGAAACCGTTTAAAATGTCAGAACTGGAACAGGAAGAAAACAGGAGATTCCAAAACGGAACGTTATTTCCCGTTTATCACGGAAGTGCTAAAAACAATCTGGGGATTCGGCAGCTTATAGAAGTGATTGCCAGTAAGTTTTATTCATCAACGCCTGAAGGTCAATCTGAACTATGCGGGCAGGTTTTTAAGATTGAATATTCAGAGAAAAGGCGGCGTTTTGTTTATGTGCGTATATATAGCGGAACATTGCATTTGAGGGATGTTATTAAAATATCTGAAAAAGAGAAAATAAAAATCACAGAGATGTGTGTTCCGACAAACGGTGAATTATATTCATCCGATACAGCCTGCTCTGGTGATATTGTAATTTTACCAAATGATGTTTTGCAGCTAAACAGTATTTTGGGGAACGAAATGCTGTTGCCGCAGAGAAAATTTATTGAAAATCCTCTCCCTATGCTCCAAACAACGATTGCAGTAAAGAAATCTGAACAGCGGGAAATATTGCTTGGGGCACTTACAGAAATTTCAGATGGCGACCCTCTTTTAAAATATTATGTGGATACTACAACGCATGAGATTATACTTTCTTTTTTGGGGAATGTGCAGATGGAAGTCATTTGTGCCATCCTTGAGGAAAAATATCATGTGGAGGCAGAAACAAAAGAGCCTACTGTTATATATATGGAAAGACCGCTTAGAAAAGCAGAATATACCATCCACATAGAAGTCCCGCCAAATCCTTTCTGGGCTTCTGTCGGGTTGTCCATAGAGCCGCTCCCTATTGGAAGCGGAGTGCAGTATGAAAGCAGAGTTTCACTTGGATATTTAAATCAATCGTTCCAAAATGCGGTTATGGAGGGGGTTCTTTATGGCTGCGAGCAGGGGCTGTATGGATGGAAAGTGACAGACTGTAAAATCTGTTTTGAATATGGATTGTATTATAGTCCTGTAAGTACCCCCGCAGACTTTCGGCTGCTTTCCCCTATCGTATTGGAGCAGGCTTTAAAAAAAGCAGGGACAGAACTATTAGAGCCATATCTCCACTTTGAAATTTATGCACCGCAGGAATATCTCTCACGGGCGTATCATGATGCTCCAAGGTATTGTGCAGATATTGTAAGTACTCAGATAAAGAATGACGAGGTCATTCTGAAAGGAGAAATCCCTGCTAGATGTATTCAAGAATACAGGAACGATTTAACTTATTTCACAAATGGGCAGGGAGTCTGCTTGACAGAGTTAAAAGGATACCAGCCAGCTATTGGTAAATTTATTTGCCAACCCCGCCGCCCGAATAGCCGTATAGATAAGGTTCGGCATATGTTCCACAAGTTAGCTTAACAGCTTGCAAAAGTCATATAAAATGAGATTTGAAAGGATTAGAGACTAATTATGATGAAATGCGAATGGATATTGTGTCCTGTTTGTGGGAGCAAAACCCGTAATAAAATTAGGAAGGACACTGTTTTGGAGAATTATCCCCTTTATTGTCCAAAATGCAGACAAGAAAGATTGATTAAAGTTGACAACTTGAAGATAACTGTCATCAAAGAGCCAGACGCTTAAGACGCAGAGCCGATGAAATTGTGGAACAATTCACGAATCATCGGCTCTTTTTGTTTCGTATTTGAAAGAACAAACTCACCAAATAAAAAAAACGATATTCGGGTGGGTTATTTTGTTATACTTATTTGTCCTATAAACTATTTAGCAGCATAATAGATTTATTGAAGAAGAAGCTGTTAGATTAATTTTAGGTGTTGATAAAAACAGCATAAAAGATATGTATAGCTTATTGAAAAAGAAATATAACCCTCAAAATAAGCCTGTTTCTTTTGCTGAAAATGAATTGCTAGAAATGGATTCAATTTTGGAAAAAGGCAATGAAATTAGACTATGATCCAAATGTAAAAGTTCAAATGATTCGACCGAAAAATAAATATAAATCGGATATACAATCGGCAATTGACGAAACTGCAAAATATCCTGTAAAGGATACGGATTTTATGACCGATGATGAAGAAAAGAATTTGAAACGTTTGTCTGATTTGGAGGAAGGTTTACACCGTAAAAGGTTAATCTCCTATGGTGGTTTGTTAAAAGAAATACATAAAAAATTAAACCTTGATGACACAGAAGAAGGCGATTTGATTCATACAGATGATGACGAAAAAGCCGATGAAGATGGATTTTCTATTATTGCAATGTGGAATTGGGAACGGAAAAATTATTTTATTAAAGAGTAGTTCAACAAACGGGCCATATTGTTGTATAAGTGATGAAATACTGAATTTAAAACTTAGTTTATATGTGGTAAAATGTTTTAATCAAGTTTAGGAGGAATTAATTATGAAGTGTAATGAATGTAACAGGGTTCAATTAAAAGAGGGAAGCGTATCATTTTTACGACACAACCAAATTTTAATTTGGCTTTGCATTTTATCTTTTTTTAGCGTATTAAATGAAATGGTTTTGAACGTCTCATTACCTGATATTGCAAATGATTTTAATAAATCACCGGCGAGTACAAGCTGGGTGAACACAGCCTTTATGTTAACCTTTTCTATTGGAACAGCTCTATATGGAAAGCTATCTGATCAGCTAGGCATTAAAAGGTTACTCCTATTTGGGATTATAATAAATTGCTTCGGATCGGTAATTGGGTTTGTTGGACATTCTTTTTTTCCCATACTTATTCTGGCTCGATTTATTCAAGGAGCTGGTGCAGCTGCATTTCCAGCACTCGTGATGGTTGTAGTTGCGCGCTATATTCCAAAGGAAAATAGGGGTAAAGCGTTTGGTCTTATTGGCTCCATAGTAGCTATGGGAGAAGGTATCGGTCCAGCTATTGGTGGAATGATAGCCCATTATATTCATTGGTCCTATCTTCTACTCATTCCTATGATAACAATTATCACTGTTCCGTTTCTTATGAAATTATTAAAGAAAGAAGTAAGGATAAAAGGTCATTTTGATATCAAAGGAATTATACTAATGTCTGTAGGTATTGTATTTTTTATGTTGTTTACAACATCATATAGCATTTCTTTTCTTATCGTTAGCGTGCTGTCATTCCTGATATTTGTAAAACATATCAGGAAAGTAACAGATCCTTTTGTTGATCCCGGATTAGGGAAAAATATACCTTTTATGATTGGAGTTCTTTGTGGGGGAATTATATTTGGAACAGTAGCAGGGTTTGTCTCTATTCTCAAGGACCAGACTACACATGTGGAGAGTGTAGTATTGATGTCACGAGCGTAAACGAAGTGTATTAATAATTATATTGTAATTAGATAGTAGGTGAAATTATGATTACTAAAAAAATTAAATCTAAGCGAGATGGACTGGAGCTCGAACTTGCTATTATAGAGCCAAGCTCTAATCCTATTGGAATTGTTCAGTTAGTTCATGGAATGTCAGAACATAAAGAAAGATACTACGATTTTATGAATTACTTAGCTCAAAACGGTTATGTCTGTGCGATTCATGACCATAGAGGTCACGGAGCTAGCGTTAAAGACTCATCTCACTTAGGATATTTTTATACAGAGGACAGCTCTGTTATTGTTGACGATGCTTATCAAGTGACAGAATACTTAAAAGAAAGATATCCTTCGTTAAGTATTTCAATATTTAGTCATAGCATGGGCACTCTTGTTTCTAGAAATTATTTAAAGAAATACGATTACGAGCTTGATAAAATAGTTTTATGTGGGCCACCAACTGAGAATAAATTAGCGGGATTTGCAGTATTTTTAGCAAAAATAAGCAGTGTTTTTTATGGCAAATATAAGCCCAATAAATTTTTTAATTCTTTATCAGCCGGTCAATATAGCAAGGGATATGAAAGCCAGCTAGATTGGATTTGCGCTAATCCAGACACAGTCAAGGAATACGATGCAGATCCGCTTTGTGGTTTTATATTTACTACAAATGCATTTATCAATCTTTTTAAATTATTAAAATCAGCGTACAATGGCAAAGACTGGAGACCAAAAAACACTGCTTTACCAATATTTTTAATAGCTGGAGAAGATGATCCTGTTATTCAAGGAAACGAAAAGTTTAAGGGTTTAGAAGGATTCTTAAAAAGTCTTGGATATAAAAACATTAAAAGCAAGCTTTATAAAGGTATGAGACATGAAATACTTAATGAAAGAGATAAAGAAACTATTTATCAGGACGTGCTAGAATTTTTACGCTCTGATACAAATAAAAAAGAAAAGATTTAGAATGTACTGACCCCAAAAAGTTGGACAAATAATTATTGAAAGGATTTAGTTCTGTATTGGACAGGACTAATGTTACTGCTTGCAAAAACTATTTATTATTAATAGAATGGAACAGATTGGATGGTAAAGGTATGATTAGAAAATTTCAGAAAGAAGATATTGAAAAGTAATATGGGATTGGCAAATGCAACATTTGATTTATTCTTGGTAAAAGTCGGCTCTGCTCAGGTAAACCTATAAAAACTGTGACAACAGGGGCTGACGGTAAGGCTATAATTGATGAGCTGGATTATGACAAAGAGTATATATTGGTTGAAACAAAGGCTCCTAACGGATATGTTTTAAATAAGGAACCTGTAAAAGTTAATGTAAAAGATTTGGATGAGGGTGAAGCCGTTATAAAGCTTTCTGTTAAAAATGATAAGGATAACAAAACTAATCCTCCTGCAAATGTTCCTACGGTAGTTAAGAAATATAAAGCTCCGGAAACCGGAGATAGCTCCAACATTAGTTTTTACTTGGTGACAGGCGTTGTTGCTTTGTTTATGTTGCTTGGATTGATTGGTAAGAACCATAGAAAGAATAATTGATTAGTCAGATGAATTAGAATGGCTTACATATAGCTATCTCTATATTGTAGTGGACTTAGAGGCAAAATCAAAGCACTTCAAGCAAATACTTGGAGTACTTTTTGATAGATGAAAGCAGGAGGTTGTATATGAAGAAGAACTATATTTTATTAACAGCGTATATGATTATAATGGGAATAGGACTTTTTATCAGTAATCATTTCTTAAATACTCCATATAATTCAACGGAGTTCAGCAGGAAGTTTTTGCCGTTTATGTTTATATTAGCGATATTGGTTTTGTACTACGGCATAAAAAATAAAAATGAATTAACCTTGAACTCAGAAAGCAAGCCGAGCTATGTATTTTCAGCACTTTTGTTCATCCCTGTAGTAGGGTTTGGACTATATTCAATTGTCAGAGGATTTAGTCCGGATTTAGCATTTGTTATATTGATAATAGATACTGCTTTGATTGGAATAGCTGAAGAAGGCATGTACAGAGGGATATTGCTTGGTGCAATGGCGAAGAAGATGAATCCGGCTCTTGCCATACTGCTGTCTTCAGTGCTATTTTGTGCATTACATTTAATAAATGTTATAGGAGGTCTATCAGTCTCCGAGCTAATGGGACAACTTGTCTCAACCTTTGTTATGGGAGTGTTCTTAGGAGCTATGTATTTGGACACACGAAAAATACTGTTCCCTATAATTTTCCATTCTCTTTGGGATTACATATTGCTCAGCGGTAGCCTTGCAGAAGTTCAAATTCTGCCTATAGTATTGATAGGGGTATATGTTTTAGAGGTGGTTATTTCCCTTGTAATAATAATTAAACTTCTAAGGAAAAAAGAAAGTTTTTTCAGCTAGTAAGGGAATACAATTTTATATGCTTCTCCGACATTCAGATTGGTCGAGGTGAACGAAACTTAATAAAACTGAATTCAAAGATATGAGGCGATAGAAATGGAGTATCATACCCCAAAATCTATCGTCTTTTCTGGTGTCCGAAGTTAAAAAGAGAGGGATGCGAAAGCGGAATGTGATTGTTTTTACCACCAATCCTCCTTATGAGGTTGTCGCTCTGCTGGTGAAAGCCTAGAAACCTTTGAACGAAAGGGATACTGAAAAGCCTTGAAACCAAGGCTTTTTGTCGTATGGGAGAAGTATCAGAGTGAGGAATTTTTTGGAGTGAGTAGAAGTGATAGCTAGAAATTATCAAAATCTATTTCCATTTACCCTGTGGGTACGTGTTTATTTCCATTGACAAGGAGTTTTGGGGAATAGAAACGTAACTACCTTTAAATCGTTTAAATGATTGCCCCTGAAAGTGGAGAGAAAGGGAAATGAGTAGATGTGAAATGTGATATAATAAAAGAAAAATTATTGTATAGAATGAGAAGAGAGTATGAAATATAATGACTTCATAAAAGAAACTATAATGGATTTCAGTTCTATAGAGTTTAAGAATATCAAAGCTTTACTTATTTGGAGAGTATATTCAATTTTCCTTTTTGGAGGATAATCGGATTGATCAGTATATTTTTTCTGAAAAATTATGTGATTATTTAGAAAAATTGGAATTGAAGACCAAGATACCTTTTCAAAAACACTCTTTAATTCCAAATATTGGATAGAATTTAGTTTTAAAATCAATTGTACTATCAAAAATAAAACAAGATATTAATGAGAAAATAGATGCAAGATAGTCTACGTACACTTGGATATAAAACTAGGGAAATGTTGTAACTAAATTTTATAATCCTTGGATATTATTAGAGCCACTCATCAGAAAGGAAATCTATGTCAAAATTTTCCCCTACTGGACAGTCGGTCCATGAATTGTTTGCAGAATTGAAAACAGTCCGTAAGCAGGAAGATGCCTACAAATTACTAGAATTGCACCAGCGCATCAGCCAGGAGGAAGCTGTCGTTTGGTATCCCAGCATTATTGGCTTTGGTTGCTACCATTATAAGTATGATACTGGGACGGAAGGAGATTCACCCATTCTCGCTTTTGCGGCCAGACAGGCCAAGATTAGTCTTTATATTGATCAAAATCTGCCTGGACGCCAGGAGCTATTGGACCGTTTGGGCAAGCATAAGGCAGCAGTTGGTTGTGTCTATGTTAATAAATTGGCAGACATTGATATGGAAGTTCTAGAGGAAATTCTGGTCAAATCAATTGAATACCACCGTCAAAAAGGGGAGTAAAATCATGGATGAAACCTTATTGAAAAAGCTAAAGTTGGATAAGTTCACAGATGTGGCTATGATGAAACCAGCGCAGGAGGAAGAAACTGCTTTTGATGGCTATGGCTTTCCGACAGAAGTAGCGGAGAAACTTGAGCTTGGGCTAGCCTACGTTTATAGCTTAGAGGAGATGAAGAACATTATTTTGCAGGCATCTGCACAACATCTCCTAGTTGAAAATGGTCAGCTTTATCTCTTCTATCCCAAAAATAAGAACAAGCTAGGGCACGCTCCCATTCATCGCGATCACATTTTTCCCTGTCTAGAAGTTACTGATGAGGATGGCTATATCAAGGGCACAGCCTACAAGTTCAATCGAATGGTGGCGCTTGATGACAACTACACCATGGTGGCAGTCAAATTCCAACCAGAAACAAAGGTCCAGTCAAGCAGTCGATCGTCAGCCAGAGTAGGCGATTATCTGGATAAGGTCGTAGACATTGAGGGATTTTTGGAACATCATCCAAAAGAATTGAGCTTTTATCAGAGTTTAACGCCAGGCTATCAACGAGATTGGGCCAGGTATGTTTACTCAGCCAAGACAGAGGCCACGCAGAACAAGCGTCTGGCTGAAATGGTTGATATTTTAGAACAAGGCTACAAGACAAAGCAATTGTATCGAGAAGGTAAAAAATAATTGTCTATCATAGTAAAAAATGTAAATCCGAACAAATAGTAAAATAGGAGCGCTTGCACTTGCATGCTCTTCTATTTTTTTGTAGAATAGTAAAAGTGAGGTTTTTAAATGAGTAAAAAAGATAAAAAAATTGAAATCCAACTAGAAGATAGCAAGGTTGTGGTTAATAAAGAAGAATTTTCAGGTTATCGTTTGGTTATCGGAAAAAAAGTTATCGGTGAGATTGCTGAATTTGAAGAAAAAAATCTTGCAGTGGTAAAAAACGGAGCTGTTGATAGTTTTTATAAATCTTTGGAATCAGCAGTAGCAAATATTATCGAAAATTATAATTTAAGCAATTAGAAGACTTGTAATTATCACTATTCTATGGTAGAATAGTGAATGTTAGTGCGCGGAGAGATAGCGAAGAGGCTAAACGCGGCGGACTGTAAATCCGCTCCTTCGGGTTCGGGGGTTCGAATCCCTCTCTCTCCATATCTAAGATACTAAGGGCGTCAAACGCACAGTAAAAATAGGAAGTTGACAGCAAATCCTGATTTGCTAGGCAACTTATCTTTTTTACACAGCGTTTAGCCCGAGTTCATTTCAGAACGTTATCTTAGTGGTGTATTTTGGGGTATCGCCAAGCGGTAAGGCAAGGGACTTTGACTCCCTCATGCGTTGGTTCGAATCCAGTTACCCCAGTCAAGGTATTAGGTTTATCCTAATTCGTCAAAGATGTCCATATTGTTGTTGTCCTTGCGTGTGCCTTAATAAAATATATTTTATGTTGGGTCGGGAGGCCCGATTGTCGGAGGTTTATTTATAATGAACGAATTTGAAGATTTGTTGAACAGTGTAAGCGAAGTTACACCTGGTGATGTCGTAACTGCTGAAGTATTGACAGTTGATGCTGGTCAAGCGAATGTAGCTATCTCAGGTACTGGTGTAGAAGGCGTATTGACTCTTCGTGAGTTGACAAACGACCGTGATGCTGATATCAACGACCTTGTTAAAGTTGGTGAAACACTTGAATTGCTTGTGCTTCGTCAAGTAGTAGGGAAAGATACTGACACTGTTACATATCTTGTTTCTAAGAAACGTTTGGAAGCACGTAAAGCATGGGACAAGCTTGTTGGTCGTGAAGACGAAGTTGTTACAGTTAAAGTTACTCGTGCCGTTAAAGGCGGTCTTGCAGTTGAATTTGAAGGTCTTCGTGGATTTATCCCAGCTTCAATGATCGATAGCCGTTTCACTCGTAACACTGAGCGCTTTGTAGGTCAAGAATTTGATGCTAAAATCAAAGAAGTTGATCCAGCAGAAAACCGCTTCATCTTGTCACGACGTGACGTTGTTGAAGAATCAGCAGCAGCAGCACGTGCAGAAGTATTTGGTAAGTTGTCAGTAGGTGAAGTTGTAACTGGTAAAGTTGCCCGTATCACTAGCTTCGGTGCTTTCATCGACCTTGGTGGTGTTGATGGTTTGGTTCACTTAACTGAATTGTCACATGAGCGTAACGTATCTCCTAAATCAGCAGTTACTGTTGGTGAAGAAGTTGAAGTTAAAGTTCTTGCTATCGACGAAGTTGAAGGTCGCGTATCATTGTCATTGAAAGCTACACAGCCTGGTCCATGGGACGGCGTTGAGCAAAAATTGGCAGCTGGTGATGTGATTGAAGGTAAAGTGAAACGTTTGACTGACTTCGGTGCTTTCGTTGAAGTATTGCCAGGTATCGATGGTTTGGTACACATCTCACAAATTTCACACAAACGTGTTGAAAATCCAAAAGATGCTTTGTCAGTAGGTCAAGAAGTTACTGTTAAAGTTCTTGAAGTGAATGCAGCTGATGAGCGTGTATCACTTTCTATCAAGGCTTTGGAAGAGCGTCCAGCAGCAGCTGAAGGCGAAGAAAAAGCTGAAAAACGTGCACCACGTCCACGTCGTCAAAAACGCGAAGAAAAACGTGACTTCGAATTGCCAGAAACACAAACTGGTTTCTCAATGGCAGACCTTTTCGGTGACATTGAATTGTAATTCGATTAAAAACTTGCCTTGCGCAAGTTTTTCCTTTCCACCCTTAGTGTAATGGATATCACGTAAGATTCCGGTTCTTGAGATGGGGGTTCGATTCCCTCAGGGTGGACTAAATAGTAGAAGAAGCCTGGTGTGCAGGCTTTTTCTATATTCTTTTGATTTTGGAGGCCAACCATGCTACATTTTGAAAATGACTACAACAAAGGTGCCCACCCAGTTCTGCTTGAAGCCTTGGTTGCTAGCAACCAAGAAGGTTTATCTGGCTATGGAACAGATTGCTATACCCAGTCAGCTATTGAGAAAATTCGTCAGGCGATCGCTTGTCCTCAAGCTCAAATCACTTTTCTGGCTGGCGGTACTCAGACCAATCAGATTGCCATCAATTCCATGCTGGCTTCTTATGAGGGTGTGATTGCTGCAGATACTGGGCATATTTCTACACATGAGGCTGGTGCTATTGAATTTTCTGGACACAAGGTTTTGACACTGCCGCATCATGAAGGGAAAATAACGGCAAGTGAGGTTGATAACTTCATCAAAGATTTCTATGCTGATGCTAATCATGCCCATATGGTTCATCCAGGAATGGTTTATATTTCCCACCCGACTGAATATGGTACGCTTTATAGCAAAACAGAGTTAGAAGACTTGTCCAAAGTTTGCCAGCAGCACAATATTCCGCTCTTTTTAGACGGTGCTCGCTTGGGTTATGGGCTTGCTGCACGCGATACGGATCTTGATTTGCAGGCCATAGCAGAGCTGACAGATGTTTTCTATATCGGTGGGACAAAACTTGGTGCCTTGTTGGGAGAAGCCCTTGTCTTTACAAAGAATAATCAGCCAAAGAATTTTGTGTCCATCGTCAAGCACCACGGTGCCTTGTTAGCTAAGGGACGATTGATTGGGGTCCAGTTTGATCGATTGTTCACTGATGACTTGTATCTTGAATTGGGGCGTCATGCTATCGCGATGGCAGAGCAGCTTATAGAGATTTTGGAAGAAAAAGATTTTAAATTCTATCTCAAATCACCGACCAATCAGCAGTTTGTCATCGTCAAAAATGAAGAGTTGCCGAAATTGTCTGAATCAGGCATTGCTTTCAGTTTCTGGGAAAAATATGACGATAGTCACAGTATCATACGCTTTGCAACTAGCTGGTCAACTAGCCAGGCTGACATCGAACGGTTGAAAGAAATTTTATAGGTATGCAAGACAGTCCGTGGGCTGTCTTTTCGTAGTGATGGTTGGCGAAAGCTGGTAAAAAGTGATAAAATAGGACTATTGCAAGCAAAGGAATGAAAAAATGATTTATTTTGACAATGCAGCCACGACTCAGGTCTATCCAGAAGTGCTCAAGACCTATACAGAAGTAGCGACAAAAATTTGGGGCAATCCGTCTAGTCTGCACAATTTGGGCAGTCAGGCAACCCGTATCTTAGAGGCCTCCCGTAAGCAGATTGCGGACCTGCTAGGCAAGGATAGCAAGGAAATCTTCTTTACCTCTGGTGGTACAGAGGGGGACAACTGGGTCATCAAGGGAGTGGCCTTTGAAAAGGCCCATTTGGGCAAGCACATCATCGTGTCAGCTATCGAGCATCCAGCGGTCAAGGAGTCAGCTCTATGGCTCAAAACGCAAGGTTTTGAGGTGGATTTGGCTCCGGTCAATGCCCAAGGTTTTGTGGATGTTGCAGCCTTAGAAAACTTGATTCGTCCAGATACCACATTGGTTTCTGTCATGGCCGTCAACAATGAAATTGGTGCTATTCAGCCCATTCAGGAAATTTCTCAACTGTTAGCTGATAAGCCAACAATCTCCTTCCATGTGGATGCCGTTCAGGCAATTGGCAAGGTACCAACGGAACGGTATCTAATAGACCGAGTTGATTTTGCTAGTTTTTCAGGTCATAAATTCCACTCTGTCAAGGGAGTTGGTTTCGTCTATGTCAAAGCAGGCAAGAAAATCGCTCCGCTATTGACAGGAGGAGGACAGGAAAGCGACAAACGTTCAACCACGGAAAATGTGGCTGGTATCGCAGCAACTGCTAAGGCGCTCCGCTTGACCCTGGACAAGGCAGCAGATAGCCAGAAGCAACTGGCAGCCATGAAGCAGATTTTGGTAGATGAATTGGGTAAATACGATGATGTGACAGTCTTTTCTGGACAGGACGACTATGTGCCTAGCATTGTGACATTCGGCATTAAAAACATTCGTGGTGAAGTCATCGTCCATGCCTTTGAAGACCACCAGATTTACATTTCGACCACCTCTGCCTGTTCATCCAAGGCTGGAAAACCAGCTGGAACACTGATTGCTATGGGTGTTTCGCAGAAGTTGGCTCAAACTGCCGTCCGTATCAGCTTAGACGATGATAACGACATGGGGCAAATCGAACAATTCCTCACAATTTTCAAGCAAATTTATCACAATACACAGAAAGTAAGGTAGTATGAACTATTCAGAAATTATGATTCGCTATGGCGAATTGTCAACCAAAGGGAAAAACAAGATGCGGTTTGTCAACAAACTGCGTAACAACATCAAGCACGTCCTTTCAGTCTATCCAGAAGTGACAGTTTACTTTGACCGTGACCGTGGTCATGTCTATTTGAATGGGGCGGATTATCAGGAAGTTTCAGCTTCATTGAAGAAGATTTTTGGGATCCAAAATTTCGCACCGTCTTATAAGATTGAAAAGTCAGTTCCAGCCTTGAAAGAAGCGGTTGTGGAGATTATGCAGTCCATTTACAAGGAAGGGATGACCTTCAAGATTGCGGCACGTCGTAGCGACCACAGTTTTGAATTGGACAGCCGTGACCTCAATCAAGTCCTTGGAGATGCAGTTTTCACAGCTATTCCAAATGTACAGGTGCAGATGAAGTCGCCAGACATTACTTTGCGAGTGGAAATTCGTCCAGATGCAGCTTATATTTCCCATGAAGAAATCAAGGGGGCAGGTGGTCTTCCAGTTGGTACATCTGGTAAGGGTACGCTGATGCTATCAGGTGGTATTGATTCGCCTGTTGCGGGCTATTTAGCTCTCAAACGTGGGGTTGAAATCGAAGCCCTTCACTTTGCAAGTCCGCCTTATACTAGCCCAGGTGCTCTTAAAAAAGCACATGATTTGACCCGTAAATTGACTGCCTTTGGTGGTAATATCACCTTTATCGAAGTGCCATTTACTGAAATTCAGGAAGAAATTAAGGAAAAAGCACCTGAAGCTTATTTGATGACCTTGACCCGTCGTTTCATGATGCGGATTACAGACCGAGTTCGTGAAGAACGTGGTGCCATGGTTATTATCAATGGTGAAAGTCTAGGACAAGTGGCAAGTCAGACCTTGGAGTCTATGCAGGCCATCAATGCAGTGACCAATACACCTGTTATCCGTCCAGTTGTGACTATGGACAAGTTGGAAATCATTGATATTGCTCAAGAAATTGATACCTTTGATATTTCCATTCAGCCCTTTGAGGATTGCTGTACCATCTTTGCCCCTGACCGTCCAAAAACCAATCCGAAAATCAAACATGTCGAGCAATACGAAGCTCGTATGGATGTAGAAGGATTGGTGGAACGAGCTGTTGCAGGGATTATTGTAACTGAAATTACACCAAAAGTGGAAGCAAAAGATGAGATTGACAATTTAATCGAAGATTTACTGTAAACTGTTGATGAAGTTTAATGTCTGACACGGTTGGGAAAGAATAGACAGCTTTAGAAAGAAATTCATTCGCGCATCAAATGAAGGTTAATTTTAACTTGATTTGATGCGTTTTTTAATTATTTGACTTAGGTGTCGTTACCTTAATAACCTAACGTTCGGAAAAAATCGAATTTTTGTGGTATAATGGACTTTCGAAAAAGATAAGAAGGAGTTTTTATGAAAAAAGGAGCGCTAACAGGATTACTCCTGTTTGGTATGTTTTTTGGTGCAGGAAACTTGATTTTCCCACCTGCACTTGGTGTCTTATCTGGTGAGAATTTCTGGCCAGCAATTTTAGGATTTGTCGTATCGGGTGTCGGAATTGCCGTCATTGCCTTGATTGTCGGAACATTGAACCCCAAAGGCTATGTGCATGAGATTTCTCGTAAGATTTCTCCAGCCTTTGCAACGGTCTATCTTGTTGCCTTGTACTTGGCAATAGGACCATTTTTTGCAATTCCACGTACAGCTACAACGTCATTTGAGGTTGGAATTGCTCCATTGTTGGGCGATGCGAATCTGGGTCTATGGTTGTTTGGTTTTACAGCTTTTTACTTTGTGGCAGCCTATTTGATCGCCTTGAAACCGTCTAAAATTTTGGACACGATTGGTCGGATTTTGACTCCGGTTTTTGCTATCTTGATTGTCATTTTGGTTGTTTTGGGAATTGTCAAGTATGGTTCAACTAATCCTTTACCAGCCGCAGAAAGCTACACGGCAGGACGTGCATTTGGAACAGGTTTTATCGAAGGTTATAATACACTGGATGCCTTGGCAGCAGTAGCTTTTAGTGTGGTAGCGGTCAATACCTTGAAACAGCTTGGATTTTCAAGCAAGAAAGAGTATGTGTCAACCATTTGGTCGGTTGGAGCAGTCGTTGCACTGGCTTTCTCTGCTCTCTATATTGGTTTAGCATTCTTGGGCAATCATTTCCCAGTACCAGCTGATGTTCTAGCTTCTGACACAAACAAGGGCGTCTACATCTTGTCGCAAGCAACGCAAGCTATTTTTGGTCCTAGCGCCCAGATTTTCTTGGCTGCTATGGTTATCGTGACTTGCTTTACGACGACAGCGGGTTTGATTGTTTCGACAGGCGAATTTTTCGCGGAACGTTTGCCGAAATTTTCCTATAAGGTTTATGCGACAGTCTTTACCTTGATTGGATTTGGAATTGCTAACCTTGGTTTGAGCAAGATTATTGCCTTTTCTATCCCAGTTCTCTTGGTTCTCTACCCGATTACCATTTGTTTTGTTCTGATTACCATTGTCAATAAATTTGTGCCTCTGTCAAAACCAGGCATGCAGCTGACAGTTGGTGTGGTAACAGTCTTGTCGCTAGTAGAAGTCTTGGCTGGACAATTTGGCTGGTCAGGAATTTCAAACCTGATTGGAGCTCTGCCATTTGCCGGACAATCCTTATCATGGCTGATGCCAGCAGTGGTTGGCATCCTGCTCTCGCTCTTCTTGCCAAACAAACAGACCAGTGAAAGCTTTGAAATGTAAAAAAATCATACAAAACACTTGCATTTGCAGGTGTTTTTGTTATAATGGGAGTGTTGACTATGCACATTTCCTGTGCAACCGCACGAATGCCGTTTAAGTGGTTCGTCCCACGGTACTAGGCGAGTCTTCACATTAAATTCGGGCTGAGCCCTAAAATTCATAGGAGGTGCATAATGAGCACATATGCAATCATTAAAACTGGCGGCAAACAAGTTAAAGTTGAAGTCGGTCAAGCTATCTACGTTGAAAAATTGAACGTTGAAGCAGGTCAAGAAGTTACTTTCGAAGAAGTAGTTCTTGTTGGTGGTGAGAAAACTGTTGTGGGTACTCCACTCGTAGCAGGCGCTACTGTTGTTGGTACTGTTGAAAAACAAGGTAAACAGAAAAAAGTTGTTACCTTCAAGTACAAACCTAAAAAAGGTAGCCACCGCAAACAAGGTCACCGTCAACCTTACACAAAAGTTGTTATCAACGCTATCAACGCTTAATCGCGTAGCTTGAAGCAATCATTACAGAAATTCGGAGGAATAACATATGTTAAACTTGAATCTTGCTAATTTGCAATTTATGGCCCACAAAAAAGGTGGAGGTTCAACGTCAAACGGTCGTGATTCACAAGCGAAACGCCTTGGTGCGAAAGCTGCTGACGGCCAAACTGTATCAGGTGGTTCAATCCTTTACCGCCAACGTGGTACAAAAATCTACCCAGGAGCTAACGTAGGTCGTGGTGGAGATGACACTCTTTACGCTAAAGTAGAAGGCGTTGTACGCTTCGAACGTAAAGGTCGCGATAAGAAACAAGTATCTGTTTACCCAATCGCAAAATAATCATATAAAAAGGTCCATCGGGCCTTTTTATTTTTTGAATAGTATAAAAACAAGGGAGTTTTTTGAAAATGAAAAATCTTAAAATTGTTAGTAGAAATCTATTATCTGAAAGTGAGTTGGTAGCTTGCCAACAGTTAAATAGAGAATGTCAAATTGCAGATGGTAGCCATCGGCAGCCTTACTTATCAAATATGCTTAATTTCGATAAAAGTATGCCAGCTTTTTTGCTTGCCTATAAGGAAGATACTTTACTTGGTTTGTTAGCGATTTATGCAGATGATAAGGAAGATTTTGCTGAGGTGAGCCTACTTGTCAGACCAGATGTCCGAAGAAGAGGAATTGGTAGCCAACTGTTAGCACGCTTTGAAAGGATTCAGAAAGAGCATCAACTTCTTGGTCCGCTTTTTGTGACAGAGCAAGTTTTCTTAGAGCATCATCCTAATTTACTAGAAAATATGAATCTAGTAGCAGAAGAAGAGAGGGAAACCTGGTTATGCAGAAATCGTCATCCATTCGAAGATGTAAACCTGAGTGACTTAATCTTTGCATTGGCTGTAGAAAGTGATATCCCTGCTATTGCTAACTTTCAGTCTAAGGCCTTTGACACCACTTTGGAAGTTAGTGAGCAATATGCTAAAGAAGCGATTCAAGATGAGAACAGTATCTTATATATTATCAAAAATAATGAGAAGGTCCTTGGCTCCTGCACTGTAGACCTTTCTACAAGTTACAACTACCTCTATGGTTTAGCAGTGGACGAAGATGCCAGAGGAAGAGGTATTGGTACGAACTTGGTCAAATTGGTCATCAATGATCTGATTGAAAGAAATTCTAAAGATTTTCAAATTGCCGTTGAAGAGGAAAATGAGGGTGCTTGGAAGTTGTATAGGAAATTAGGATTTGAGGAACAGACTCAAATTGTCTATTTAAAGGGGAAAAATTAGTCCATAAGTTTAAATCGAGAACCCAAATTTCAAGTTGAACTTAGCCATCCAAAAGAAATTCACTCGGCGACTTGTAGTCCAAGCATTTTTTAGGGT
>NZ_JBIMJS010000025.1:0-18589 GCF_043674225.1 Streptococcus sp. A11
AAAAGATAAAAAGGTCCCCCGGACCTAGTTTTGCTCTCCTGTTTTTCAAGCAAAAGATAAAAAGGTCCCCCGGACCTTTTTATTCCTCCATAAAGCTGTTGAAGACTTCTTCAATCATATCCCATTCTGCTGTTGCGTCTTCAGGGATTGGTTGCAAATCGCCTTCTGTGCCGTTCTCGTTTTCGATATACGAGTAAGCTTGGATTTCCACCTCACCGTTCTCATCTTCCTCTGCACTTGCAGGAATTAAGAGAACGTAGTTTTTACCAAATTCTTCTTGACCGTCAATTGTCAATAAAATTTCAAACAAGGTTTCATTACCTTGGTCGTCTACCAAAGTAATCAATTCACGCTCGTCGTGGTTGTGGTCATGTTCATGGTCGTGATGATGTGCCATGTTTATCTCCTTTATATTTTAAAATGTTCTATCTAAATAATTTTGCAAAATCAGCTGGGCTGCCAATTTGTCAATAACTTTTTTACGTTTTCCGCGACTGATATCCGCCTGCTCAATCAACATACGTTCAGCCGCTACAGTGGTCAAGCGCTCATCCTGGTAATCAACAGGCAGTCCGTACTGTTCCACCAATAAATCACCGTAGGCTTGACTGGCCTCAACGCGCGGACCGCTAGTATTGTTCATGTTCTTGGGTAGGCCAACAACAAACTTGTCCACCTTATACTGGGAAACAAGTTCGCTTAGCCTTTCAAAACCGAACTCACCTTTTTCTTCATTTATAGGAATAATTTCTAAACCCTGGGCCGTAAAACCCAAGGGATCCGAAATGGCTACACCGACGGTTTTTGAACCGACATCTAATCCCATAATTCTCATTAGAGGTCAATCCCATTCCCTTTCAAGTAGTAGCGTACCAATTCTTCAATGATTTCGTCGCGCTCGTGTTTACGAATCTGATTACGGGCATCATTGTAGCGAGGGATATAAGCAGGGTCCCCACTCAAGACATAGCCAATAATCTGATTGATTGGATTGTAGCCTTTCTCGTCAAGCGACCGATAAACACTGGTCAGCGTTTTGCTGATTTCTTGCTTATCTGTATCGTCCAGACGAAAACGGACAGTTTCTTCTGTGAATCCCATACTTACACCTTCTTTCCTTATCTTATAGTCTATTATACCATATATAGCCCCTGAACTCAATGATATAGCATAAAAGAACCCTAGAGCTAGAGTTCTTTCATCTACTTTATAGGGCTGCTCTCATCCGAGCTTGAGCATTTTCTACATTACGCACTGAGCGTGGCAGGAAGGCACGAATGTCATCTTCCTTATAGCCTACCTGAAGACGTTTCTCGTCAATCAGAATCGGGCTTTTCAAAATCCGAGGATTTGAGGTAATTAAATCAATAACCTCATTAACGCTTAAATCCTCAATATCGAAGTCCAAGCTCTTAGCATAACGGTTTTTTGAAGAAACAATACTTGCAATACCATTTTCTGTCTTGGTCAAAATATTCATAATTTCTTCCTTAGTAATAGCTTCTTTTGCAAGGTTATGCTCGTTGTATGAAAGTTGGTGAGCATTTAACCAATTTTTTGCTTTCTTACAAGAGGTACAACTAGATACAGTATAAATTTTAATCATGTAGTCACTCCTTTGCTACATCTTCGTAAACACATTATAAACCATTATACCACAAAATCCCTCAGTCTGCAGACCTATTTTGCAAAAAAACTTTAAATTTAAGGGGGAAAATTCGGTTTTTATGAGAAAAAGCCTAGCTAGACTAGACTTTTTCGGAATTATTCTTCTAATTCGATGCCGCCATCGAGGTCAAGTACTACTTCTTCCAATTCTACATTGGTTTCTGTTTCAGTAGCAGGAACTTCTTCAGTAGCTTCCGCCTTTGTATCAGCCGTTTCAGCTGGTGCGTTATCATCTTCAATCAAACCGTAGTGAATACGGATTTTGCGGTCGATCTCTGCAAAAATTTCTGGATTTTCAGCCAAGAACTTCTTAGCATTTTCCGAACCTTGACCGATTTTCTCATCGTTGTAAGAATACCAAGCACCTGCTTTTTTGATGATACCCAAGTCGCTACCGATTTGAATCAACTCGCCCGTCTGCGAAATCCCTTCTCCGTACATGATTTCCACGACGACTTCTTTAAATGGCGGAGCGACCTTGTTTTTCACGACCTTGACCTTGGTTTCCTTACCAACGTTCTGGTCTTTCTGCTCACCCGTACCCTTGATTTGGGTATTGCCACGAACGTCCAAACGAACAGAGGCATAGAACTTCAAGGCACGACCACCCGGCGTGGTTTCTGGGTTACCAAACATGACGCCCACTTTTTCACGGAGTTGGTTGATGAAAATAGCAATGGTCTTGGTTTTGTTGATTGATGCACCCAATTTGCGCATGGCCTGAGACATCATACGCGCCTGCAGACCAACGTGGCTATCACCGATGTCACCGTCAATCTCCGCACGCGGTACAAGAGCCGCAACTGAGTCGACAACGACCAAATCAACAGCACCAGAGTCAATCAATTTGCCAGCGATTTCCAAACCCTGCTCACCAGAATCCGGCTGCGACAAGAGCAATTCATCAATGTTAACACCTAGAGCCGCTGCATAAGCAGGATCCAAAGCATGCTCGGCATCGATAAAGGCTGCAATACCGCCTTCTTTTTGACATTGGGCAACCGCATGAAGGGCAACCGTCGTCTTACCAGATGATTCTGGACCGTAAATCTCGACGATACGACCCTTCGGATAGCCACCAGCGCCCAGAGCGATGTCAATCGACAAGCTACCAGAGCTCATGACCTGAACCTTTTGCTCGGCACGCTCACCCAGGCGCATCACTGCCCCCTTACCAAAGTCTTTTTCGATAGACTTGAGAGCGTCATCTAAAGCTTTTTTGCGCTCATCTCCATATTTTTTAGTAATTTCTTCTAATTTTTTCGATGGTTTCTTAGCCAATTTCTTTCTCCTCTTTTTCTAATCAAACCATTATAGCAAAGTTCTGCTATTTCACAAAGTATTTCGTACAAAGTCTAAGGCCTGCAGGCAAGCTAACTGACGCAGATAGAGCCATGAATACCCCCCTAAATCCACTTCTTTTTGGACAATCCCAGAGGTGCTGACCAAGACCAGACTGACCTTGGCAAGGACGTTGTCAACAGTCGATTGGGGTTTGACAGCCACCGAAACAGCCAGAGTCAAATCTGTCGCCAATTCCTTCCGCAACTGACTGGCTTCTGTCACCAAGCTGTCCGAGCTGATTGGACCCTGACCTCTGACCTGACCCCCGCTAAAATACATCTGGTCTGTCATGGTTGCGCTCAATTCCGCTTGCAACTGACCTCCCGTTCCCTGCTCCAAAATGGACAAGGTTTGCTGCTTGTCAACCAACAAATCCGCAACCGTTTTAGCCAGACTATTGTCCTCACCATAGGCATATAGGTATTTTGCTAAATTATCTCGCTCCAGAATCGTCTTTTCTAGCTGGGCTAGTTTGGCATCTGCCTCTACCTGACTGGTCGCCTTGGTAGACAGGCGCAGGGTGACTTCCCCTGTTTTAGCATAAGGGGCTAGAGTCGGGTCCGTCTGTTGGTCAATCAAGTCTGCCAAGATAGTAACCAACTGACTCTCGCCGATACCAAAGAACCTCAAGACCCGCGAATAGAGTTGTTGCTCGGATTGGGTCAACAGCGGCAGCAAACTCTGGGCAAACATGGCTTTGAGTTCGCTAGGCGGTCCTGGCAAGACAATATAGGTAACGCCGTCTTGTTCAATCATACTCCCTACAGCCAGCCCTGTGGGATTGTGCAAGGGAATAGAACCAGCCACCAATTGAGCCTGACGCTCATTATTGGGTGTGCGAATACGACCGGGACGACTGGCAAAAAAGCGGTTCAGCTTGTCCACGGCCCTCTTGTCAAAGACCAAGTCGCGTCCTAAAAACTGAGCCAGGGTCTGCTTGGTCAAATCGTCCTCCGTCGGTCCCAAACCGCCACAGAGAATGACCATATCACTTCGCTTGCTGGCAATCTCCAACACCGACAAAAGACGCTTTTCATTATCGCCTACTGCTGTATGAAAATAGACGTCAATACCCAATTCAGCACATTTTTCAGATAGAAATTGCGCGTTGGTATTGACAATCTGACCGGTCAAAATTTCAGTGCCTACGGCGATGAGTTCTGCTTTCATAATCCTCCTTCTACTTTTGATAGCATGCAGTTACCTGCCTATCTATTAGTTCGTAATTGGGTGATGGTTTTAGATATTTTTCCAGTCACACGTATTTTCATGGTCGTTAATGAGCCCGGCTGCTTGTAGGAAAGAATAGACACAGACAGGACCGACAAATTTAAAACCTCGTTTTTTCAAGTCCTTGGAAATAGCCTCGGAAAGGGAGGTTTTAGCAGGAACTTGACGGTAGTCACCAACCGAATTGACCTGTGGGCGACCTGCTAGCCAAGACCAGATATAATGGTCAAAACTGCCGCATTCTTCCTGTAACTTGAGAAAGGCTTGGGCATTGGAACGGGTCGCGTAGAGCTTAGCCTTGTGCCGAATAATAGCTGGATTGTCGAGCAGGGCATCCAGCTGCTGGTCAGTCATACTAGCAACCGCATGATAGTCATAATCATGAAAGACAGACTTGAAAGCCTGTCGCTTGTTGAGCACAATTTCCCAAGACAGACCTGCTTGATAGGTCTCTAAACAGAGCAATTCAAAGAGAACCTGCTCCTCATGCAAAGGGCGCCCCCATTCTTGATCATGATAGGCTATATAGAGGGGATTGTTGAGATTAACCCAAGAACAACGGTTAATCATATAAACTCCTTTTCTTGGTGAAACCGTGGAATGCTTAGATGCTTCAGCATCAATCCTCCCTAGTGTGTTGAAACTAAAATCAATCTTGACTATGATACTTGGTAAAAGATAAAGACTTCCTAGATGCTGAAGCATCTGTTTTCTAATCGAGTTCGAGCTAACTCCCTTTGGAGCAATATAACCCGCCTTGTGTCCAAAGACACTGCGACTGGTTCTTATTTTTCTGTAGGATTTTAAACATTCTCACATCTTACTTCATCAGCATCTTGAGGGCAGACTTGATATAATTTTCGGCAGTATCGGTCGTACCCTCGAAGAAATTCTTGACTTTCTTAAGTTCAGCTGGTCGATATCCGAGAGCTTCCATAGCTTCCATGGCTTCTTCAAGGGCGATATTTTCACTAGATGGTGCTACTTGTTGGACAGGACCCGCTTCTTCGCTCATGACAAACTTGCCTTCTAGGTCCAAAATCATCTGCTGGGCTGTTTTCTTGCCAATCTTTGGAAACTTGGTCAGATAAGTAATATTTTTTTGCTCAATAGCACGAACAAGCCCATCATTATCATCAACAGCAATAATAGCCAGAGCCGTTGTTGGACCAATACCTGATACTGAAATCAGACTCAGAAAGACGGATTTTTCATTTTCTGTAGCAAATCCGTAGAGCAAATGAGCATCTTCACGAATCACCTGATGAGTATAGACAGTCACTTCTTGCTGGACTTGTCCTGAATAGGCGTAGGGGTTAGCAACTTGCAAGATATATCCTACTCCATGCGTTTCTATCACAATATATTTTGCAGTTATTTTCGTTAAAATTCCTTTGATATAGTCGTACATATTTTTCCCTTGATCGATGATAATTTTATTCTTAATATTGTATCATAAAAGCCTCGCTATTGATAGCGAAGCCGTATTTCAGTATCCGACGGAGAGGTTTCCTACACAATGAACGAGCATCGGATAACAAAGATTGCCTGTTCTGTGATAGAGATAACCCAAGTAAATACCCGAACAAATCTGGGGAATCGTGTTGATAATTTCTGAACTATCCAGAGATTTAGCATGCCCTAAGCCAAAAATGAGACCTTGCAAGACAATAGCCAACCATGGATTTAAAATATTTTTCAGACTATCCTGTAAAAATTTTCGATAAAAAAATTCTTCAACAATTGGACCGATGATTCCCACTATCAGCAAAAAGATTGGAAGTGGGACGATTTGGCTTATCTTATTAACTGCTGTGACATTGCCTATACCTTCTGAGATATGGAATGATTTCACTATCAAGTATTGGAGAAAACTTCCTCCATACATGACCAAAAAGTCTGCAAGATAAAACAAAGGGAATTGATAAAGCAGTTTCCAGCTCCACATTTTTCCAAAATCAGTCCAAAGGAGCTTTCTATAGTGGTATATGCCAAGTGCAAATAGCAAGACAAAACTAGCAAGCTGGTAATAAAGACTATGAATCGGACTAAATCCTAAATAGCGGTGAAGCTTGACTAGCAGATTGAGCATACCAAGAACAATAAATGCAATAAATAGTCTATCCTTTCGGACCATACGATGACCTCACTTTATAAAGATTTGGTCAACATGAATTCTTGGATAAGGAAACCGATTAGGAGAAAAACGATGAGGAAAGGGAGCAAGAGAGTGGCATTGCCACCGACAAAGATACCTAGACTGAATAGGATTAGGAGAATCAGGTAATTTATCCAGACCCGCCTTTTCTTAGCCTTGACTCGTAAGCCAATCAGCTGGTCAAAAGAGAGATGATAACGTTGGGCAATACTGACTAGACTGGCACTATCAGGTAAGGTGCGACCTTTTTCCCAGTTTAAGACTGTTTGCCGTGACACTCCGATTGCTTTTGCCAAGGTTTCTTGAGATTCCTGTCGTTTTGTTCGCTCCATGTGAATAAGCTGTCCAAGATGAGTCATGTTTCCTCCTTTACTTTACAAGCTGGCGGTAAAAATAGCTAGTCCAAATGCTTTTACAGGGATGTTAAAATCCTTAATACTTCCCTAATTCTCGCAAACTCGTATGATTTTCCTGAATGCGTCTGAACATTTTTTCCATGTCCGACTTGCTAAAATGCACTAAGACTGGGCGACCGTGCGGGCAGTTATAAGGATTTTGACAATGGGATAATTGTCTCAATAAATCACGCGCCGAATAGTCATCCAAGGCATGGTTAGCCTTAATCGACCGCTTGCAGGACATCATAATAGCCAACTCAGCCCGATACTGCTTGATGGAAACTTGGTCGGTCAAGAGCAACATGTCACACATCTCATAGACCCCAGACTCAATCTCCTCTTCCTGCATCCATATCGGATGTTCCCGCAGTATGAATTGGTTGCTACCGTACTCTTCTAAATTGATGCCGACCTGGCGCAGGCTGTCCAACTTACTGGACAGGGTCAGGGCATCATTTTGCGGAAATTCAAAAATGTAGGGTACCAACAGTTGCTGGGCAGAATTGTCCACCTCGCCAATTTTCTCACGGTAGTATTCGTACTTGACCCGCTCCTGAGCAGCGTGCTGGTCAATGATATAGAGACCGCCCTTGCCTTGAGCGAAGAGATAGGTTCCGTGCATCTGACCAAAATATTCCAATTCTGGGAAGGTCGACGTCTGTTCTTTGTCCAGCTGATTGGCCAACTTGGCTAATTCTTTCTGACTGAGGGCTGGATGCTCGGCATCCTGCTCGTCTGCTGACAAACGCTGGGCAAATTTGATAGCTGCAGCCTTAGGCTCAGGCTGACTCGACTGCTCTGCCATTTCCAATGGCGCAATCTCCTCCGCCACAACCTCTGGCTTGAGGAAGAAATCTTGCTTGACCGTGTCGTAGTAGAGATTGGTCTCACGCAACGGTAACGTCGTCTGCTCAGCTTTGACCTTGGTCCGCGTGCTGGATTTGGCCAGATTTTCCAAAGCATCTGGAATCAAATCTTGCTCCTTGAGGGCTTGAGCAATGGCTTCACGAATGAGCTGCATCAGCTCCTTTTCCTTGGAAATACGGACTTCCTGCTTGGTCGGATGGACATTGACATCAGCAAGATAAGGGTCAATCTCAATGGCAAGCACCGCCAGTGGAAAACGTCCGACCATGAGCTTACTGCCATATCCTTCCAAAATCGCTCGGTTAAGCAGGAAATTCTTGATGTAGCGGCCGTTGATGAAAATGCTGATGTAGTTGCGGTTGGCCCGGGTCAATTCGGGTAAGGAAACATAGCCCGACACCTGAAAATCCAAGTCCTCGGCAACAATTTCAACCATTTTCTTAGCCGATGCAATGCCGTAGACACCAGAAATGGCCTGACGGAGATTGCCTGTTCCAGCAGTGGCAAGCAATTCCCGACCTTCATTTATCAGAGTAAAGCTGATTTCTGGATGGGCTAGGCTGAGACGGTTGACAACGTCGATAATGTGAGATAATTCGGCCTGCTGGCTGCGGACATATTTGAGCCGAGCAGGGGTATTGTAAAATAAATCCGAAACCGTCATCTGAGTCCCGACTGGACGGCTGATAGGTTCTTCTTTTTCAACTACCCCGCCCTTAGCCTCCAGCAAGATGCCGTGAGGATGATCCGCAGTGGCCGTTTCAATCACCATCTGGCTGACAGAGGCGATAGAGGGCAGGGCCTCACCACGAAAACCCAAGGTCCGAATACGAAAAAGGTCCGCTTGATTTTTTATCTTGCTAGTCGCATGACGGCGAAGGGCCAAGCGCACCTCATCATGCGCAATGCCCTCGCCGTTGTCCGTAATTTGAATGGCCTTGAGCCCCGCTTCTTCAATCACAATCTGAATCTGGCTCGCACCAGCATCAATCGAGTTCTCCACCAACTCCTTAACCACACTAGCAGGTCGCTCGATGACCTCTCCGGCTGCAATCTGATTGGCTAGAATATCTGGCAATTCAATAATATGATTTGTTTTAGTTCTCTCATTTGTCATATCTTTTATTATAGCACAAAGACAATATCCTATCGATTTCTTCTATATCAGCTAAAAAGAACGGGCAATTTATAAAAAGAGAACGATACTCCCTAACCTTAGAAGAATGTTTTACTTATAAGAGATTATTTGGCTTGTTTCATCTCCTTAAAAAGTGAGTAACATCCCCATCCGCTAAACAGGGCAAAGGCAACTGGCAAGAGAATTTGAGACCAATCAAAGCCTGTGATGAGATTATAAAGAATATAGCCACAATTAAACAATAAGAAAAAACCAAAAAATACAAGTTGAATTGTCTTCATGAAAACTCCTTGTTTATTCCAATATCCATTGTAGCAAATTTTGCTTATTTATCCAAAGAACGATTGATTCGTTCAATTTGTTGGCGCATCTGATGGATATTAAACCAATAAATCAAGGCATAAATCAAGATAAAGAGCATCCAGAAAAAGAGCAGTCCTGCAAGATTGACTGGAAACCATCCCGCTAAAATCGATAGCGGTGTAAAACCGATTGCCGTTACCAGAAAATGCATCACCGTCATCCGCACCAAGCTCCAATCTTGCTCAAAAATCTTGTCCGCAGCTTGGAAGAGCACACCAATTGCCCCCCAAATAACAACCGAAATCAGCATAATCAGCGGCTGCGAAAACCGCTCCAGATAAATGGCTCCCATGGTCGAATGAGGATTAATTGGCAAATAGTAACCTTCGCCAAAGAAGCTTGCCATAACAATTGAAATTAAACTACCAATGGTGACACCCAAAGATGCCGATAAGAGATATTTTTTCATAATCCTAACCTTTCTTTAATAACTTTCAAATAACGGCGAGAGGAATATGTTCCCGCCCCATTTTTCATGACTAACTTGACCAAGCCATTAGGTGTCTGTTTTAAGTGACCCAATTGCTTCAAGTTGATGATTTCTGACTGAGAGACCTGTAGAAAATCCAATGACAATGCCTCCTTGACCTGATAAAGCCGCAAATCTGACTGGTAAACTGCATCCCTCGTCTCAATCTGCAATATTTTATTTTCCAAATAGAGTCGGTAAATCTCCGACAACTCCAACAAGTGAACCTCCTCACCTTTTTTGACCGTCAGACGCTCCGCCTGCCTACCAAAGGTCTCAATCATTTCCACCAAGCTACTAATCTGTGATGTTAATTTTCTCGCTTCAACCGTAACCAAATCTTCTAGGATTTCGGGCGAGATAGCAACCTTCACTTTCATATGCTCTCCCTTCTTTTTTCAAAGCCAGCTAACTTCTAAGACTATTAAAACCCATTAACAGACGAATTTCAATAGCCTGTCGCCATTCGGTCAAATTCCACGTCTAAACGGCAAAAAAGCCAGAACCACTGTTCTGACTAACATCATTTTAACGTCTAGTCTCCTTGCGCATAATGCGATTGAGAAAGAGTGCAATCACTACCCACAGCCCCGCCGAGAGGATAATGACCCAAAACCAAGACTGGCTGATTTTCATGAAAATACTAGGAAGTTCCACGTTCATACCGAAAAATCCTGTGACAATGGCTGGGATGGCCAAAAGGATAGATAATTTGGTCATGGTTTTCATGGTATCGTTCAAATTGTTGTTAAGGACATTATTGTAGGTGCCTTCCAACTTCTCGATGACTTGGGCTGATAGATTGGTCATCTCCATCAGCTGACGGGCCTCGATGTGAGCATCTTCCAATTGTTCCAGTTCATCTTCCGACAAGCTTTTGTAAAAGGTCTGCCCCTGCAATTGTTCCAATAACAAAGCATTTTGCTTGCTGGCAGAGGCCATATAAACTAGACCAGTTCCCAAATCTGACAATTCAAAAAGAGATTTTTTGGTCGTCTCATCGCGCAAGACCCTGTTCAATTCCGAACTTTTGCGGTTCAATTTCTCCAGAACTGGGAAATAGGCTTTTGAAATCAGAAACAGGGCAGTGAAAACAAATTCTAGCATGGTCGCATCCTGTCGCCTTTGCAATATTCGTTCAAAACTGGCCTGCAGATAATTGGTATCCTCACCAAAAATCGTCAGTAACTGATTGCCAGATACAAAGAGAGACACCGGAGCTGTCTGGTAGGTCAAATCTGACTTAGAATTTGAACGCAGGGCATTGTAAATCACCAAAAGTTCCTGACTATGTTTATCATACTCCAAACGCGCAAATTCGTTTTTATCCAATACGTAGGACAGGATTTCCGAATCCAAATGGAGATTTTCCTTCAAAAAATCAATATCTGTTGTCTCGCCCGCATCTGCCACCAACCATGTAAAATGAGTTGTCGTGATTTTTTTCATTCCTTACCTCAATTATTTCTTCTTGCCGGCGCCCATTTCACAACTTTTTCTTCAGCTCTGCCACCGCCATCATGACTTCCATCGGGGTCATATTGTAGATGTCCAGAGCCTGCAATTCATCCAACACAGGATGGCTGCTAATTTCTGCAAATAAATCCAACTGCCCCAAGGCTGGTTCACTCACTAGATTTGGCTGACTAGGCTGACTGGACGGCGCATGATTTTCCAATTGCTGCAAAATACTATCCGCCCGTTTGAGCAAGTCCTCTGGCATACCTGCGATTTTGGCCACATGGATACCGTAAGACTTGTCGGCAGGACCTGGCGCAATCTTGTGAAGGAAGGTCACCTGACCATTTTGCTCCAAGGTCGACACATGGACATTCTCCAAGTGCTCCAAGGTCTGTCCTAGCTCGGTCAATTCATGGTAATGGGTCGCAAATAAGGTCTTAGCACCAATCTTGTCGTGGATATACTCAATAATGGACTGGGCCAGAGCCATACCGTCGTAAGTCGCTGTCCCACGCCCCAACTCGTCAAAGAGAATGAGCGAGCGGTCTGTCGCCAAACGCACAGCCTTGTTGGCCTCCATCATTTCTACCATGAAAGTCGACTGCCCACTGACCAAATCATCCGCCGCACCAATCCGAGTGAAAATCGCATCAAAAATTGGCAATTCCGCCTGATCAGCCGGCACATAGGAACCCATCTGCGCCATGATAACAATCATAGCCAGCTGGCGCATATAGGTCGATTTACCAGACATGTTGGGCCCCGTAATCAGCTGCATGTGAGTTTCCGCATCCAGATGGATTGAGTTGGGAATATAGGTCTGCTTACCCATAACCTTTTCCACTACGGCATGACGACCTCGGTCAATGGTCAATTCGCGGTGCTCCGTAAAGGTCGGACAAACCAAGCGCTCTTGCTCCGCCACAACCGCAAAAGACTGCAGGACATCAATAGTCGCAATGGTACGAGCCAATTTCTGCAGGCGACCGATGTATTTCTCCACTTCTTGACGGATGCGCATAAAAATCTCGTACTCCAGATTGGCTGATTTGTCACGCGCCTCCAGCATCTGACCTTCGATTTTGGATAATTCTTCCGTCCCATAGCGCTCCGAATTTTTCAGCGTCGCCTTACGGAAAAAATGAGCTGGCACATTGGCCAGATTGGAATTGGTCACATGGAAATAGTAACCATCCTTTTTGTTGTAATCAATCTTGAGATTGTTGATACCAGACGCTTCACGCTCCTTGGCCTCAATCTCCGCAATCCAGCCCGCACCCTCACGCATGACCAGACGATACTGATCCAGCCTTTCATCAAAGCCCGTCTTAATGATATTGCCATCGGTAATCGGTCCATTGGCCTCTGGGTCAATAGCAGAGCTAATCAGCGCATGAAGTTCTGGGATGGGATCCAGCCCCTGAACCAAGCTAGCCAGAGCAGGCTCTCCCATCTGCGACAGGATATTTTTGATAGCCGGCACATTTCCCAAGGTCTGAGAAAGTTGCAAGAGATACTTGGGCAAGGTTTTCCCGAAGGATACTCGGCTGGCCAAGCGCTCAATATCATAGACCCCTTTCAGCGCCTCAATCAAGTCGCTACGCTCAAAGAAATAATCCAAAAAGACCTGCACAACTGCCTGCCGCGCCTCAATTCGCCCCTGATCAATCAAAGGACGGTCAATCCAAGTCCGCAAGAGCCGCATCCCCATAGCCGTCTTGGTCTCATCCATGAGCCAGTAAAGACTGCCATGCTTTTTGCCAGTTCGCCCATTTTCCAGCAAATCCAGACTGGACTTGGTCGCATAATCCATCTGCAAATAATCCTTGATTTCATAGTGGACTACCTTTTGCAAATGCGCCAAATCTCGCATCTGGGTCCTATGCAAATAAGACAACAATTTCCCTGCCGCAGCCTTCTCCAAGTCCGTCAAGGATTGGTCAATCAGATGAACATCATCTGCAACCTCATCCTCAAAAGACAGGAGCAGATTCATCTGATTGGCAAACACCTGCTCTTCCTCTTCAGAAAGGGTAAAGCCGATGACCACTTCACGCGCCCGCAGATTGCGGATTTCTCCGCAGAGACTAGCAAAATCATCCAAACTAGTCACGAAAAATTGTCCGGTTGCCACGTCCATATAAGACAGGGCAAAATGAGCCCCGCTACGCTCAATGGCAACCAAGAAATTGCTGTCGGCTCCCATTTTCGAGGAATCCGTCACCGTCCCCGGAGTGATGACCTGAACTACTTCACGCTTGACCACACCGACAGCCTGCTTAGGATCCTCCATCTGCTCAGCAATGGCGACCTTATGCCCCAGCTCCACCAACGTGTCAATATATTGCTGGGCCGCATGGTAAGGCACACCGGCCATGGGAATAGGATTGTCCGCATTCTTATTGCGACTAGTCAGAGACAGCTCCAAAATCTGAGCCGCCTCGACCGCATCTTCATAAAATAACTCGTAAAAGTCTCCCATACGGAAAAGCAAAAAAGCATCTGGATATTGTGCCTTAATATCCAGATACTGCTGCATTCCTGGAGAAATTTTTTCTGTTGCCATAGTCTCTCACATTCTATACTAAATAAGAGTTAATCTCTGCCTCTACCTGCTGGGCCGCTGACTCGTCTCGGCAAATGACTAAGAGGGTATCAGCTCCTGCAATGGTTCCCAAGATTGGCGCAGGCTTTTCCGCGTCAATAATATTGGCCATCAAGGCCGCTTCACCCAAGTCTGAGTGGAGTACCAAGATAAAACTAGCGCGCTCGACCTTGTAGGCATACTGGGCCAGCAATTGGACAAAGTGGACCTGGTCATCCTCGACAGTCATGGAATAATAGGATCGTCCACTCTCATACACTTTCACAACTCCCAGCTCTCGCAAATCCCTAGAAAGAGTGGTCTGCGTTACCACAACCCCCTGCTCTTCCAGGCCTCTTTGAATATCTGTTTGACGACCGATTTTTTCTTGACGAATCATAGACTTGATCAAGTCATGGCGTTCTAGCTTGTTCATCATCTTACCTCTGAATGTATATTTATAAATATTATATCATTTTTCACAACTATTGACTTAGAATTATGTTAAAATAGAATCAATAACTCCTGGAGGGATTTTTATGAATCATAAACAAATGATTGCTGAAAAATTGGCTGCTGTGCTTCCTAACTTGGAAGTTGAAGCCATTTATGCACTGCTTGAAAAACCAAAGTCATCCGAAATGGGCGACATCGCCTTTCCGGCTTTCTCACTAGCAAAGGTTGAGCGCAAGGCACCACAAGCCATCGCAGCTGACATTGTTGAAAAGCTGGATACTGCAGGTTTTGAAAAAGTCGTGGCAACTGGTCCTTATGTCAACTTCTTCTTGGACAAGGCCGCAATTTCGCACGATGTCCTGACCCAGGTCATCACCGAAAAGGCAGACTACGGTCAACTAACTATCGGTCAAGACCGCAATGTCACTATCGATATGTCTAGTCCTAATATCGCAAAACCCTTCTCTGTTGGCCACCTCCGTTCGACCGTTATCGGGGACGCTCTGGCAAATATCCATGCAAAACTGGGCTACAAGCCAATTCGTATCAACCACCTGGGCGACTGGGGCAAACAGTTCGGTATGCTGATTGTTGCTTACAAACTCTGGGGCGACAAGGCAGCGGTTGAAGCTGACCCAATCTCTGAATTGCTCAAACTCTATGTCCGTATCAATGCTGAGGCCGAAGAAAAACCTGAACTGGACGAAGAAGCTCGCCAATGGTTCAAAAAATTGGAAGACGGCGACCCTGAAGCAAAAGAATTGTGGCAATGGTTCCGCGACGAAAGTTTGGTGGAATTTAACCGCATCTACGACAAGCTAGGCGTTACCTTCGACAGTTTCAACGGTGAAGCCTTCTACAATGACAAGATGGATGAAGGAATTCAAATCTTAGAAGAAAAAGGCCTGCTCCATGAGTCTAAAGGTGCCCGCATTGTAGATTTGGAAAGCTACAACCTGCCACCAGCCCTCATTATGAAAACAGACGGTGCCACACTTTATATCACCCGCGACATCGCTACAGCTATGTACCGCAAGCGCACTTATGACTTCGTGAAAAACATCTACGTCGTTGGCCAGGAGCAAATTAACCACTTCAAGCAACTGAAAGCTGTTCTCAAGGAAATGGGTTTCAACTGGAGCGACGATATGAAACATATCACCTTCGGCTTGGTGACAAAAGACAAGAAAAAATTGTCTACTCGTAAGGGAAATATTATCCTGCTCGAGCCGACGCTTGATGAGGCTATCTCACGCGCCCTTTCTCAAATCGAAGCTAAAAATCCAGACCTGGAAAACAAGGAAGAGGTGGCGCATGCAGTCGGGGTCGGGGCTGTTAAGTTCTACGACCTTAAAACCGACCGCGACAACGGCTATGACTTTGATCTAGAGGCTATGGTATCCTTCGAAGGTGAGACTGGTCCTTATGTTCAATACGCATACGCCCGCATCCAGTCTATCCTGCGCAAGGCTGACTTTACACCAAGCGCTGACAATGACTACAAGCTGGCTGACGCAGAAAGCTGGGATATCATCAAGCACATCCAAAACTTCTCAAATGTTGTTGAACGTGCCGGTGACAAATTTGACCCATCTTTGATTGCCAAATACGCCATCAATCTGGCTCAAGCCTTCAACAAATACTACGCCCACACACGTATCCTGGACGAAAGCCCAGAACGTGACAGCCGTCTGGCCCTTGCCTACGCAACTGGTGTCGTTCTCAAAGAGGCTCTCCGCCTTCTCGGTGTCCAAGCCCCTGAAAAAATGTAATCCATCCCAATCCTTGACCATTTTGGTTAAGGATTTTTTATTTTTCCCAATTTTTTTGGAAAAATTCCAGCCGACTTGCGAACAGAGTAAGTGAGGAGGCGAGGAGCAGTCAATCAACTCCGAATGCTCAATGAAGGTCATATCCAGATTAATACTCTTCGAAAATCATCTTATCCGTTGTCAACTTGCCTTGGTGAACTCCAGTTCTACCTTCGGCGTCGTTTCCTAGGCTACTTTTGATTTTCATTGAGTATAAGCAACGAATCTGAATGTGAGGTTCATTCAATATAAATCTAAATTTCATAAAGAACTAAGAAACTGTAGTCACAAGTAAGCTACCTTAATTAGCTCAAATGCCGAGATGTGAATACAGGTTCTAACCCCCAATCCTGAACAATATGATTGACTGCCTCCGAAACTTCCACATAAAAATTTTTCAAAGGAGTCTGAATGACAAAACAATCACTTACAAACCATGCATCACGCTTTTCTATCCGAAAATATTCTTTCGGTGCTGCCTCAGTCCTGCTGGCAACTGTCAGTCTGCTAAATGCCCAATTGGTTGCGGCTAATACGACAGCTTCTACCACCAATCCTTCTACGGCACAAGCAGGTAGCCCAGTTCAAACGAGTCAGGCAAGTCAAACAAGTACATCTTCTACCAATACAAACCAAGCCAGCCAGCAAACGACTGCTACAAAGACCAGTGATGCAGGAATAATTTCCAAGCCACAAGAAGTGATTACCCCACAAACAAATACAAGTACGATACAAGCAGTAGCTCCTGCAACTACCAGCGGTAGCTCTGCCATTTCCCAAAACCAAGCCAGAACCGTAACAATCCAGCAAACAGCTGGGACAAGCAATACCACGACAAATACTGGGACCGCGCGCACTGCGGTCGCTCCAAGTAACCAAACGCGAACAGCTAGCACAACAACCACATCTGTAGCCCTTGGGGACAACTATCCCTATAAAATTGGCTGGCAGGTCGACCCTTGGGGAATGTACACGCGCCAGTGCACATCCTTCGTCGCCTTCCGCCTCAGTACTACAAACGGCTTTACCCTACCGCGTGCTTACGGTAATGCCGATGTTTGGGGTTACCGCGCCCAACGTGAAGGCTACCGCGTAGACATGAACCCTGCCATCGGCTCTGTTGCTTGGTGGAATAGCATGCACGTGGCCTGGGTATCCGCTATCAATGGTGATATGGTAGAGATTGAAGAATATAATTTTAACTATAATGAAAGTTACAATAAACGCTGGATTCATAAAAATTCAGTCAGCGGCTATATTCATTTCAAGGACTTGACCGGCTATTCTGGAGCGACTACCACTACACCGGTCTCGACGACACCAACCAAGCCTGCAAGTTCAACAACCAACCTAGCTCCAAGCGGAACCTACACTTTCACCGCCCAAACCGCCATCAAGGCTGAGGCAAAAATAGCTAGTCCAACCTTGGCAAACTATCAAGCAGGGCAAAGCGTTAACTACGACCGTGTCTTGGAAGCAGACGGCTACCAGTGGATTAGCTACCTCAGCTTTGCTGGAAATCGTCGCTATATACCGATTAAAAAATTGACAACAACCGCTACTACTACGACCACACCTACTCCAAAACCTGCACCAACCAGCCCAAGCACACCGGTCCTACCTTCGCCGGGCACCTATACCTTCAAGAACCGATTGCCCATTCGAAATCAAGCTAGTTTATCAGCTTCGATTCTAGCCTACTATGACGTCGGTCAAAGCGTCAACTATGACCGAATCGTTCAGGCAGAAGGCAAGCTATGGTTGAGCTACTTATCCTATTCTGGTGCTCGTCGCTACATTGCCCTACCTTAAGCAACAAAAAAATGCACACGCTACATCGGCTGTGCATTTTCTAATTATTAGATGTCGGTTGCATTGGTTGCTGCATTTGGCTTTTCCTTGGGCTTACGCAAATGGAAAAATACAGTCACACCAAAATAGATAGCAAACAAGACAATATTGACAATATAGCCTCCCATCAAGGTTGCAGATGTTCCTTGGCGGGTCAATTCATCCGTGAAGATAGAGACTAAGCCCTTACCACCAATAAAGGCGTAGGTGTTAAATAACAAGGCTCCAAAGACATAACCGAGATAGGTAAAGGAGGCCTGCTCGTTCTTTTTCATGAAGAGGAAGACGATTGTTGCTACTACGGTCAACAGCAAAAGCGCTGCCAGAACCTTATTGATAAGATTTGTTTGGAAACCGATAGCCTCCTTGGTATAGATGAGGAAGTTTTCGTCTATACTTGGAGCACTTTGCACCAGTTGAAGCATGGCTTCCTCATTATAATGTGAGAAAAATGCATTGTAGACCCGCAAGAGACTTGCAATAGCTGATAGAGCTACAAAAATATAGAGATGAATTGGTCTTTTCATAAGAATACTCCTTTTTACATTATATTACACTCTTATATTTGTTTTGTCAATATAATTTTGATATAATAATCACAAAGAAGGGCTTTGAGATGAAAAACGAAAGTTCTATAATGAAGTTAGCCACCCCAACCTAGCCAAAAAACAGCTGTTTCAACTGGTTCAGCTGTCTGTTCTGGTTTCGTTTGTTAACAGGTTCAAGGGTTCCTGTTGACAAATGAAAGTTCCTTGTAGGTAAAAGAAAACACCTCCGTGTTATACTTGTAG
>NZ_JBIMJS010000026.1:0-15377 GCF_043674225.1 Streptococcus sp. A11
CTAGCTCCTAGTAAAGCTTAACAAATGGATAACTTCAATTTCACCTTTCTGGTCTCACATCATTGACAAAGGTACAGAAATCATATCCAAGAAATTTTTTCATGCAGAATTGTGGTATAATTTAAACAATCACTAGATAAGGAGAAACAAATGAACATTTATTTCGGAACCTACACCAAAAGAGACTCAAAAGGGATTTATAAGGCTAACTTCAATCCTGAAACTGGCTCACTGGCTCAATTAGAATTGGTCGCTGAAGAGCCAAACCCAACTTACATTGCTTTCGATGCAGAGGGACGACTTTACTCCGTTGGCGCAGAAAACGGTCAGGGAGGGATTGCTGCCTTTACAGCTGATTTCCAACCACTCAACCATGTCGTTGAAGAAGGGGCTCCCCATTGTTATGTTGCAGTTGACGAAGAGCGCAATTTGGTCTATGGTGCCAATTACCATAAGGGACAGGTCTTGGTCTACAAACGTTTAGAAGACGGTTCTCTGGAATTGGCAGACCAGGCGCAACATGAAGGGTCTGGTCCTCATGAAAACCAAGCATCTCCTCATGTTCACTTTGCGGATTTGACACCAGATAAGTTATTGGTAACCTGCGATTTGGGAACGGACCAGGTCATCAGCTACAAGGTATCTGACCAAGGTAAATTGGAACAAGTAGGTAGCTATTCTTCTGCTCCTGGGGCAGGACCACGGCACATTGTCTTCCACCACCACGCAAAAATTGCCTATCTAATCTGCGAACTCAATTCGACCATTGAAGTTTTGATTTACGACGGTCTTGGTCAATTTGAACACATGCAGACCATCTCGACCCTGCCAGCTGACCACACTGGTTTCAACGGTACAGCTGCTGTTCGCATCAGTAAGGATGGGAAATTTGTCTACGGTTCTAACCGCGGTCACGACTCCATTGCTGTCTACAAGACCTTGGGTGATGCCAGCCTTGAGCTAGTGGAAATTGTCCCAACCAATGGCAAGACGCCACGTGATTTTGCCCTCAGCCCAGATGAAAAATTCCTGGTTGCGGTCCACCAAGACTCTGACAATGCGACTGTCTTTGCCCGTGATGAAGAGACAGGCCGATTAACAGAACTATCCTATGATTTCCTGGTTCCAGAAGCTGTCTGCGTGACCTTTCATCCATAATTCAAAATAATTGTGAAATCGCTCTATTTTTGGTTTAATAGACAAATAGGAGGTGAGATTATGAATCCAGTAGATTTGTTTAACGAAGTAAAAGACTTGATTGCCAACAAAGACTTTGACGGTGCAAAACAATTCATAGAAGAAAACAAAGACAACTTCGGCGAATACTTGGAGCAAGCAAAAGGCTTGTTGTCAGGTTCTGAAGGCGTTAACGGTCTTTTAGATAAAGTTAAAGGCTTGTTCTAATACATGTAAAAACTAGGCTGAGAATGTTCAGTCTAGTTTTTTGTTTGTTCAAACAAATTTGTTATCTCCTGCAATGAAGGAATTACCCAATCACTCTTCAATTTTTCATTTTCACTGGCATGCTTCCCAAAATCTGTCAGTATTCGTACAGTCCTCATTCCCAAAGATTTAGCAGGTAGAATATCATTATCATACCTATCACCAATATAGACAACTCTATCTGCAGGGATGTTTGCTTTTTGCAAGCCAAGTGTGAAAATAGTTGTATCTGGTTTAGATAGCCCAACCTCTTCAGAGAGGATGATGAGTTGAAAATAAGACTCAATTCCCCACTCTTTAAGCAGTTCTCTAATACTGCTAGACTGATTGGCCATAATCCCCAATCGATAGTTTTGTGATAACTTCTCTAGAGCATCTATTGTTTCAGGATACAGACTCACCCCCTCATTTGTCCATAAAGGACGTGGCTCGGTCGGTGCAAAATGGTTCCAAGTTGCTCGAATAGGGTCCTAGCCTTCCCGAGCAAACTCCTCCATCTTGCCACGATAAACAGAGACGGAAATGTCCATTCCAAGAGAGCCTAGCATTTTCACACACTCTTCCGTGTACTCACGATAGGCTAACTCTTCATCCAGCAATGTAGAACCCAAATCAAAAAATATCCATTTTATCACTCTGTTCACTCATTTCTATTTTTCATTGACAAATAACAGATGAATTCCTATTTACACTATCGCACCTTGTTTGTTACTTAAGCTTCGGTTGCTATTTTCTAAAATAGTCACCAGTTGCTGCAATTTTTCTTCAATTTGATGCATGGTAGCAAGGAAAACTTGATCACTCTGGCCACTCGGGTCGTCCAGTCCCCAATCTTCTCGATATTGACAAGGAAGATAGGGACAATCAACATTGCAGCCCATGGTAATAACAATATCAACCGCCGGCAATTCATCAATTAACTTGGAATACTGTGTTTCCTCCATATCAATCTGGTACTGTCTCTTCATTAAACGAACCGCATCTTGATTGATTTGCGGTTTGGTTTCAGTCCCTGCCGAGTAGGCATCGAAAACATGTGCATAGTTCGCCTTAGCTAAGGCCTCCGCAATCTGACTGCGACATAAATTATGTACACAAACAAATGCAACTTTGGTTTTTTCTTTCATTCATCTCCTCCTTTTATCGTCAACTAACAAGTATTTCAATTACCTATTTTAACCTGCTTTTCTTAGATATTATACAATTTCTCGTTCTATTTGTACAATATCGGAGATAGGTACCACAATCACCAACATAAGATAATCAAGACTGTAAATACAACCAACAATGTTGCCATAAAAATTCCATGTAAAATAGTGACCCTTATTTGCCCCACTTTACAAAAATCCTCCCAATTAAATCAGAGGGCATCTTCATATCCTTAAAACCTTGCTAGTTCGAGAGCCATAGGGATAAGTTGTACACTGCACGACAAAAAACAAGTCCAGATAATTCCGAACTTGTTTCCACTATAACCCTAGCTATCCTAGTTCGGGGATAAATTAGTACAGTGTACTACGAAAAACAAGTCTGGAAATTTCCAGACTTGTTTTTATTATAACCCTCGCTATGCTAGCTCGGGGATAAAACAGTCTCCCAGACTGTTCAGACTGAAGACAAAGTCGTTAGAATTGTATTTCTAACGGCTTTTTCATATGTAAAGTAGTATAATAGAGTTAGGAATAAAGAGAACGCTTAGAAGGAGAATCGCTATGTTACACAAAGAAAACTCAGACTACAATCGCGGTCAATTTGGTTTCTACAGTTTAGATGACCTTGTTCCTCAAAATCATCTCCTTCGTCAAATAGAGGAAGCTATTGACTTTTCCTTTATCTATGACTTAGTCGCAGATAGCTATAGCGATGAAACAGGGCGTCCTAGTCTTGACCCTGTTCTGCTCATTAAAATTCCAATCCTTCAGTGTCTCTTCGGCATTCGTTCCATGCGCCAAACCATTAAGGAAATTGAAGTGAACACTGCCTACCGTTGGTTTCTTGGTCTTCGACTGGATGATAAGGTGCCTCATTTCACTACTTACGGAAAGAACTATGTCCGTCGTTTCCAAGATAGACAGGTTATTGAAGGCATTTTCACCCATATCTTAGGTCTATGTGTCAATGCAGGCTTCATAGATCCAACAGAAATTTTCATTGATGGTACTCATATCAAGGCTGCAGCGAATAATCGTAAATTCATCAATCGTGAAGTTGAAAAGCAAGCCAAGTTTATGAGTGACCAGCTAGAGATTGAAATTAACAGGGATAGAGAAAAGCACGCAAAAAAGCCGCTAGGGCTCGCAAAAGAGGAGGGGCCCGTCACTAAGAAAATTTCTACAACTGACCCTGAAAGTGGTTGGTTTCATAAGGGAGATCATAAAGAAGTGTTCGCTTATACAGCTCAAGTTGCTTGTGACAAGCATGGTTGGGCTCTGGCTTATAGTGTGGAGGCTGGCAATGTCCATGACAGTCAGGCCTTTCCTGCACTCTTCGCCAAGCTCCAGCCCTTTCAACTTAGCTTTCTCGTTGCCGATTCTGGCTATAAGACCCCAAGTATCGCTCGCTTCCTCCTAGAACAAGAGATTACTCCTGTCCTTCCCTACACCCGTCCCCGTGGGAAGAAGGGACAACTTCGTCCTAAAGATTTTGTCTATGACGAACACTTCGATTGTATCCTGTGTCCTGAACATCAGGCCTTGACCTATCGCACGACTACCCGAGAAGGCTACCGAGAATACAAAAGTGATCCTGCAATTTGTGCCAACTGTCCCCTATTATCAGTATGTACGACCAGTAAGAACCATCAAAAAGTTGTCACACGGCATATTTGGAAGGAGTATTTGGAACAGAGCGAGGATATTCGTCATCAAAGAGGGATGAAGGAGCTCTACCAACATCGGAAAGAGACGATTGAACGGCTATTTGGCACAGCCAAGGAATACCATAATCTGCGCTACACGAGAGAAAAAGGCAAGTCCAAAATGGAGGATAAGATTGGACTGACTTTGGCGTGCTTAAATCTCAAGAAATTGGTAAAAATGAGGGCAGGGAAGCCTTTTTATATTGTACAAATAGCCACGATTCTGGCAAAAAGACCGACTATCAGACCAATAAACAGAAAAAGACAAACGCCTCTTAAGTGTTTGTCTTCAATCTGAACAGTCTCCCAGACTGTTTTATTTTTTCAAATTATAGAATGAGTTCAAGCCTTTGTAGACTGCAACTTCACCCAATTGATCTTCGATACGAAGCAATTGGTTGTATTTAGCGATACGGTCTGTACGTGACAATGAACCTGTCTTGATTTGGCCAGCGTTAGTTGCAACTGCGATGTCAGCGATTGTTGAATCTTCAGTTTCACCTGAACGGTGTGATACAACGGCAGTGTAGCCAGCTTCTTTAGCCATTTCGATAGCTTCGAATGTTTCAGTAAGAGTACCGATTTGGTTAACTTTGATAAGGATTGAGTTAGCAGCACCTTCTTTGATACCACGTGCAAGGTAGTCAGTGTTTGTTACGAAGAAGTCGTCACCAACCAATTGAACGCGTTTGCCAAGACGCTCAGTAAGAGCTTTCCAGCCATCCCAGTCGTTTTCATCCATACCATCTTCGATAGTGATGATTGGGTATTTGTTAACCAATTCTTCAAGGTAGTCGATTTGCTCTGCAGATGTACGAACAGCAGCGCCTTCACCTTCGAATTTAGTGTAGTCGTAAACTTTACGCTCTTTGTCGTAGAATTCAGATGACGCACAGTCGAAACCGATCATGATGCCGTTTTCACCAGCTTCGTAACCAGCAGCTTCGATCGCTTCGATGATTGTTTCAACACCGTCTTCAGTTCCTTCAAACTTAGGAGCGAAACCACCTTCGTCACCAACAGCTGTTACCAAACCACGAGCTTTCAAGATTTTCTTCAAAGCGTGGAATACTTCAGCACCCCAACGAAGACCTTCTTTGAATGAAGGAGCGCCAACTGGCAAGATCATGAATTCTTGGAAAGCGATTGGAGCGTCTGAGTGAGAACCACCGTTGATGATGTTCATCATTGGAGTTGGCAATACTTTAGTGTTAAATCCGCCAAGGTAAGTGTAAAGTGGCACTTCAAGGTAGTCAGCAGCTGCACGCGCAACAGCGATAGAAACACCGAGGATTGCGTTTGCACCCAATTTACCTTTGTTAGGAGTACCGTCAAGAGCGATCATAGCGCGGTCGATAGCTTGTTGATCACGAACGTCGTAACCGATGATAGCGTCAGCAATCACGTTATTTACGTTGTCAACAGCTTTTTGAGTACCAAGACCAAGGTAACGAGACTTGTCACCATCGCGAAGCTCAACTGCTTCGTGCTCACCTGTAGAAGCTCCTGAAGGAACCATACCACGTCCGAAAGCACCTGATTCAGTATAAACTTCAACTTCAAGTGTAGGGTTACCGCGTGAGTCAAGGACTTCGCGAGCGTAAACATCAGTAATAATTGACATTATATTACTCTCCTTATGAGTTTAAAATTGTTACAAAGCTATCATACCTTAAAAGCAGGGATTTTTCAAGAAAAAATAGGTTATTTTGCTGAAAGAAATGATGTAAGCGTCTTCCTTGGCGAACTTTTTCAACTATGTTATACTAATCAACATGACTGATTTACATTCTACCATTTTACAAAAATCATCTGGCGAGACCAGACTGGACCCTGACCAACAGCGTAAATACATGGGAACCTTCCGCGAACGGGTGGTCCTCATTCTCAATTTTGAAGAGGCCAATCATCCTGATCTGGCAAAGAACTTTGCTTCTATCTGCCAAAAACTCCTGTCAGAAACCAGTCCTCTTTTTCTCAAGTTGTCCCCTTCCCTGTCCGATAGCCTGCAAATCGCATTGATGAAAATTGCTCAGCAGGGTAGCATCACAGCCAGCATTATCGATGAGAAAGTTGGCGCTTCTCCTTATGCTCTCCTATTCCACACGGACCATGCTGTCGATAAGGAGGATATTGCATTCGCAGCAAACTTTCCAGAATGGATGACAAAAACAGAAAAAAAGGAAGATACAAAACCTTCCTTCTGGAAAAAATTATTTGGGTAAGCAAGGCTTGCCCTTTTTATTCCCCAAAATAACACATTCATACTCAATGATTAGGCAATTACAATATCAAGTCCTTGTGCCAGCTGCTGCAACCGGGCTACTTTTTCAATCTGATTAAAGAAAACATAAAACTTGTCTTCTGTAATTGACAGCAAGCCCGCAGCCAAGCCTTCAGCTTCAAACTTGGTATTGATCGTTACGAGCCACTGGGCAAGATTGGCGCCTGGATTGAGTCCATCCGGATCCAATTTTAGTAAAATACCTGCAGCACGTACCTGTTTGAGCTGATCGAAACCATTGATAAAATCCGTCAAGTCAACTTCTATATCACAAGGGAAAATATAGTCCTGCTTGGTTAACAGCGTGACTAAAATCAACCATAAATTGTCTTTTTCTGACTCCGTCACCTGGTCCAAAAATTGGTCAAACCCCTCAGCTGACAAATAGGATTCGAACATATTCAAAATATGATTGGGATCCGTTGCAAAAACTGCCTCTTTCAACTGTGCGAACAGGTCTCTGTCGCTATTTGACAGGATTTCAGCTATTTCAAAAATATCCTGCAATTGATTTTCTGTTAGCATGCTTCCTCCTTCTTAATTCGTAGGAAAATCCCACTGGACATAGGGAGCGACTTCTTGCACAAAATGGTAAATGTCGTTAAAGTCCGCTCCAGCCAGGGCATTCAAATTCACTTCAACTAACAAATTTCCTGTATTTCCAACAATCCTCAGCTTACGCGACAAAAAATCCCGATAAATTGGCCGCACTATATAGCGCATCTCTCCAATTTCTTCCATTGAAAAATGCTGGCGTGGTGAGCCGATTTTTTCCTGAAAGTCCAAGCCTTCAGCTGTTAAGAGAAAGACTTCACCCTGCTGGCGCAAGACATACGCATAGATAGCCGATAGGATAGCGACCAGGAGAAAGACAAGTCCTAGTCCAACTGCAGGTTCTGGTTTGGTCATCACACCGATGCCAATCAGCGCCGCAAGGTTAGAACTGACAAGCGGATAGACTAAAGATCGTTTGTAGGAAATCATCTTATAGGTGCACACCTTTCTCAACGAGAGCTTCCAACTCTGTCAAGCGGGCTTCAAAGACCTTGAAGGCATCGTTGAGATAGTCTTCCTTGGTCATATCCACGCCAGCTTTTGCAATGACATTGAGTGGATAATCAGAGCTACCAGCCTTGAGGTAGTTGAGGTAGTTTTCCTTGTCCTCTGGGCTACCATTGACAATCTTGTCTGCCAAAGCAGACGCTGCCGCAAAGCCAGTTGAATATTGGTAAACATAGAAATTGTAATAGAAATGTGGAATACGAGCCCACTCGTACTGAATCAGTGGATTTTCTTCCGCAGACAAGCCGTAATACTTCTCGTTAAGTTCCCCGTAGAGCTGGTTGAGGAAGTCTGCTGTCAAGACCTGACCTTCTTGGTCTGCTTTGTAAATGGCCTGCTCAAACTCAGCAAACTGGGTTTGACGGAAGACCGTTCCACGGAAGCCGTCGAGGTAGTGATTGAGAATAGCAAAGCGGGTCTTGTCGTCTTCCACTTCTGCCAAGAGCTTCTCTGTCAAGAGATTTTCGTTGGTTGTTGACGCAATCTCAGCCAAGAAAATCGAATAGTGACCATAGACATAGGGCTGATTCTGACGAGTCAACATCGAATGAAGTGAATGCCCTGTTTCGTGAATCAGGGTGTACATATTGTCCAAATTGTCCTGCCAGTTGAGGAGCATGAAGGCGTTGGTGTCGTAAGCACCACCTGAATAGGCTCCTGAACGCTTGCCTTCGTTGACATGGACATCAATCCAGCGGTTTTCAAAGGCTTCTTTGACAATGGCCGCGTACTCATCACCAAAGATATCCAAGGTATCGACACAAGTAGCCAAGGCCTCCTCATAGGCGACTTTTGTATCTGTGCTCGAAAGCGGTGTGTACATATCGTACATCTTAAGGTCGTCAATACCCAAGAGTTTCTTACGCAAATTGATGTAGCGGTGCAAGAGCGGGAGGTGCTTGTTGACTGCTGACACTAATGTATCGTAAACAGACTCTGGGATAAAGTTGGCAGAAAGTGCTGCGTGACGGGCTGAATCGTACTTCCGCAAACGAGCTTTCAGGTTATTGACCTTAACGTTAGACTGAAGGGTCTTGGCATAGGTATGCTGGAACTGTTCGTAGGTTTCGTAGAGTGCCTCATAGGCCTCTTGACGCACTTCGCGGTTTTTGGACTCCATAAAGGAGATGTAGTTGCCATGAGAAAGGGGCACCAACTTGCCGTCCTCGTCTGCGATTTCTGGGAAACGCAGGCTGGCATTATCCAAGACAGAGAAGGTTTCAGACGGAGCATCGAAAATCTCACTGGTCGCCGCAAGAACTTCTTCTATTTCCTGTGACAAGATGTGGTCCTTGGCTGCCAAGAGTTTTTCAAATTGGTGGCTGTACTGAGTAAGAGCTGGCTCTTCTGCCTTGAAAGCTTCCAGTTGCTCCTCAGTAATGGCCATAAATTCTGGCTCATAGAAGGCAAAAGCTTGTGAAAAAGCAGAATAAAGCCCCATAGCTTTAGCTTGAAATTCCTGGTATTTTCCTTCGCGAGTATCTTGGTCGTTTTTCATAGACGCATAGACATAGAGTTTTTCAATGCGACGCATAAGACCGAGTTGCGTTTCACTGATTTCCAAAAGGCTTTTAGCAGAGTCGAGCAAGTGACCTGCAAATTCTTTTGTTTTTTCAGTTTCAGCTTGTAAATCTGCAAGTTCTGCTTCCCAGGCTTCATCTGTTGGGAAAATAGTGGTCAAATCCCACTGGTATTTTTCTTCAATTTCATGACGTTGTTTAGACATAATAAATCCTCCGTTCCTATTATTTTACCACAAAAAAGCCTCGCTTTCCATTGAAAAGTGAGGGCTTACAACCTACTCATCAGTAGTAAAGTAGGTCTTGGCATCTGCTACTGCTTCCTTGACAAATCTGTCATAGAATGCAAGATTGGGGATACCATATTTATTTAACAAATCGTCAACGTAACTGCTTCCTTCAGCATCTTTAATATTTCCTTTTTTCTCCTGGTCATCATACTGGTGGGTGAAATTTCCTTGTAAATCAATGAGGAGGGCGCCATCATTTGCAAAAGAAATAGAATAGCCACTGTCTACAAAATACTGTCCGACCTGTCCCTTAGCTGCACTTGCTTTGTCTTCGCCTTCGTATTCATCTGTCGCTACAGTATAATCACCACTTTCAATGAAATAGGTTACCTTACAACCACTTGGATAGGAAAGCATAAAATATTCCCCTACGGTTGTTTCGGAGACATGGACATACTCTGTTCCATCATCAAAGGTAATGCTGGTACCTCCACTTTCCGCTACTTCCTTAGAGACTACTTTCTGACTATGTTTGGAGGTAAACTTCTGTACTTCATCCTCATTGATTGTTTGCACTTGCTGACTAGAGGCAGTGCTTGTTTGCCCTTCCTCATACCTGACAGCACAAGCTGATAAGCAAGCTATTAGCAGTAAAGAGGCACTTACTAAGGTAAAACGGCTGAATTTCATACCACGAACCCCCTTACAAACCTTTTCATTTATTATATCATTATTTACATAAGTTGTCTATACATTATAGGTGGATACAGGACTTGTTTTTCCTTGTCTTGCATTTTGTCATAAAACTTATCAAAAGCTAGATAGATTGGTGTCAGATCTTGTTTGATTTGGGCAAAGCCAATGGCAGAGCGGGGCAGACGGATTTGGGGATAGAAGTCTTCCAAGGACTGACTGAGCAAGTTTTTTCCTTGCTGATAGGCCTCCGCCTGTAAGTTCATCCACTTGGGAGTACGGTAATAGAGTTGTTTAGCAACATAGTCTAGCAAGCCCTGATCACACGAACAAGTGAAATATGACAAGGATTGCTTAGCAAATGGTGACCGAAGAACAGACAGCAAATCTCCCTGACCAAAAGGAAAGACCTTGGTCAGACAATGAACCTTGCCCCGCAAGTCTTCATGAATGAGGTAACGAAGTCTTAACTCATTCTTCTCATCATCTAACTCCCACAGATGAAAACCCATGTTCATACTAAAGGAGAGAAATTGCTTGTGCAAATTGGTCAGTCGTCCCTTGAGCCACAAATCCTTGCCAAGCAACCAAACAACCTGATAACCTGCAACATGATAGGCTATTGTTCTCGCCTGCAAACGAGTAATGGGGAGGCTAGAACATTGAACTTCCAAGGCCAGACTATTATTGACCAATAAATCAGCGACCTGGCCAATCTTTGGCAGGCATTTTTCAAGTTCAACCAGTTCGTTTTTAGCCAACCAGTTATAGAGACTGGACTTAAGTGACAGGTGCTGGGCGGACTCATTCTCGGAGAAGTAACTACAATCCCGCAGGGAAACATGGGCAAAGTGCGAACGCAGAACCTTTCCGGACTTGTATCGGACCAGGCCTCCACAACCCGGACAAGTAAAACTGCCTTGCGGCGCAGGATTTTCCAAGACATTAAAAACTTGTCCATCTTCATCAAGTGCAACTAACATAAAACCTCCTCTCTTTATTAGTTCGCAAGTTGTGGTAAAATGATGAAAAGGAGATGGAAAATGACCAAAAATATTATCAAATGGGAAAAGGATGGCTTCATTCTGCAGTCCTTTCAAGTGGGCTTTGCAGAGAAATACTATGAGGACTGTTTTACCAAGCCTTCCGTTGAAATTTATCGTTTGACAGGGAGCTCGGGAACTTACACTAAAGATGACGTTATCAACTTCTACAATCGGATTATGGCTGACCCTGATCGGTTTGATTTTATCTTGATTGCACCTGACGGAACCTTTATCGGTGAGTCGGTCATCAATGAACTAGATAGGGAGAATAACTCCGCTAACTTTCGGATTGTTATCTTTGACGAGGACTATTTGGACCGTGGTTTGGGCTCTTGGGCAGTCGAGAAAACCAGAGATTTCGCTTTTGAGCAGGTTGGCTTACATCGCTTGGAATTGGAAGTTTTTTCCTTCAACCCGCGTGCCAAGCGTGCCTATGAAAAAGCAGGTTTTCGTTTAGAAGGTATCAAGCGTGACAGCCATAAGACAGCAGACGGTTATGCCGATACCCTCATTATGTCCATTCTAGAAAAGGAATGGAAAGTACTCAAAAAACCAGCCGACTAGGGCTGGTTTTTGTGTCTTGTCTCTGCAAACTTACCCAATCTGACTGCCGTTTGGCACAGATGGATCTACTGTTAAAAGTGTCAAATTGCCGTCGTGTTCGGCTGAGAGGATCATACCCTGGCTGAGCAAGCCCATCATCTTACGTGGCTTGAGGTTGGCAACGATTTGAACTTTCTTACCGACCAACTCCTGCTCATTTGGATAGTACTTGGCAATACCAGACAGGATTTGGCGGTCCTGACCGTCACCAGCATCTAGACGGAACTTAAGCAACTTGTCAGATCCCTCCACCTTGGCTACTTCCTTGACTTCGGCCACGCGGATTTCAACCGCATCAAAGTCCTCGAACTTGATGGCTGCTTTCTCGTTTTTGAGCTCCACGTCAGCTGGGTTCCACTCTTTTTCTTCCTCTTGGGAAATAGCAGAGCTGCCACCCATTTGAGCTTGGATATAGGCGATTTCCTCTTCCATATCCAGACGTGGGAAGATAGGCGTTCCTTTTGCGACCACTGTCAAACCAGCTGGAAGTCCTGCAAAGTCAAGATTTTCAAGATTAAATACTGTTCCCAAACCAAGCTGTTCCATAATAGCATTAGACGTCGTCATCATGAATGGCTGAATGAGGTGAGCCACCACACGAAGACCGGCTGTCAAGTGAGCCATAACTGCTGCCAACTTGTCGCGGTCCGCTTCGTCCTTAGCCAAGACCCACGGTGCTGTTTCATCGATGTACTTGTTGGTACGGGAGATGATATTCCAGACCGCTTCCAAGGCGCGTGGATAGTCAACTGCTTCCATATACTTGTGGTAGCTTGACAAGTTTTCAGCTACGACTGCTGCCAAGTCCGCATCAAAGTCCGTCACGTTAGCCACAAAAGTTGGCACCTGACCACCGAAATACTTGTTAATCATGGCAACGGTACGGTTGAGTAGGTTTCCAAGGTCATTGGCCAATTCGTAGTTAATACGACCAACGTAATCTTCTGGTGTAAAGGTGCCGTCAGAACCAACTGGCAGACTACGCATGAGATAGTAACGCAGTGGATCCAAGCCGAAACGCTCAACCAACATTTCTGGATAGACCACATTACCCTTAGACTTGGACATCTTGCCATCTTTCATGACAAACCAACCATGAGCGACCAATCGGTCTGGCAACTTCATGTCCAACATCATGAGCATGATTGGCCAGTAAATGGAGTGGAAACGAAGAATGTCCTTACCAACCATGTGGTAAACTGTTCCATTCCAGAAGGTGTCGTAGTTGGCTGTTTCTTCCTGACCATAACCCAAGGCAGTTGCGTAGTTGAGTAGGGCATCAATCCAAACATAGACAACGTGCTTTGGATTGGACGGTACAGGTACACCCCAGGTAAATGAAGTACGCGATACGGCCAAATCTTCCAAGCCTGGCTCGATGAAGTTTTTCATGATTTCATTGAGGCGGCCGTCTGGCTGGATAAAGTCTGGGTGAGCATTGAAGAACTCAACCAATTTATCCTGATACTTGCTGAGGCGGAGGAAGTAGGATTCCTCTGAAACCCAGGCAACCTCGTGACCGCTGGGAGCGATACCGCCTGTTACCTTGCCGTTTTCATCTCGGAAGACCTCTTCTAATTGGCTCTCGGTGAAGAATTCCTCGTCCGATACGGAGTACCAACCAGAATACTCTCCCAAGTAAATATCGTCCTGCGCCAGCAATTTTTCAAAAACAGCCGCCACCACTTCCTCGTGGTAATCGTCGGTCGTGCGAATGAACTTGTCGTAAGAGATATCTAGCAAGTTCCAGAGTTCCTTAACACCAACCGCCATGCCGTCAACGTAGGCTTGCGGTGTCAAACCAGCCTCTTTGGCCTTCTCCTCAATCTTCTGCCCGTGCTCATCAAGCCCTGTCAGATAGAAAACCTCGTGGCCCATAAGACGCTTGTAGCGAGCCAAGACATCACAGGCAATGGTCGTGTAGGCCGAACCAATATGAAGCTTTCCAGACGGGTAATAAATGGGTGTGGTAATGTAAAACGGTGTTTTTGTCATGTTTTTTTCCTTTCCGCGCTAATGGAACGCGTTTTTGATACCAACCAATTATACCACAATTTGATATCAGAAAAAAGACCAAGCAACTGGTCTTTAAAAGTTTTAGTTCCTATGTATCAATCTACTTTTTACTCCAATTTCTTGAGTGGATAGTGTTCTGATATATTTGTTAAGGTAAATTTATATCTAGGACATTTACCTTAGAATTTATTCCTTTCATGTATAAATCATGTCTAATTCGATTAAGACTGTGAGAGAATTACAAAGTATCGGAGTAAATTAAAATATACAGTGTAAAATTTTACGACTGCTCCTCCATATCATACTAACTACCTAATCTTAAGAAAATGCTGCTTAAATGATTTCAATTGCTATAACTTTCTGTTTTTTCAAAGAAACACGAAAACAGCAACGTTTAATCTAGCATCAGAGGACCTTCATGGAGAATACACTCTTTTCTTTAATAGCCTATCTCAACCAACTCAATAGCCTGTAACCTATCCTCTTGGTAGCTAACTTTACAAATGAGATAAAACTCTGGAAATTCTATCGCCTGAGTATCATATAGAAATAAATCAGCCTCAAAATCGCTGGCCGTGACGTTTAAAATTGATATCTCCGTCTCCTCAAAGGGAATGGTATGGAAGGCAGTCAGTTCTTGGTCATTAAGGAAATTTTGAATCTCTTGGTGAAACTCTTTCCAACTTTTCTGAGAGGTGTCAAATCTCTTAAAAGCATCGGCATATTTCCCTTTTTGAAAATCTACATAAATCGTCCTGAGACGCTTTTTTAACTCCTTATCGAGTTCTGGAGATAGACGTTGCAAATCATCAGAAGTCTCTTTTTTCTTTTTTGGGAATAAGGTAGCAAATAGTTTTATAAGTACTATCAGGATGACTCCCTCAATCATGCTCAATAATAATGGAATCAGCCCCATCAGTAATAGTTTTACTGATGTAGTCCAGCTATCAAAGTATCCCAAGGCTAGTAGCCCAACAACAGCGATGATAAATGGCCAATTTTTTTCATGCTTGACTTTCTTGGTGTAAATCATTGACTGTTTCTTAGCTAGTTCTCTATAATAGGCATTTTCAAAATTTGTTGTCGCCCAAGTTTTGAAAAACAAATTGTAATATATAGCTCCAAAAAGTGGGGAAATCGTAAAGAACATAGCAATATTTACAAGCCACTCAGGCCATCCCTCTCCCTTTGTAATGAAAAAAAGAACCAAGGAAATAAGACCGATGAATAGAGAAAGAGCAATCGAGGGGCTTTGTAGGGCCTCCCAAAAGGCCCAAAACCTCAATTTTCTGGTATATTTACTTTGTACTTCGCTACTAATACGCGCGCCCATAGCCAGATAGTAATCCTCAAAGGATGGATAGGAGGTCTTGCTCCCGTGCGTAACGCCATGAACATTTCCCTCCCGATCAAAATAAGACAGGGAGCCAGAAATATCTGCTAAGTGCTCATCGATAATTGTTGTGATAAAAGACATGATAAACTCTTTTCTAATAAGATGTCGAATAGCAACTACAATTCCAGTTTTCTTGCTATTTTTCCCATTTTACGAAAGTTCTATAATGAAGTTAGCCACCTTACCTTAGCCAAGAATTAGATGTTTCACTATATGTGAGTAAGTTG
>NZ_JBIMJS010000027.1:0-14253 GCF_043674225.1 Streptococcus sp. A11
TATCCCAAAAAATGTTTGGGCTACAAGTCACCGAGAGAATTTCTTATAGGTGGCTAACTCGGAATTGAAATTTGCCGAGCACATCCTTCTTTCACTTTTTTCTAAAATCCAGCATATTTACTTTACAAATCTATCAAAATAAGGTAAAATATTCTTCGTGTGTAATGGACGCACAAAAATACAGTTTATCCGCTGGGTTTAAAAGCACCTATGATTGACAAAGATAGGAGAAAAAAATGAATCCATTGATCCAAAGTTTGACAGAAGGTCAACTTCGTACTGATATCCCTTCTTTCCGTCCTGGTGACACTGTACGTGTTCACGCGAAGGTTGTCGAAGGTAACCGCGAACGTATCCAGATTTTCGAGGGTGTTGTTATCTCTCGTAAAGGCCAAGGCATCTCAGAAATGTACACTGTACGTAAAATTTCTGGTGGTGTAGGTGTTGAACGTACATTCCCAATCCACACTCCACGTGTTGACAAGATTGAGGTTGTTCGTTACGGTAAAGTACGTCGTGCTAAATTGTACTACTTGCGTGCTCTTCAAGGTAAAGCAGCTCGTATCAAAGAAATCCGTCGTTAAGATAGTCCCAGAGGCTAGCTTAATCAGTAGAAAAAGGTATTCCAATCGGGATGCCTCTTCTTTTTACCAAATTTTATTTAAAATCCTATATCCAGGATTTTTATTTTATCTCATAAGTTACAGCCAGCACCCCAGACTTCAGAACCTGGCTCTCTTGAAGCTGAAATTCTGCTGTAATCCCCTCCAAAAGACGGAATCCACCACCGAAAGATACAGGAGAAATGCTTAATTTCAATACATCTACTAGGCCTTCTTCCATGAGAAATTTAGCCAGGCGTGAGCTACCCAAGACCAGAATATCTCCACCTTCTTGCATTTTTAGCTGCTTCAACTGTCCAACAATGTCACCTTTAAGCAAGATCGTATTGTTCCAACCCGCTTTCTCTAGACTGGTCGTGCTAACCAACTTTTCAACCTTCTCAATCCAGGCAGCATGGTTTCTCTCATGGTCACTAGCATCAGGATTGTCCAGCATAATCGGCCAGTAGCCATACATCATCTCATAGGTCTTTCGTCCCCACAGGATTGTATCGACAGTAGACAGGACCTGATTGGCTACCGCCTCCAATTCTTCATTGTAAGCTACAAAGCCAATATCCATGGCACCATTTGGTCCCTCAACCATGCCGTCTACTGATGAATGCAAAAATACAACCAAATTTCTCATAACACTTCTCCACTTTTCTTAATAAGCTATTAGTCTAGCCTACTTCCGATAAAGATGAAAAAAAGAAGGACTAGTTTCCTAATCCTTCTCGTTTGAATCTTCTTCAATCGGTGTGATAAGAATCTTCAGCTTGGTCACACGACCATTTTTCACCTTATCATTGCTGAGAACCAGGTGGTGGCCCTTGCTGTCCACCTCAAAGGAAACTTTTTCCTCCTGGCTTGGAATGGTACCCACACCTGTCAGATAATAGCCGGCAATGGTATCCACATCATCGCTCTCCAACTCCATATCAAAATGTTCATTGAAGTCGTTGAGGGTCATATTCCCCTGAACGATAAAGGTATTGTCTGCAATTTCACGGACAAAGACTTCTGTCTTATCGGTCTCATCATCGATTTCACCGACAATTTCTTCCAGAAGGTCTTCCAAGGTAGCAAGACCAGCAACGCCACCGTATTCGTCCAGCAAAATAGCCATTTGGTTTTGGGTATTGCGAAGGGCCTTGAGCAAATCATCCACAAAAATTGTCTCCGGTACGAAGAGCGGTTCTTGCATGATGCGGCGAATATTGAGATTATCAAAGCCGTTGGCAAAGCCTTCCGCCAAGATTTTCTTGGTATGAATCAGGCCAATCACATTGTCCTTGTCGCCTTCGTAGACTGGGATACGAGAAAAGTTTTGCTTGAGAATTTCAGCCATAGTGGCGGCAATTTCATCATCAATATCCACCATGAAAGCATCGGTACGAGGAACCATAACCTCACGGGCCATGAGCTCGTCCAGATTGAAAATCCCCTGCAGCATCTCGATTTCTTCCGCATCCAAGGTCTGCTCGCTCTTGGTCAAGATGTACTCAATCTCGTCACGGGTCATCTGGTCATCCGCATCATCAAAATTCATAGGTGTGATACGGCTAATCAGGTTGGTCGCAGCTGAAAGCAGCCAGACAAAGGGGCTGACAATCTTGCCAAGAAAAATAATGACAGGAGCCGTCACAACTGCTAGATTTTCCTTCATATTCATGGCAATCCGCTTGGGATAAAGCTCACCAAGGACAATGGAAATAAAGGTCAAAAGTGCCAGAGCCAACCAATAGCCAGCTGTCTGAGCTGTAGCTGAATCGCCCAGCCACTGGGCCAAAATCGCACCTAAATCACCAGCCAAACTTGCACCCGAAAGAATGGAGATGAAGGTGATACCGACTTGTATGGTCGATAAGAAGTTATTTGGATTTTCCAAGACGGAAACCAGGCGAATGTACTTCTTCTCCCCCTCGGCTGCCTTCTGCTCCACACGAGAGCGGTTGAGGGATACGAGGGCCATTTCTGAAGCTGAAAAGAATGCGTTCAGTAAGGTCAAAAGTAACAGTAATAATATTTGTAAATGAATGGTCTGACTACCAGGGTCTTCCATGATATTCTCCTATAAAAAATGATATAATAGCTCTATTATACCATATTTTACGTTTTATGGTAGAAGGAATACCGAAAACTTTGTGATATGCATTTTTAAATTGAAAAGGAATTGGACATGATACTATCGATGAAACAGCTGTCCTACAAGAGACAGGGGAAAACGATTTTAAATAACATCAACTGGGAATTTAGAAAAGGCGAGCGTTGGGCTATTTTAGGGCTCAATGGGGCTGGAAAGTCAACCCTCCTTCGTATTTTAATGGCTGAGTTTTGGAAGACATCTGGTGACCTGACTGTTCTTGGAGTGGAGTTTGGCAAAGGTGATATTCCTAGCCTTCGTACTAAGATTGGGGTCGTGGGTTCTTTCCTTGCCGAACGCTTTCCCATTGATTTGACAGCTGAGCAGATTGTCCTGACTGGAAAGTACAAATCCTCCATCCTCTACCGTGAGTATGGACACGCAGAGCTAGACCAGGCTATTGAAATGCTTAAAACCATCAAGGCTGACCACTTGATTGGTCGGACCTATGCTAGTTTGTCACAGGGCGAACGCCAACTCCTGCTCATTGCCCGCAGTTTGATGGAAGAACCGGCTATTTTGATTTTGGACGAGGCTACTGTGGGCTTAGACCTCTTGGCTCGCGAACGCCTGCTCCATCACATCGACCATATCTGCCAACTCCCATCGGCTCCTGCCATTATCTACGTCACCCATCACGCCGAAGAAATCACTGATAATTTCACCCATGTCCTCCTGCTCAAAGAAGGCATGGTCTTGGCACAGGGACCCAAAGAAGACATCCTGACACCTGAACTCCTCAGCGATTTTTATGGCAATCAGGTAGAATTGATTGACTTGGGTGAAGGAAGATTGTTCATTAAGCCGATATTATAAAAAACAAATCCAGCCCTAGTTTGAGCTGGATTTTAATCGTTCCACCATGACCAAAAACGGTGGAGTGTTGACTTGGTTGAGCGGTTTGTAGAGCATGGCTGTAAAGACGGTCTGGTCTAGCTGGCTGACAAAGTCTAAGACAGCATCCTTCTCAACCGCCCCACCCTCATGTCCATAATAAATCATGATGGCTAGGCGACCACCAACCACCAGTCTGTCAAGAACTTTTTCAATAGCTTGAAGGGTGGTTGCAGGCAGGGTAATAACTGACTTATCCGCCGAAGGAAGATAGCCCAGATTGAAAATTGCTGCCTTGCATTCCTCCACATACTTGTCTAGGTTTTCGTGCCCTGTCAAAACCAATTGGGCATTGGTCAAGCCAGCTTTTTCTAGTTTTTCAGCCGTTGTGGCCAGGGCTTGTTCCTGAATATCAAAGGCCACAACTTTTCCTGCTCGTTGGGCTAAAAATAGCGTGTCATGACCATTTCCCATCGTCGCATCGACCGCTAGGTCCTGGTCTGTTAAAATCTCATCTAAAAAGGCATGAGCCATGTGTAAAGGTCTAAGCATTTTCACTCCTTAAGCTAATAATCTTACATAATATTCGGTCAAGGTGGCTTCGTCCACCTTTTTGCGTTGCTGCAACCACCAGCTGACCGTCTCCACAAAAGTGGTCACAACAAAATGTACCAGCAAATCCTCTGGAAGATTCCCCTTGTCCTGCATGTAGTCTTCAACCACTTTTGGAAAAATGTCGTGTTTCAGCTCCGCTTCCAGTTCTCTTAGAAAATAGGCATTGCGGGACAATAAAAGGCTGGCAACTCGGTCTTGATTGGTCCGAAAGTGTTTGAAAATATGGGCCAACAAAGTCTTCACATCCGCATCTTCACGACCTGTAAATAAGTGGTGAAAGAGGTCATGACAAAGTTCTTCCAAAAGAGCCTCTTTACTGGCATAGTGGGCATAGAAAGTGGAACGCCCCACATCTGCCAGGTCAATAACATCCTGCACGCGCATGTCATCATAACCTTTATCATTTAATAAGGTCAAAAAAGCCTGAAAAATAGCTCTTTTTGTTTTTGCAATTCGTCTATCCATTTTTCGTACATTTCAAACAATTTGTTCAGAAAAAGACAAACCGTTTCTCTTGTTTCTAGTTTTTCGGCTCATTACAGTACATAATAAACCTATAAACAGTATAACACAGAAAGGGAATCTCATGTCATCTTCTAAAAATACATTTATCGCTTTTCTCCTCAATCTCAGCTTTTCTATCATCGAGTTTATCTTTGGCTGGCTCTTTGGTTCCAGCGCCATCTTAGCAGATGCTGTTCATGATTTGGGTGACGCCCTCGCCATCGGAAGCTCTGCCATCATGCAAACCTATGCCAATAAACCTGCTGACAAGTTCTATCCTTTTGGCTACAAGAGATGGAATATTTTGGCTGCTCTCTTGACTTCCAGCATTCTGATTATCGGCTCCAGCTTGATCCTTGTAGAAAACATTCCCAATCTTTTCCATCCCCAGCCTGTCAATCAGGATGGGATGCTGATACTTGGGATTATCGCTGTCATCATCAATTTCTTTGCTTCTCGTATTGTAAAAAATGGCCATAGCCATAATGAATCCATTCTCAGCTTACACTTTTTAGAGGATATTTTGGGATGGCTGGCGGTCATCCTTGTTTCCATCATTCTTCAATTCACTGATTGGTACTTTCTAGACCCATTACTCTCACTCGGTATTGCTATCTTCATCCTCTCCAAAGCCCTGCCAAAAGCTTGGAATAGTGTCAAGATTCTACTTGAAACAAGTCCGCAAGGAGTAAATCTTGAAGAAGTGAAAGAAATTCTCCTTGCTCTTGAAAATGTTCACGAAATCACTCAACTAAATGTCTGGACCATGGATGGATATGAGCATTGTGCGACTGTGACGGTCAAACTGACAAATCCTGCTGTAGCAGACAAGACCAAAGCAAAAATACGGAATTCTCTCCATTCCTTTGGCATTATCCAGAGTACCATCGAAATTTTGTAAAAAAATTTTAAAAAATATCTCATTTTCCTCTCCCATTTGCGAATAAATAGGTATGAAGACAATTATCCTATTTTTCCTTGGAGCTTCTATCGGCTCCTTCTTGGGATTGGTCATCGACCGTTTCCCTGAACAGTCCATTATCGCACCCTCTAGTCACTGCAATGCCTGCAAGCGACGGCTCAAGGCCTGGGATTTGATTCCCATTGTTTCCCAAGTCCTGACCAAATCCAAATGCCGCTACTGCAGAGCCAAAATCCCTTATTGGTATCTGGGACTGGAAGTCTTGTCTGGTCTCTTGGTCCTGCTCTGCCATTTTCAAGTCCTTTCCCTTATGGAAATGGTGCTGGTCCTTGGCGGCCTGGTCTTGACTATTTATGACATCAAACACCAGGAATATCCCTTCATGGTCTGGTTGGTCTTTACCCTTGTAGCCCTAATCTTGTCCCAACTCAATTGGCTCTTCTGTGGCTTTTTGGTCCTAGCCTTTGTGACAGAAAAAATGTCCAAGTCTATCGGCTCAGGCGACTTCCTCTATCTAGCCAGCCTGTCTCTGCTCTTTGGCTTTACCGAAATTCTCTGGATTGTCCAAATCAGCTCCCTCTTGGGTCTGGCTATCTTCTACATCTTTAAATCTCGGTCACTACCCTATGTCCCCTTCCTCTTTTTGGCCAGTATTTTGGTGACTATTGTTCTTTAAATCGGGTTTTCCCGATTTTTTTTGTTATAATGATATTATTGTTAGCAAAGGAGAATACCATGACTCTATATACAGACGACAGCCTGACCATGCACACCGACCTCTATCAAATCAACATGATGCAGGTCTACTTTAAGCAAAACATTCACAATAAAAGGGCGGTTTTTGAAGTGTATTTCCGTAAGCAACCCTTTGAAAATGGCTACGCAGTCTTTGCAGGGCTAGAGCGGGTTGTCCACTATCTTAACAACCTGACCTTTAGCCAGACAGATATTGACTACTTGACCGAATTGGGCTATCCAGAGGATTTTCTGGATTATTTAGCCAATTTAGAGATGAAGTTGAGCCTTCGTTCAGCCAAGGAAGGGGATTTGGTCTACGCCAATGAACCGATTATGCAGGTTGAGGGACCACTGGCTCAGTGCCAATTAGTTGAAACGGCTATTTTGAATATAGTCAACTACCAGACCTTGATTGCGACCAAGGCCCGTCGCATTAAAGCCGTTATCGAGGACGAACCCTTGATGGAATTCGGGACACGCCGGGCCCAAGAAATGGATGCAGCCATCTGGGGAACACGCGCAGCCTTTATCGGTGGTGCTTCAGCCACTTCCAACGTCCGAGCCGGCAAAATATTTGGCATTCCTGTTGCTGGTACCCATGCCCATGCCCTAGTCCAAACCTACGGCGATGATTACAAGGCTTTCAAGGCCTACGCTGAAACCCATCACGACTGTGTTTTCTTGGTAGATACCTATGATACCCTTCGAATCGGTGTTCCTGCCGCCATAAAAGTTGCCAAGGAAATGGGCGATAAGATTAACTTCAAAGGAGTGCGGATTGATTCTGGTGATATGGCCTATATTTCCAAGAAGGTCCGTCAACAGCTGGACGACGCTGGTTTTACTGAAGCCAAGATTTACGCTTCTAACGACTTGGATGAAAATACCATCCTCAACCTCAAGATGCAGAAGGCTAAAATTGATGTCTGGGGTGTCGGAACAAAATTGATTACAGCCTACGACCAACCAGCTCTCGGTGCTGTCTACAAGATTGTTGCCATCGAAGAGGAAAATGGAGTCATGCGTGACACAATCAAACTATCGTCCAACGCAGAAAAAGTGTCTACCCCGGGTAAAAAACAGGTTTGGCGCATTACTTCTAAGGAAAAAGGCAAGTCAGAAGGCGATTATATTACTTTTGCCGACACAGATGTGACCAAGATGGACAGCATCTATATGTTCCACCCGACCTACACCTATATCAAAAAGACGATTGAGAATTTTGAGGCTCGTCCGCTCTTGGTTCCTATTTTTGAAGAAGGCAAGCAGGTCTATGAATTACCAAGTTTGGCGGATATTCAATCCTATGCCAACCAAGAAATTGACCAACTCTGGGACGAATACAAGCGCGTACTCAATCCACAGCTCTACCCTGTTGACCTTGCCCAAGATGTCTGGGATAACAAGATGGACCTCATCCACCGCATTCGCAAGCAAAGTCAAGCAAAATCTATCTAAGAGAGGCTCCTATGACCTTACAAAAAACGATTATCCAACAGCTGGGCGTCAAGCCCAAAATTGATCCACAAGAAGAAATCCGTACGTCTATCCAATTTCTCAAGGATTACCTGAAAAAACACCCCTTCCTAAAAACCTATGTTCTGGGCATCTCTGGCGGTCAAGATTCCACCCTTGCTGGTCGTCTGGCCCAATTAACCATGGAAGAAATGCGGGCTGAGACAGGAGATGAGGACTACCAATTCATTGCGATTCGTCTGCCTTACGGCGTTCAGGCTGATGAATCCGACGCCCAAGCCGCTCTTGCTTTCATTCAGCCAGATGTCAGCCTGACCATCAATATCAAGGATGCGACGGATGCTATGGCAGATGCCGTCAAATCGGCCGGCCTGCCCTTGTCTGATTTTAACAAGGGAAATGCCAAGGCCCGCATGCGGATGATTGCCCAATATGCTGTCGCTGGCGAACGCAAGGGTGCCGTGGTCGGAACCGACCATGCCGCAGAAAACATTACAGGCTTTTTCACCAAGCATGGCGACGGCGGTGCAGACATTCTGCCGCTCTTCCGCCTCAACAAGCGTCAAGGCAAGCAGCTCTTAGCGGCTCTCGGTGCCGACCGCAAACTCTATGATAAAGTTCCTACGGCTGATTTGGAGGAAAACAAGCCCGGTCTGGCAGATGAAGTAGCCCTCGGCGTGACCTATAATCAGATTGATGATTATCTAGAGGGGAAAACCATTGACCTCCAAGCCCAAGAAATCATCGAAGGCTTTTGGAAAAAAACAGAACACAAACGCCACCTACCGATTACGGTATTTGACGATTTTTGGAAATAAATCACTTGAAACACAGAAAAAACCTCACTGTAACAGCTAAACAGTGAGGTTTTTCTATGAAACAAGACGAATAAACATGCACGAATATTCAAGGAATCTCATCATTATTTCATCCACTAACCAAATCCCGTAAGTCATTTGATTAATTATACATATTTTACAAGATTATATGAAAGCCGTCAATGGTTTTTGCGGAATTTTCTGAATAATCCGAATAATCATTCATTTCATTTCTTCTGCTTATAGATACGGTACCAGAACCGATAGAACAGGTAAGCCAACACCCCACCCAGCGTATTGGTCCAGAGGTCATCAATTTCAAAGACACGGCCGGCATCAATCAGAAGATCCAACAAGAGTTGGGTGCACTCAATGAAGAGGCTGATACAAAAACTATAGAGGGCAGCTGCTCGAAGGCTCCGCCATTTTTCAAAAAGAAAAACAAGAGCCAAAACGAGAGGAAAGAGCAGGAAAATATTGGTGGCATTTTGCAGGAAAATCCAGCCCAAATCCGCCAGACTGTCGACCTTGTCACCGTTGACGATGCTATTAAAGGGAACCGGCAGAAAATAGAGGCGCCCGACCTGGATGATGCCCGGAGTGGAAAAATCCTTGTACTGGGGGTACCAGGACTGCGGGAGGAAACACATGAAAACAATAGCCAGAGCATAGGCTCCAGCTAAGATTTTGTATATCTTTCTTCCAAGACCAGTCAAATTGCCGTCACTGAGGAATAACCTTCTCATGCCTGAATACCTGCCTTGGCCTTGGCTTCAGCGATGCGGGCACGCGCCTTTTCACGGTCTTTCTTGAGCGTATTGGAACGCAGCTGACCACAAGCGGCATCAATATCCGTACCATGCTCTTGACGAACGACACAGTTGACCCCATTTTTCTTAAGCAGGTCAAAGAAGGCAAGGGTCCGCTCACGGGTCGACCGGCTGTACTGGTCATGCTCAGATACCGGATTGTAAGGAATCAGGTTGATATAGGACAATTTGCGGATATTCTTGGTCAAGTCTGCCAATTCCTGAGCCTGTTCCAAACCGTCATTCACTTCATTGAGCATGATGTACTCGAAGGTCACGCGACGGTTGGTCGTTTGGATATAATCCTCAATCGCCTCAAACAAAACCTCAATAGGGTACTTACGGTTGATGCGCATGATGCTGGAACGTAGGTCATTATTTGGCGCGTGAAGGGACACGGCCAGATTGACCTGAACGCCTTCGCGGGCAAAATCCTTGATTTTTGGTGCCAAGCCAGACGTCGACACAGTAATGTGACGGGCACCGATAGCCAGCCCCTTGTCATCATTGACTACACGTAAAAAAGTCATGACATTGTCATAGTTGTCCAGTGGCTCACCAATCCCCATGACCACGATATGGCTGACACGTTCACTCTGTCCACGTTCGTCCAAATATTTCTGCACCAGCATGATTTGAGCCACAATTTCACCACTGGTCAAGTCCCGTTGCTTGGGTATGAGACCAGAGGCACAGAAGGTACATCCGATATTACAGCCGACCTGGGTCGTCACACAGACAGACAAACCGTAGTGCTGACGCATGAGCACCGTCTCAATCAGCATGCCGTCTGGCAACTCGAATAGGTATTTAATCGTACCGTCTTTTGACTCCTGCACAATCCGCTGTTTCAAAGGATTGACAACAAAGTTCTCCTCCAATTTTTCAATCAAAGATTTGGGCAAATTGGTCATCTCTTCAAAGGACTGAACCCGCGAACGGTAGAGCCACTCCCAAATCTGAGTTGCGCGGAATTTCTTCTCGCCATTTTCTAAAATCCAGTCCACCAAATTGGCCTGGCTAAATGAATAAATTGATGGTTTCATGTTTCTCCCTACTTCTGACGAATGACAAAACTACGCTTGGTCTCTTTGGCATCCGATGCTTGTCTACGCTCCTGCTTGGGCGCCTGCTTGCCAGCTTTCTTATCATGGTGTACCGTAAAGTGCCGAGACTGGTCTGCCACCTTATCCTGGCGCACCACCTTCTTACGGTCATTCCGGTTGGACTTGGCACGATTGTCCCGCCCCTTCTTCTCCGGTTGAGCCTTTTGTTGTTCCTTATGGGAAATAGGCTCCGTCCGCTGCTGGTTGCGATTGCGGTTACGAGACCGGCTCCGCTTACGACGTGGTCTGTCCTCCACCTCTTCAGGCAGCTCCTGTGGATTTGGATTTTCCAAGACAAAATAAGCACAACCAAAATTACAAAACTCGGTCAGATAGTCATCCAAGCGACCGATTTTCAAGTCAGACTTGACCGTCTTATCATCCTTGTAGAATCCCTTGAGACGCAATTGTTCATTGCCCCAGTCGCCCACAATATAGTCAAACTTGAGCATAAGCTGGGAAAAGCGTTGACCGAAAATGGTCTGGTCAAAGGCATCCTTGTGATTTTCTAGCAAGTCCAACTCGATATTTTCAGAGACAACCTTGTCCCCAACCCGAGCAAAACTAGGACCAGGATACTTGTTGTAGTTATACATTTCTGGTGTAATTTCTTTTTTCATTGGGCCTCCATTCTATTGGTTTCTCATACATTCTAACCTTACCATTATACCATGATTTTAACAGGAATGCTCCTCCTATCAGTTTTCAAAGAAATTTCTGACAATTTTAAGAAAAAAGGAGCAACTAGGTTACTCCACAAACTCTATTTCTTTAAATAATCAATGGCATCTTGGACTGTTTTGACAGGTACGACCTCGATGTCTACTCCCGCTTTCTCTACAGCCTCCTTGGCCTCCTCATAGTTGGTCTTGGCATCTGGATTTTCTTTTAGGATTTCCTTATCCACAGGATTATTAGGAACAAAGAAGATGCTGGCACCGGCCTTGGCAGCAGATAGGACCTTCTTGTCCGCCCCGCCAATATCGCCGACCTTGCCGTCCTGCTCAATGGTTCCCGTTCCTGCAATGGTCCGGCCATCCCTTAAATCTGGCTCAGCCAGCTGGGTATAGATAGCCAAAGTGAACATGAGACCTGCACTAGGACCGCCGATATTGCCCGTCTGGAAGTCAATAGGTACTGAGGACTTGACCTCTGTGTGGTCCACCAGGGTAATCCCGATACCATTTTTTCCATTGACCAGCTTGATAATCTTACCGTCAGCTGATTTTTCCTGACCGTTTGTCACATAGCCCACCGTCACAGGACTGCCCAGTTCCAAACCGCTGACATACTTAATCAAATCAGGCGACGACTCAAAGGTCTTGCCATTGATACTGACAACCGTATCCGCAATCTTGAGAACGTCCTTAAAGGTCGAATCCTCCGCCAAATCAAGCACATAGACCCCAAAGAAATCCATTTCAACATCTTTTTTGGCCAGGGTTAATCCCTGGTATTTGGCCATATTCTGCGAAGTTTCCATGTAAAATTGCGCAATCCGGAAATATTCCTCGCTGTCTGCTCCTCCCGTCATCTCCTCAGCCGAAGTAATATCCGCATAGGGATCGAACTGGGCAAAGAGCAGCTGCAAAGCCGTTGCCTGCTGAACAGAGACATAGGTAAACTCATAAGAACCGTCCTTCTTGTCCTCTTCCTCATTAACCGTCAGGACCTGTTTCACATCCATGGCTCCGCCAGGACTCTCGATATAATAGGGCAGGGGAACAAAGACCGTAAACCAGAGCAAGAGTACTCCTAAAATGATAGATAAAATTAAAATGAGACCTTTATTTTTTTTCATGCTTTTCTATTTCCTTACTAACAAGCTCGGGCACATAAGGACTAATATCCTGCTTGTAGGCTATCAGTTCACGGATTTGGCTGGACGAAATATTGCGGTGTTCCGGCTTGGAAATCAAATATACCGTCTCCAAGTCTGGGGCCAACTGGCGATTGAAATAATCAAAATTGGCCTCATATTCCAGGTCAATTCCATTGCGCAAACCGCGGACGATATGGGTCACTCCCCGTTCATGGGCTGCATCGACCACCAGCTCTTGACCCGCTAGAAAGACCTGGATCTTCTCATCTTTGGCAAAGACCTTCTCCAATAAGTCCAGCCGCTCTTGACCAGTAAAGAGACCATTTTTATTGGGATTGTAAAAAATCCCCACATAAAGCCTGTCAAAAAGGCTACTGGCCCGTTCGATAATGTCCAAATGTCCCTTGGTAATGGGATCAAAGGAGCCTGTAAACATTCCAATTTTATCTGACATAGACTGTTACCTTACTTATTCCGTAGACTTTTTCCTTCCAGATGCCCAGCTCTGCGATTTCTTCAGGAAGTGTGACAGATTTATCCGTCTCGCAGACCACCATGACATCCTCGGACAGAAGTTTTCGCTGGCAGAGTTCAGTGACCATTGCCTCAATCTCCTGCTCCGCATAGGGCGGATCCAGAAAGACTAGGTCAAAGAATCCTTCCAGTTGAGTCAAGGCCTGACGGGCCTCCATGGGCAAGAGCCGGAACTTACCTTCCTCCTTGGTCATGACTATATTTTCTCGGATAATGGCCTGGGCCTTGCGATCACGTTCGACCAAGACCGCCTCATCCATGCCCCGAGATACTGCCTCAATGGACAAGCCACCGCTACCTGCATACAAATCCAGCACTCGCCCACCTTCAAAATAGGGACCAATCATATTGAACATGGCTCCACGAACCTTGTCCGAAGTCGGTCGTGTCGTCTTGCCATCTAAGGTCCTGAGGAGCCGTCCGCCATAGTTTCCTGATACAATTCTCATAGGGTCTATTATAGCACAAAACAACCAATCTTTTCCTTAAAACACAGTTGAAAAAACATCAGCAAGGCTGATGCTAAGATTTGTTATCAAGATAATAAAGGGTGGTCTGCCACATTTTTTTGAACAGGCGACTGGTCCGCCAAAACCAAAATAAGGTAGTTGGAATAAGAAAGAGATTGAAAATGAGAATGAACGCTAGATTGCCTTTGCCTATGGAAAAAAGTGTATAACCTACTAAGAAGGTCAAGAAAGCTCCCATAATCAGATTCACCAAAATCCCTAGCCAGCCCAACCAATAGCGACCTCCGAAAGGCTTGTGCTTTTTGGAATCAAAATCTGGCAATTCCGTCAAAAATTCAACGATTAATTCACCAATTATATTCGTACTAGTCCCTCCTCGTCATTGACCGATAAAACCGTGTACGAGCAACAACCCTTTTACAGGCAAAATAGGCATAACTCACTAAAGCAAACGTCATCAGAAAAAATAGAATTCCAAGCAAAACGGTGCCATTACCAAATCGATGATAGAGCATCAAGGAAATGCTAGTTACAAAGATTAAGCAGGAAATTAGGGCAACCAAAACCAGACAGAAGGCTCCAACAACACTTAGCCAATAGCGAAAGCCGAAAGGCTTATACCGCTTATCATCATAGAAGACAGAACTTGCAATCACCAAGACCAATCCAAGCCAGACAAGATACCACATATTCAACTCTTCCATAGCCTACTCCTTTTTCTCAGTATAGCAAATTTTAGCAGAAGAAACAACTAAAAAAGAGGGTTTCCCCTCTTCAGAATGTAGCGTTACAATAGATGTGAGACTTCTAGAAGTCAAAAAGAAGATTCCCTGATATGATAAGAGTACCACCTACTC
>NZ_JBIMJS010000028.1:0-11502 GCF_043674225.1 Streptococcus sp. A11
GTAGGTGGTACTCTTATCATATCAGGGAATCTTCTTTTTGACTTCTAGAAGTCTCACATCTATTGTAACGCTACATTTTCTTGTGTATTTTGTGGATGTTTTGCTTGCTATTTGGTCCAAATATGATATAATAGTTTCTTGTGAGTATCCCTCACTTCCCACAGGCTAGGACCTGGGGGCATTAGACCAAAAGGAGGAACATATCAATGGCTAAATACGAAATTCTTTATATTATTCGTCCAAACATTGAAGAAGAAGCTAAAAACGCTTTGGTAGCACGCTTTGACTCTATCTTGACTGACAACGGTGCAACAATCGTTGAATCAAAAGCATGGGAAAAACGTCGCCTTGCCTACGAAATCCAAGATTTCCGTGAAGGTTTGTACCACATCGTTAACGTTGAAGCGACTAACGACGAAGCTCTTAAAGAGTTTGACCGTTTGTCAAAAATCAACGGCGACATTCTTCGTCACATGATTGTGAAACTTGACGCGTAAGAAGGTTTTATATGATAAATAATGTAGTATTGGTTGGTCGCATGACCCGCGATGCAGAACTTCGTTACACTCCGTCAAACCAAGCTGTTGCGACTTTTACACTTGCAGTTAACCGTAATTTTAAAAATCAAAATGGCGAGCGTGAAGCGGACTTTATCAACGTAGTTATCTGGCGTCAACAAGCTGAAAATTTGGCGAATTGGGCTAAGAAAGGTGCTCTCATTGGCGTGACTGGTCGCATTCAGACCCGTAGTTACGACAATCAGCAAGGGCAACGCGTTTATGTAACTGAGGTAGTTGCAGAAAGTTTCCAACTCTTGGAAAGCCGTACTGCCCGTGAAGGTCAAGGTGGCGGATATTCTGCTGGTAATTCATTTGCTGGTGGCAATGATTACAATTCACCTTATCAAGCACCTGCACAATCTACACCGAACTTCGCTCGAGAAGAAAGTCCATTTGGTGCATCAAACCCAATGGATATTTCAGACGATGACCTACCATTTTAGGTCGATACTAAATATATAAAGGAGAAAACACATGGCTCAACAACGTCGTGGCGGTTTCAAACGCCGTAAAAAAGTTGACTATATCGCAGCTAACAAAATTGAATATGTTGATTACAAAGATACTGAGCTTCTTAGCCGTTTCATTTCTGAACGTGGAAAAATCCTTCCACGTCGTGTAACTGGAACTTCAGCTAAAAACCAACGTAAAGTAACAACAGCTATCAAACGTGCTCGCGTTATGGCATTGCTACCATTCGTAAACGAAGATTAAAAAAATGACCCCAACGGGTCATTTTTTCTTGCGCTCTAGAAATGTGTAAAGCGCAATGACAGAGTGGACCATTTTTTCATGAGCTTGAAAATATGAGAGCGAATTAGGAGCTTCAAAGCCCTATTTAGCTAGCCCCCTAGAAACTAGATAGGTTCAACACTGATAGGTCGTTTTTACTTGTGCTCGTTAAACTTGAGAAGCACAATTGCGCAGTGAGGAGATTGAACGCCTCTTTGGGACAGCCAACGAGTACCACAATCTTCGTTATACAAGAGAGAAAGGCAAGTCCAAAATGGAAGATAAGGTTGGACTGACTTTGGCGTGTTTAAATCTCAAGAAATTGGTAAAAATGAGGGCAGGGAAGCCTTTTTATATTGTACAAATAGCCACGATTCTGGCAAAAAGACCGACTATCAGACCAATAAACAGAAAAAGACAAACATCAATCGAGATGTTTGTCTTCATTCTGTGGCTAGCTGTCGCTAGCTTTTATCTCCAACTTGAGCAAGTCTATCCGTAGACTTGTTAATGACAGCCGACTCTGGTCGCCTCTATCTCCAACTTGATGGAGCATCTCCCCGGGCTCCGTCAACCACCAACACTCGTAAACTTGGTCATACCATAGCGGAAGAGTTTATAGTTAATCGTAAAGATGATGGCAACAACGAGGGGGAGTGCGAGGCCCCACATGGAGAGGTCCAGGAAGTAGAGGGCTGGGAAGTAGGCGGTAAAGGCATAGGGAAAGACAAAAATCAGTAGGAATTGAATGACTTTTGGATAGATATTGAGCGGGTATTGGGCCATTTGGTTGAGTGCGAAAATCCCCATGGTGAGAGGGAAGGATTCCACGATCCAAAAGGCAAGAGCTGTTGGTCCCAGCTGAATTGCCGCATAGAGCAGACCGATGCAAATGGCAATAAAAACCAACAGGAGAATCTTCCAGACAGACCATTCCAAGCCCAAAATCTGCGAAGACTGCCAGAGAGCCACGCCACCAATCATCGTCGTACCGATGCCCTGAGGCTGAATTCGTTCGCAGACCAGCTGAAAGAGCGGATTGACCGGCAAGAGCAAGAGGCGTTCAAACTCCCCCCGACGAATGTAGCGGCTACCGAACATCCACAGATTATCAAAGAAAATCAAGTGGACCGACCGCCCCACCGTTGCCATTCCATAGATAAACAGCATCTGCCCGTAGTTAAAGCCTGCAATCTCCTTGATATTACTAAAAAGGACATTGAGGAAAATCAAATAGACCACCTGCTCCACCAAAGATGAGACCAGACCGATGAAAAAATCTACCCGAAAAGACATCTGGGCCATCATGAAGACCTTGACATTGTACAAATAAAGACCTATATACTTTTTCATCCTAGCCTCCAAAAATGACAATTTTTCGCTTGGCTTGGGACCATAGAGCCGCGATAAAGCCAGCAAGGACAGGCAACCAGAGCAACTGCAAGCCCAGCAAGGACAGGTCAGTTTCTCTGCCTAAGAGAATAGAAATAGGCACATTGATTGCATAGTTATAGGGCATGAAACTCAAGACTTTTTCGACTTTTTCAGGGTAAAAGCTTAGCGGTAAGAGGGCTCCGGATGACAGGTTGAAGAGTCCCATGCGTAGCAGCATGACTCCCCAAGCATTGACCGTAAAGAAAGTCGCAAAACCAAAAGCCAAGTCTAAGAATTGCACAATAAACATTCCCAAGATAGCAGATAGGAGAAAGACTAATATAGTCTTTCCATCTGGTAGGTAAAAATCACTCTGCACCAAGAGGATGATGAAAAAGACCACCAAAAACTTGAAGAGTTCAATCAATTTTGTCCCTAAATCCTTGAAGAAGAGGGAGAGGATAAAAGAGTAGGGCCGCAAAAATTCCCCAGCAATCTGCCCTTGCAAAATCGAGTGGGACAGGTCTTCACCGATTGAAAAGGAGTTGAGGCTGGCCAAGAGGCTGGCGAAGATGATATAGGTGGTAAAAGTCTGAAGGTTGTAACCATTGACCTCCGGCTGTGTGAAGAAAATAGTTTTCCAGACAAAGAGAGACACCAAAATCCGTGCCAGCACAGACACGAAGGAAGCCAGGAAAAAGGCCTTGTACTGCAGGGCTGTCATCATAGTCAGCCGCGTCATGTAGAGGTACTTACGCATGAATGCCCTCCTCGTAAATCTGACGGACAATGGACTCAATTTCCAGCTCCTTCATGGTCACATCATCGACCTCAATCTGCTCAAAGACCAAGGTAATGACCTGAGCACTGGTCCACTGGTTAGCCTGATAGTGAATGTCGAAGTGGTAATCATCCTTACGGTCAAATTCCAGACCAGCCGCCTGAATATCTTTGGTCAGCGGATGCTCGGTAGAAAAACTAATGGTTTTGATTTGAGAAAATCGCTCCTTGAGCTGACTGAGTGAGCCGTCGTAGACTTTTTTTCCCTTATCGATGATGAAAATCCGTTCACAGAGGGTTTCAATGTCCTTCATATCGTGGGAAGTAATCAAGAAAGTCGTACCGTGTTCCTCATTCATGTAGCGAATAAAAGAACGAATGGTCTCCTTGACACTAGCGTCCAGGCCAATGGTTGGTTCGTCCAGAAAGACCACAGAAGGTTGGTGGAGGAAAATGGCCGCAAATTCACAGCGGACCCGCTGCCCCAGAGACAGATTGCGGATGGACTGCTTCATAATGTCTGCCAAATCCAGCAAGTCAATCAAGCGTGCCAGTCGTTCCTGAAAGACTGCCTCAGGCACATCATAAATTTTGGCATGGAGAATAAAGGACTCCTGCACAGGCAGGTTCCAATCCAGATGTGATTTCTGCCCAAAAAGGACACCGATCTGCTTGTTGACCGCCTTGCGATTGTCCTTGGGAACCAGGCCGTTAATGGTGACCGTGCCTTCATCGGCGTGTAGCACCCCTGTCAACATTTTAATCGTAGTCGACTTGCCGGACCCGTTGGATCCGATATAACCGACAATCTCCCCCTTCTGAATGGACAGGGAGATATCCTGCACCGCCTGAATGGCTTTTTTCTTGGGCTTGAAGAAGGCCTTAATTGAGCCTTTTAGCCCCACCTCCTTATCGACCACGTAGTAGGTTTTGGATAAATGCTGCGCTTCTATCATAATGATCTCCTTGAGAAAACGTTTGCGTAATCATTATATCACGATTTATTCGCCTGTGATGATGAAAATATAAGAAAATAGCGAAGGATTTTCTGAAAAAAGCAGAGAAGATTTCTGTTCTGTTATTTTTTATCATTTTTTCCATGCATTATTTACAATACCAAGAAAAAGGTGTACAATAAAAGCAATCAATTCTAAGGAGGTTGAGATGTTAGAAGTTCGTCGCTTATGTAAAAGTTACGGGACCAAGGAAGTCTTGAAGGACATTTCCTTTACTATTCCATCTGGAATCATCTGTGGTTTGGTAGGGAAAAATGGTGCAGGAAAAACTACTTTCTTCCATTCCTTACTAGGATTTGTCAGCTACGAGGGAGAGATTGCCCTCGACCAGCAGGCTGTCACGCCAGACTTGTTTTCAAAAATCGGCTATCTACCAGAAGAGCGGAGCCTCATGCCCAAGCTTTCTGTTTTTGAACAGGTCAGGTATTTGGCTAGCCTTAAGGGGATGACCAGCAAGGAAGTGGCGGAAAAACTACCTATTTGGATGGAAAAGTTGGAAGTCAAAGGCAAGGTGACCGACAAGATTAAAAGCCTATCCAAAGGAAATCAGCAAAAGATTCAGTTGATTGTAACTTTGCTCCATGAACCAGACCTGATTATTTTGGATGAGCCCTTTTCTGGCTTGGACCCTGTCAACACCGCCCTCCTAAAACGTGTGATTTTAGAGGAAAAGGAGCGCGGGGCAACCATCATCTTTTCAGATCATGTCATGACCAATGTGGAGGAACTCTGTGACCAACTCTTGATGATCCAAGATGGGCAGCTGGTCTTGAATGGAGGCATTCAGGATATTCGTCGGCAGTTTGGACGGACCCGTCTCTTTGTTTCCTCGGATATTCCGAGAGAGCAGCTAGAAGGCCTGCCCCATGTCCTCTCTGTTCAAATGACCAATCACGATAAATGGCGCCTTGTCCTAGACGATGAAGCAGCAGGTCCAGAGCTCTTCCAGTTAATCAGTGGTGGTCGCTATTTGGCAACCTTTGACCAGCAGGCGCCAACCATTGATGAAATCTTTAAAATCAAATCGGGGGTGGCAGAATGAAATCCTTTATCCTAGTCGCAAAAGAGACCTACCTACGGCAGGTCAAATCCTGGTCCTTTGTTTTTATGGTCCTATCCCCCTTCCTCTTTCTCGGCTTATCTTTGGGATCAGGCTATCTAACAAGCTCTAGCATGAATGCTGGGTCGGAAAAAATTGGTCTCGTAAGTGAGGACTTTATGGCCCAAATGGCCTTTGCGACACTTGACTTAGACTTGGTTCTTGTGACAGAAGAAGAGGCCAAGCAGCAGCTTTCAGAAGAAGAGTTGGAAGGCTATATCAAGGTCGCAGTAGTGGACCAGCAGTACCAGGCGACCTATCATGGAAATGAGGTCCCTTCTCAATCCGTTCAGCAAACCTTCCAGTCTATTCTAGAGAGCTTGCAGCAGCAGCTCAATGAAGCAAATGCTCAACTGACACCAACTCAGCTGGAATTTCTAGCCGTCCAGCCTTCCTATGTGGAGGAAGTTGGTGACCAAGAGGGGCTGGAAAAAATTGGGCAGATGATTACCTTCTTCGGCTTGATTTTCCTCATGTACATCATGACTATTGTCTATGCTTCTACAACTGCCCAGGAAGTAGCCAGTGAAAAGGGAACGAAAATTATGGAAGTGATTTTCTCTAGTGTTCCAGCCTGGACCTATTTCTACGGCCGTATCTTTGGCATCTTCCTCGTCATTGCGACCCATTTGGGTGTCTATCTTGTAGGTGGCATCTTGGCCTATCACCTAGCAGGACAATTGGAATTGACCAAGGAAATCTTGGAGTCAAACCAGGTCTTGGTGCAAGCTGTTTTAGACAACTTGGACTGGACCATGATTCTCTTTGCTATTTTCGGTCTGCTCCTAGGAGTAACCCTGGCTTCCTTGTGTGGCTCTCTTGTGGTGAGGCCAGAAGATGTCAACAAGGCTGTGCAACCGGTTATCTATCCGATTATCATCGGCTTTTTAGGGGCCATGACCTTTGGGCAACAAGCACAAGAACATATGGTGGTGAAAATCGGATCTTTTATCCCATTTTTATCCTCCTTCTTTATGCCGATTCGCCAGATAAATGGCTGGGCAAGTAGCTGGGAAATCTGGCTATCTTTCTTCATTCTCGCAGCGACCACGATTGGCGCAATCGTCTTTATAGGTAAATCCTATGCAGGCTTGATTTTACAGACCGATGATATCGGCTTTTGGAGAAGCTTGAAAAAAGGCTTAACGAGCAAGTAAGTCTGCCTACAATAGAACGAAAAGACCAACTTAGGATTCCTAAGTTGGTCTTTGTTATCTGTTCGGTCATTTATTTTGGATCACGGAGGTTGATAGTTGCGTTGGTTGCTTCAACGGTTAATTTGTTTTTACTTTCTTTTTTCTCAACCGTCAGGCTAAATGCATCTTCTGTTTCCTTGACCTCTAGTTTTTCATACTGGTCTTGTGTAAAAATACCAATGTCTTTCAACTGACTTTCGTCAATCAGACTTGATTCGCTTTGGGCAGTTTCCCACTCTTCATCTGACTCGTAGTGGTAGCCCATAAATTCGCCTAGACTTCTCAAGTCAAGCTTATTTTGAATCTGGAGGTTGATGTCTGCTAATGATTGGTCAGTCAGATCGATATTGGTCACGGTATAAGCTCGGTCTTCGTGTGGGAGGAATTTGTTGTCTCCTAGGAGAGTTCCTTCAATCAAATCCAGTTGGCCATAGTTTTCAACAGAAACATTTTCGAGCTGGGTCTGATAGAAATGGATATTGTCACCTTGTGCAGAGATAGTGGTATTTTTAATCGTTGATTTACTGATATTTGTATAGTAACTACTTACAGTACCTGATTCCAATTGGACATTGTTGAGATAGAGCATCCCGCCTTGCTCGACGGTCATTTCCTTGATATGGACATTCTCGATGTAGAGACTATCGTAGTAGCGATTATAGGTATTGTTACTGATGAGTCTGTCCAGTTGCTTACCTGTTGGAACTTCAATGGTAACAGAGTAGATGTCAATAGTGTCATCGGCTAATCTTTCCCCGAGAAACTGCATGATACCTTGAATGGACAGTTGGGGATTTTTTGAGCTAAGAGCCAGGATACCATTTTTCTCAGTGACTTCAACTGTGTTGTGGGTGTTATTTTTTGAATTGGCATAGGACACATGGAAGAGTCCATCGGTTGATTCCTTGATCGTAACTGAATGCGGAAGATCTTTAATCTGGATTTCTGATAGGGAAGTATAGGATGTTTGAACCTGATTTGGCTTTGCGATTTCTTCCAGGCGGTTGAGACCCCCAGAGAAAAATCCAATTCCAACCAGAATCAAGCCAGAAATCAAGCTGACAAAGCCCGTGATGAGGGCGATCGTAAGTTTCTTTTTCATGCTCGTTTACCTCGTTTCAAGATCCATTGGAAGAAGGTTTTGACCAAGCGCCATGCCCAATAGGTGAAAAATCCGGTCAAAAGATAGAGTAGGATGGCCGCACCAAACAAGGATATGCCAGCACCAAAACCCATGATGAAGACATTGAATCCTTTTGATAGCAAGGTAAATCCTTCCCAAATCAAGGAACCACCAGTAACCATCAAGCTGACTCCTAAACCAAATGCACCAATGATGAAGGCGACAATTAATAATATCAAGCCCAACAAAGCCCCGATCATCAAGAGAAGAAGAGGGATAGTGATCGGAAGGGTAATCAGAGCAAGACTGGCCAACCAAACTGTTTTCCGTGTATGTTTCAATTGCTCTAAGTTTTTACCGATGTAAAAAGCTGCGCTGATAGTGACCAGGAAGATCCCCATGATTCCAAGCAGTGGTTCAACAAAGAGGAAGAAGGTAGAAATGAGAAGGGCAGCGCTCAAAAAAGCTAGGGTAAGCAAGAAGCGCTTGTCTTGAGGATTGGTCTCATCTTGTGTTGGAGCTGTATCTTCTAATTGACGGTTGAGCATGTTGTTGATCAGTTCATTGGCTGCTTCCTTAGGAGATCCCAGCTCTTCCATGATATCGGCTTCACGTTCAGGACCTGCCTCGTCAAAGTATTCTTCAAAAAAGTTTTTGGCTTCCAAGTATTCCTTGTGGGGCAACTTTTTCAAATGTTTTTCAAGTTGCTCCATGTACTCAGTTCTTGTCATGGCGGACACTCCCTTCTATGATGCCGTTGATAGTAGTCGTATAGATATCCCAGTCTTCTTTGAGTTGGACCAATTCTTCATGGCCTAGCTGGGTTAAACTATAATATTTCCTCATCCGTCCTTGGAATTCTTGTGAATAGGTGGTCAAGAGATCCTGTTGTTCCAAGCGTTTCAGAATGGGATAGAGGGCAGATTCCTTTATGTTGGAAATCAGCTTGATGGTCTGACAGATCTCATAGCCGTAGGAATCATTGGATTCTAAAATGGCCATAATGAGAAATTCCGTCAGTACTGCAGGTACGGGAAAATGCATAGGACACTCCTTTCTTTGGTAGTTGGGTGATTAGGTTTGGATTTGGTATATATTTGTTATTTGTTATATATCAAATCTTGGCATATAACAAATATACACCTAAACAAATATTTTGTCAAGAATATTTGTGCAAAAATTACAAAAAAAATACGGCTGGAAGTCCAACCGTATTCATTCGGATTAGTCGATGTAAAGTTTTGATTTGTTGCTGAGCCAGCTATAGAGCAGACCGATTAGAAGTCCTCCACCGACAAAGTTTCCAAGACCTGAGAAGAGGAAGTTGCTCAATACGCTCATCACCGTCATCCCCTCGACAGCTCCGCCATTTGCAAAGAAAGCAAGAGAGAAGGTTGAGAAGTTGGCAATCACGTGCTCAAAACCGAGGAAGGCAAAGATGAAGATGATAAAAATCAAGGAAATTACACGCCCAGCATCGTCCTTCATCCGCATAGAAATGAAGACAGCGATGTTGACCACGATGTTGGCAAAGATCCCTTCGACAAACTGAGTTAATGGAGTCTTCATCAGCTTGGCTGTCGTTGCTTGGAGCAGGTAGCTATGCTCGTCTAGGTGGCCAACCTTCGTGTTACAAAAAATGATTGAACAGAAGCTACATCCCAGCTTTGGAGGCCAACAGCTGGGATGTATAAAATATATTTCGTATCACACCGAAATGGAGTGTAGATTATGTCGTAGGTGGATCGGATAACCCGAGCACTTTCTATGACGGCTACAACGCGTCGCTTGCAAGTTTGCAACAGTTGAAATGGAATTGAATGATTATTGCACAGGCTGCATGGCGTTGCGGATATTGTATTTCTTTTTCAAGAGATAGCGGATTCCGAAGGCAATAGCACAGATTAAGATAGTGAGAATTGGATGAGGAATTGGGTTGAGGTTGGCTGGAACTAGGGCAGCCAGGAAGAAGACTGCAGACCAGGCCAAAGTTGCCACACCCAGGAACAGAATGGCCTTGAGTAGATTTGGTCGTTTACCGGTTTTAGCTTGCTCTCTGTAAACAAAGTGGTACATGAAGTACATACCTGCACCCACACCGAATCCGATAACCAGCAGGGTCACCAAGCCATACTGAGCGCCTTGATTAAAGAGATTCATCAGACCATTGATACCGGCAATGATGGCCAACATAAAGAGACTAGAGTCCAGCCACATGAGCCATGGATTTTCATTGTATTCGACCGTTTCTTGCTTTTCTTGGCTGGGAGCAGCAGACTTGCTTGCGGCCCATTCACTAGGTGCACCAAAAAGACTACGGGCAGTTTGGCCTGTTTTTTGCTTTTCGATGATGGTCGGCAGGATTTCTTCCAAAAGCCCCTTGATTTCGGCATCCGTCTTGCCATCCTTGATCAATTGGTTGGTAGCAATGTGGATAAATTCCTGGTTTTTCTTGGTTAATTCTTTAAATTCTGTAAATGACATAGCAATCTCCTTGGATTAGAACCATTTCTTTCTTATGAAATAGAAGGTTAGTGATAAACTGATAGCAAAGGCAAACAAGATAATCCACCAGAAGGCATGGGGAATATCATTGAAGGGAATAATATTGTCCTTGAAGTTCATGCCGTAAGCCGAGAAGACCATGGTCGGTATGGACATGACGATGGTCATGAGGGCCAGGGTTTTCATAATGGTATTCTGGTTGTTAGAAATGATTGAGGCAAAGGCATGGGTCATGGAGTTCAGGATAGAACCATAGATGTCCGCCATCTCAATAGCCTGTTGGGTTTCGACCAGGGTATCTTCCAGCAAGTCCTCATCCTCCTCGTATTTGCGGAGGAGGCGGGTGGAGCTGGCCAGTTTTTTGACCAGGCGTTCATTGGTTTTGAGAGAGGCCTTGAAGTAGACGATAGTTTTTTCCAATTCCATGAGGACAATCAGTTCTTCATTTCGAGTGGCTTCGTGGAGCTGTTTCTCGATTTCCTCACTCTTTCGGTCAATGGTCCGCAGGGCAGACAGGTAGAGCTGGGCATTTCGATAGAGAATTTGGAAAACGAAGCGTGACTTCATAAAGGTAAAGAAGTTGCGCAGGCGTCTGTGGATAAATTGATCAAAGAGCGGCAGTGGCTCTAAACAGGTCGTGATAATGGCGTCATCTGTCAGGATAATACCAAGCGGAATGGTGATATAGTAGGTCTTGTTATTCCGCTCTTCCAAGATGGGAACGTCGACGACAATCAAGGTGTAGTCATCTTCGACCGTGATACGAGAAGTTTCTTCTGCATCGAGAGGTGCCCTCAGGTCGGCGATATCAATCTTGTAATGCTCGGACACTTCCATGGACTCACTCTGGGAGGGGTTGACCAAGTTGATCCAAGCGCCTGGTTCAAAGGTTTGGATTTCTTCTAAATCAGTCATAGTTGATAGAAAAATCTGTTTCATATCAGTGCCCTCCTTTTCATTCTTGCATGTAAACGTACCCTTTATTATACCAAAAAATGCAGGAATACGGAATGATTTTTTTGAAGTGTGATATAATGGGGTGTAGCGTTACAATAGATGTGAGACTTCTAGAAGTCAAAAAGAAGATTCCCTGATATGATAAGAGTACCACCTACTC
>NZ_JBIMJS010000029.1:0-10953 GCF_043674225.1 Streptococcus sp. A11
CTATCCCAAAAAATGTTTGGGCTACAAGTCACCGAGAGAATTTCTTATAGGTGGCTAACTCGGAATTGAAATTTGCCCTATTGCCTTATTCTAACTGTCTGCCGGGCTATAAATCTGTTCCTTGGCTTGCTTTTTCTTTCAACTCTGACTGCTTGGCGCGCCGTTGTCTGAAGAAGTCCTGCATGATTTTTGCGCAGCCATCTTCCAAGATTCCCGACTCGACTTCAACTCGATGATTGAGACGTGTATCTCGCAATACATTGTATAGGCTACCTGCTGCACCAAATTTTTGATTTGGGGCTCCGTAGATAACTTGTGAGATTCGGGCTAGTCCGATGGCCCCGCTACACATAACACAGGGTTCAATGGTTACAAAAAGGGTTGTATCTAGCAAACGCCAGTTCCCTTCAAAGTGATTAGCTTCTTGGATGGCCATGATTTCCGCATGCATGATTGCCTGGTTCAGTTCCTCACGCGCATTGTGACCTCTACCAATAATATTACCATCTTTGACAATTACGCATCCAATCGGTATCTCATGCTTGGCAAGTGATTTTTCTGCTTCCTCCAATGCAGCCCGCATGAAGCGTTCTTTTTCTTCTAATGTATATTCCATACTTCCATTATAACAGAAAAAGAGCTCTCGAAAGAACTCTTCTATAGAATAAACAATTAACCTAAACGTTGCTTAGCGTCTGCTGCACGTTGGAAGGCTTGACCGACATAGTTGATACAAAGCATCATAATAAGGATAAAGATAGCTGCTGGCAACCAAATCCAAGTCTTGTTTTCCAAGATGTCTGCATTACGGGCATTTGAAATCAATGTACCCAAACTTGGAACTGTTGACGGAAGACCGAAGCCTAGATAAGTCAATGATGTTTCGATACCAATATTTCCTGCAAAGTTGAGGGTCAAATTGACAATAATCAAAGAACTCAAGTTTGGCAAAATCTCACGGAACATAATCATGAAGTCGCTTGTTCCAAGTGTTTTCGACGCATTGACATAATCCAAGCTCGCTTCTGACAAAGTTCTTGTACGGAAGAGACGGGCTTTGGCTGTCCAATAAAATGCACTCATGATAAAAATGAAATGATAAATTGTATAGTTTTTAATAACTGTTACAAATACAATGATCAACATTGTTACAGGCAAAATCATGATAAAATCGACAATACGCATCAAGAAACCGTCCAATCGACCACCATAATAACCTGAGATTAACCCAACTGAAATACCAATGATACTAGTGATAATGGTAATGGTGAAACCGATGATAATGGAGTTACGAGCACCAATAATCAGTTGACCAAAAATGTCTTTTCCACCTTCATCCGTTCCCAAAATATAGCCATCAACTCCTGGCTCCAAGTAACGTCCTAAAAGATTGACTTTCATAACTTGCTCTTGATCCATTACCAAGGCACCGATGAAAACAGCCAAGAGAACCGTTACCAAGATAATCAATGAAGCTAAAGCTAACTTGTCCTTCATAAATTCTCGTGCAATAACACGAAAACCACCTGGAGGAGTTGAAGCTGATTGTACTTGTTTTTTATTTTCTTTACTCACCTTACTCCTCCTTTTATTTCACACGAATACGTGGATCAACAATACTCATGATAATATCTGAAATCAAGGTTCCCAACAAAGTTCCCATACCAAAGATTAACAAGAGGGCCAAAATGACACTGTAATCACGGCTTGAGATAGAGTTAAAGAACAATTGACCGATACCAGGATAGGTAAAGATATTTTCAATAAAGATAGACCCACCAATCAAACCAGTCAATTCATACCCCAAGAATGATGCAATAGGTAAAATTGAGTTACGGAAGATATGACGGTTGTATACCACACGCTCAGGCACACCTTTAGCACGAGCTGTACGAACATAGTCCTGACTCTTCGCATCGATAATTCCGGTACGAAGATATTGGATTGTTACTGTCGTTGACAAAATAGCCATGGTAATCGCTGGCAAAATCATATGATGGAGACGACTTAATATAGCTGCAAAGCCTTCAACCCCACCACCGATAGAACCACGCGTCGGAAACCAACCTAAACTAAAACCAAATAACCAGAGCATCAAAATTGCAAATACAAAAGTTGGAGTTGAGAAAGTCAAGAAATTGTATACACCAATGACTTTATCAGCAAGTGAATTTTGATAACGACCCGCAATCATACCTAATGGAAGGGCAATAGCATAGGTCAAAATCATGGTAAGCAATGATAACCAAATTGTGTTATTCAAACGCTGCATAATCACATCGATAACTGGTTGTTTAAAGAGGAAACTTTGTCCAAAATCACCCTGCAAAAGATTTCCTACCCAGCGAATATATTGAACCGGAATTGGATCATAATATCCCGCTGCAATCCGTTTTTGTTCAATAATAGCAGGGTCAATATTAGGGTCAATCATACCGGTAAATGGATCACCAGGCATCATTTTTGCAACAAAGAATGCAATGACACTCAGAATGATAATCTGAGGAATCATCATGAGTAAACGTCGTAATACTGTTTTCCACATCTTAGTTCTTACCTCCTTCTGGAAGGGCTACTTGATGAGTTGCTGAAAAAGCTTTTAAATCGTATACACGACCGTTTTCATCATAGTACTGACCTTGTTTTTCTTGGTACTCCTTTTCTGCAGCCAAACGTTTTTCCTTATTTTTCAAACGATTCACCGGATCAATTGATGGAATCGCTGACAAGAGACGTTTGGTGTAGATATGCTGTGGATCACTATAAATATCATGTTTATTTCCTGTTTCTACAAAACGACCACGGTACATAATGAAGAGTTCATCACACATGTGCTGTACCACACCAAGGTCATGAGAAATAAAGAGATAGCTAAGTTTAAATTCATCTTGGATACGTTTCATATAGTTTAAGACCTGAGCTTGAACAGACAAGTCCAAGGCAGAAACTGGCTCATCAGCAATAATCAAACGTGGGTTACTAGCCAAGGCACGAGCTACTCCAATCCGTTGACGTTGACCGCCTGAGAATTCATGAGGATACTTAATTAAAGCTTCTTCATTGAGACCAATTGTATCCAAGAGCTGAAGAACTTTTTTCTTTTCTTCATCTGGTGAAAGTCGGTCAAAGTTACGAATTGGTTCTGCAATGATGTCCAAAATACGTTTTTTCGGATTGAAACTTGAAAGTGAATCTTGGAAAATCATCTGAACATCACGATTAAAGTTGCCTTTTTTTCCACGTGATTTGTTGGTTACATTTTGTCCTTCATAAATAATTTGTCCTGAAGTGGCACGCTCTAAACCAATAATTGCTTTACCAATCGTTGATTTTCCTGATCCTGACTCACCAACCAGACCATATGTCTTACCTTCTTCGATTTCAATGTTTACACCATCCACAGCATAAACATGATCAGTAACACGGTTAAAGAAGCCACTACGAATTGGATAATGGACTTTTAAATCTTTTACTTCAATAAATCCCACTATTAGGCCTCCCCTTCAAAATAGAATGTTTCATGGCAAGTACAACGTACAAAATGGTTAGGTCCAACTTCATGCATAACCGGATTTTCTTCGTGTGTTGCTGCTTCAATCCACGGAATACGTGGTGCAAATCGACAACCTTTACGCAACATCTTTGTAATTGGCGGTACAATTCCGTCAATTACATGTAACTCACCGCCTTCATTTTCTGATTGCGGATTTGATTTCAAAAGAGAACGGGTGTATGGATGTTTAGGATTGGTAAAGAGTTCCTCAACAGGAGCAACTTCTACAAACTGACCACCGTACATAACAGCTACACGATCTGCTGTTTCTGCCACCACTCCTAGGTCGTGAGTAATCAAAATAATACCTGACCCAGTTTCTGCTTGAATATCATTTAATAAATCCAAAATCTGTGCCTGAATAGTTACATCCAAGGCTGTTGTCGGTTCATCGGCAATAATAATCGGAGGTTTACAAGATAAGGCCATGGCGATAATGATACGCTGACGCATACCACCTGACAACTCATGTGGATACTGCTTAAATGTACGTTTAGGATTTGGAATACCTACTTGAGCTAATAATTCCAAAACACGCTCCGTACGGGCATTGGCATCCAAGTCTGTATGATAGAATAGCGCTTCATCAATCTGTGCACCAATGGTCATCAACGGATTTAAAGACGCCAAGGGATCTTGGAAAATCATACCAATATCATTTCCACGCACCGTATTGTACTTGGCCTCGTCCATCCCAATTAATTCCATATCATTGTACTGGATGCTACCTGTAATTTTGGTATTTAATGGATTATGTAGCCCCATAATTGTTGTTGCCAAAGTTGATTTACCACAACCAGATTCCCCAACAATCGCTAGAATTTCATTTTTTTGTAAGGTAATATCAACACCGTCAACTGCATCAAAATAATCATCTCCAATGCGGAATCCAACGTGCAAATCCTTAATGTCTAAAAGCGGTTTTTCATTAGCCACGCTTTTTCCTCCTTTGTTCATCAGTTCATTCAACTTCTTTCATCCTTCAAATCAAATATCCTTAAGTCTATGAAAACTGATCTTTTATATCTTTATTAATAAATCCATCAAGTCTATATAGAATTTGATAGCGTTTACTAAAAACTAAAAATGACATCAATCATTTTTTGTATACTGGTTCTACTATACCATAATTATCAGAAAATTCCAATAGCAATCTGAAAAAAGCCAACCAAGTTGGCTTTTTCAGATTCTATTATCTTCTTTATAAAACTATTCTGCCGCTACACCTTTATCAGCTGTCAATTCGATATTTTCAAGAGCAATACCTTTACCTGAAGCTGAACCATAGTTAGAATCATAGTTTTTCACACGCTTGTTCAATGCTGTAATAGACTCAGATTCAAATGTTGGAATAGCAAATGCTTGTTCGTGAGCATATTTTTGCCAAGCCTTGTAGTTTTCAAGGTTTGTTTTCTCATCGAATGAAGCAGTAGAACTAATTGCATCCAACAATTTTGTATTTTCTTCAGATACGAAACGTGACATGTTGAAGGCAGCGATAGGACCCCAAGTACCTGTTGGGTTTGGATCGTAACCAGTTGACCAACCACCAGCATACATATCAATTGCAGGGTCGTTTGCTTGAAGTGCATCGTAGAAAGTATTTACTTCAACAGTACGGCCAGTGTACAATTCAACATTCAAGCCAACTTCTTTCCACCAAGCAATGTATTGTTGTACGAGTGCTTCGTTCGCTTCTGTACGTTTACGAGCTGCGAAAGTGATTTTGAATTCTTTACCGTCTTTACCTTCACGAATGCCGTCACCGTTTGTATCCTTGTAGCCAGCTTCATCCAAGAGTTTCTTAGCTTTTTCTGGATCGTATGTATAGCCTGCCAATTCAGAATCATGAAGTTCACCAAAGAATGAAATAATCAATGAGTTTGCTGGGTGGTACAAGCCGTTATACAATTTCTCACCAGCAGTCTTGGTATCAATAGCATAGGCAATCGCTTGACGAAGTTTCACATCATTCATCTTAGCATTCTCATCCATAACGTTCTTGCCAGCAGCTTCGTCATATTTACCAAGGTTGAATGAAATATATTCGTAAACTGAATCCAAAGATCCAACGATGTTCAAGTTAGAAGCATCTTTATATGAATCCAACTGGTCAACAGGCATATCTGCGATATCGTAGTTACCAGCTTTCATCTCAGAAACGATTGTATCTGGTGATACGATGTCAATCTTCAATGAACTTGTTTTTGGTGTTGTACCCTTGAAGAAGTGTTCGTTTGGAACGTAAGTGATAGACTCACCGTTTACGATTTCCTTGATTTTCCAAGGCCCCATACCTACAAGTTTAGCAGTACGTGAATACTCGCTCTTTTCCCAATCAGCCACAGGAATATCTTTGTAGATGTGTTCTGGTTGGATATAGGCAGGTACATCACCACCGGCATACATCATAGAAGGTGACATTTCTTTCACAGTCAGTTCAACTGTATAATCATCGATTTTCTTGATACCTGAAATGTCTGATGCTTTACCGTCAACAAATTCTTGCATACCTTCAATGTTCAAGAATTTATCATCAAAACGCACACCGGTATAGTCTTTGCTTGCCAATGACTTGATTGTGAAGATATAGTCGTTGATTGTGAATGGTTCACCATCTGACCACTTGTAGTCTTTACCAGTCAAGCTAACAGTGATTTTTTTACCTTCCACATCAAATTCAGCTTTAGCAAGACCTGAGTCATCTAATTTACGATCTCCATCGTAACCAAACATTGAAATATCAACCATTCCACCAAATGTTGAGTCAGTTGTATTTTCAGTCAGCTCGTCAATCAAAAGACCTGAAGAAGTTGTAGGAGATACCCAAGCATAATTTAATTGAGCACCAGAAACAGCTGTTCCATCTTGAGAAACATCTGCTGGGAATGACAAGTTTTGTTCTGATGAACTTGATGACGACTTAGCACCACAAGCTGCTAAAACAGATGCAGATAAGAGTGTGATACCTGCTAAGGCAAAGAGTTTTGTTGTCTTTTTCATAAAACACCTCTGTTTTCTTTTTTTTGGGACATAGATTTATGTCTATGAATAGTATTATATCATAAAATTTTATTAAAGAAAGCGTTTTTGTCAGAAAATTTTGTAAAAAACCAAATTTTCTATATTTTCTAATAATTTCTAGCCTTTTTTCATGTGTCTAGCCCCTTTACAATATGATATAATAGGAAATAATCGATTAAAAAGGAATTTTATATGAAAAAATACAGTTCATTCTTGATAGTTTTTCTACTTTCCATTATTCTAGGAGGCCAAACCAGTCTGGCCGAGGAGCAGGTTTACCAGGCGGCAGCTGAGCATGCCATCGCTATTGAAGTCGAAACAGGAAAAATTTTATACGAAAAAAATGCCCATAGCCCAGCCAGCGTTGCTTCTATCAGTCAGTTGTTGACGGCCTACTTGGTCTATGAAGCTATTGAAGAAGGAAAATTGACAATGGACAGCCCTGTGGCCATATCTGATTTTCCCTATAAGCTGACTCTCAATACAGAAATCAGTAACGTTCTTTTAGAAAGTAGGGAATACACGGTCGAACAGCTGCTCCGGGCATCATTGATTGTTTCTGCCAATAGCGCAACAATTGCTCTGGCTGAGAAGGTGGCAGGTAGTGAGAAAGCCTTTGTGGATTTGATGAGAGAAAAAGTCCAATCCTGGGGTATTGGTGATGCCACGATTGTCAATGCGACTGGCTTGAATAATTCCTACCTCGGGGATGAACGCTATCCCGGCACTGGTAAAGAGGATGAAAATAAATTTTCTGCTGCGGCAATCGCCCTTATTGCCCGTCGTCTGGTCTTGGATCATCCTCAGGTACTGGACATCACCAGCCAACAAAGCTTAACCATGGATGGGCATACCTATTATGGTGGGCATGGGATGTTGGAAGGTAAACCCTATCAGCGTGCAGGTGTAGATGGTTTGAAAACGGGATACTCTGCTACTGCTGGCGCCTCCCTGGTGACAACTGTTGACCAGCAAAATATGCGTGTCCTGACGGTTATCCTCAACGCCGACCACAGCGATATTGATCCCGATTACCGCTATATCGCAACGACCAATTTGCTCAACTATGTTGCCCAGCATTTCCAATCTATTACCTATCTAGGGCAGGGGCAAGCCTTTGATGACAGCTCTATTGAGATTTTCAATGGGCGCGTCGACACTAGTCCAGTTGTTGCCCAAAGAGACTTTAGAATTCCAATCAAACGCTCGGCTGTCGAATTGCCAACCGCTTCTTTTAAATCAGTCGAAGGCCCTCTTGAGGCACCACTTAAAAAAGGAACAGCAGCCGGAAGACTGTGGCTCCATGACTCCGACTTGATCGGCAAGGGTTACATTCAAGAACAACCAAGCCTTGAAATGGTCATCGAAAAAGAAGTCAAGGCTGATATTTGGCCCGTCTCTTGGTGGAATTACTTCGTCCGCTATGTCAATGAAAAACTGTAATAACAGCAAAACGACTCCCGTTTTTCGCACGGAAGTCGTTTTTTTGTATATGTCGATAAGCTAGAAAAGAAACCAGTCGCTTTGCTTAACTGTTTATTTGGCTCAGACAACCTTGGGAGAGATTGCTGAGGTGGGAAATAAGAACTGACGGAAGTCAGTTTACTTCACAACGACGTTTACTAATTTATTCGGATACAACAGTCTAGGAATAGACTGTTGTAAATCGGAAATAGGGCTAATAAGCGAGTTTATTTCACAACAATATTAACTAGTTTATTCGGAACACTAATCACCTTGACCACTGTTTGACCAGCGATTTCAGCTTGGACTTTTTCATCTGCAAGGGCAACTTTTTCAAGTTCAGCTGGTGACAGGTCTTTGGCTACAGTCAAGCGAGCTTTTACTTTACCCTTGATTTGGACAACGATTTCCACTTCGCTTTCTACCAGCTTACTTTCATCATATGTTGGCCATGCGACATAGCTGATTGACTGGCCTGTATTTGCAAGACCCTGCCAGAGTTCTTCTGCCAAGTGTGGCGCAAATGGAGCGATCAATTGGACAAAGCCTTTGACGTATTCGACGTAAAGCTTGTCTTCCTTGTTGGCTGCGTTGACAAAAATCATGAGCTGGGCGATAGCCGTGTTGAATTTCAAGTCTTCAATATGCTCTGTCACCGTCTTCACAGTTTCATTGTAAACTTTATCAAGCGCTCCGCTATTTTCCGCAACAAGCTCCTTGGTCGTCAAGAGGCGATAAACACGGTCAAGGAACTTACGGCTACCTTCGAGGCCCTCTTCTGACCAGGCGATTGACGCATCAAGTGGGCCCATGAACATCTCGTAAACACGGAGGGTATCCGCACCAAACTGCTCGACTACATCGTCTGGGTTGACCACGTTTTTAAGGGACTTAGACATCTTAGCAGGTGCCTGCTCCAACTCTTCACCAGTTTCGATGTTGAAGAAGGAACCATCACGTTTTTCAACCTTATCTGTCGCCACAAGCGCCCCACGGCTGTCGCGGTAGCTAGTTCCCAAAATCATCCCTTGGTTAAAGAGTTTTTGGAAAGGCTCTTTGGTCGGCACAACACCGATGTCATAGAGGAACTTGTGCCAGAAACGAGCGTAGAGCAGGTGAAGGACTGCGTGCTCAGCACCACCGATGTAGATGTCCACTGGCAACCAAGCTTTAAGAAGCTCTTCGTCTGCCAATTTCTCGTCGTTGTGTGGGTCAATGTAGCGGAGGTAGTACCAGCTTGAGCCCGCCCATTGTGGCATGGTGTTGGTCTCACGGCGACCTTTGACGCCATCTTCACGTGTCACTTCTAACCAGTCTGTCAAGTTAGCAAGTGGTGACTCACCTGTACCTGACGGCTTGATGTCTGAGGTTTTTGGCAATACCAGAGGTAACTCATTTTCTGGGACTGCTGTGGAAGTACCGTCTTCCCAGTGAATGATTGGAATTGGTTCACCCCAATAACGCTGACGGCTGAAGAGCCAGTCACGGAGGCGGTAAGAAATTTTCTCCTGACCGACACCATTTTCTTCCAACCAAGCCACCATTTTGGCAATAGCTTCTTCCTTGTTAAGACCATCTAGGAAGTCAGAATTGATATGGGCACCATCTTCTGTGTAAGGAGCTTCTTCTACATTGCCACCTTCCAGAACTGGAATGATGTCCAAACCAAACTGCTTGGCAAATTCCCAGTCACGCTCGTCATGGGCAGGAACCGCCATGATAGCACCTGTTCCGTAACTTGCCAACACATAATCCGCAATCCAGATTGGAATCTCTTTGCCGTTGACAGGGTTAATGGCATAGGCACCAGTCCAAACACCTGTCTTGTCTTTGGCTAGGTCTGTACGGGCTAGGTCTGATTTGAGAGAGGCTTGGCGTTTGTATTCTGCCACAGCTTCTGCCTGCTCAGGCGATGTAATGCTATCAACCAAGTCGTGCTCAGGAGCAAGAACAGCGTAAGTCGCACCGAAAAGGGTGTCAGGACGAGTGGTAAAGACAGTGAAGTCCTTGTCTGTGTCCTTAATCTTGAAGGTCACATTGGCACCAATTGACTTGCCAATCCAGTTGCGCTGCATGTCCTTGATTGACTCTGGCCAATCAACTTCTTCCAAATCATTGAGCAACCGCTCTGCATAGGCAGTGATTTTCAACATCCATTGACGCATTGGTTTGCGAACAACAGGGTAGCCACCACGTTCAGACGTTCCGTCAGGAAGGACCTCTTCATTGGCGATAGCTGTTCCCAATTCCTCCACCCAGTTTACAGGCACTTCTGCCTCGTAGGCTAGGCCTTTTTCATATAACTTGGTGAAAATCCACTGGGTCCACTTGTAGTAATTGGGGTCAGTCGTATTGACCTCGCGGTCCCAGTCGTAAGAAAAGCCAAGGGCGTTAATCTGACGTTTGAAGTTGGCAATGTTTTCCGCTGTAAAGTCAGCTGGGTCATTTCCCGTGTCCATAGCGTATTGCTCAGCTGGCAGACCAAAGGCATCCCAACCCATTGGGTGAAGGACGTTGTAGCCTTGGGCACGCTTGTAACGACTGAGAATGTCGGTTGCCGTATAGCCCTCAGGGTGACCAACGTGCAAACCCGCACCAGACGGATAAGGGAACATATCTAGGGCATAAAAGTTTGGCTTTTCTGCATCTGTTCCCGTCTTAAAGGTGTGGTTTTTCGCCCAAAATTCCTGCCATTTGGGCTCGATTTCCTTGTGATTGTAGAAGCTCATGTCATTTCTCCATGTCAATAAATTATCTTTACTATTATATCACGAAATAAGGAAAGAAAAAAGGTAGAAATCATGGGGGATTCCTGCTCATTACTCTTCATTTCCCAACCCAAATTTCAAGTTGAACTTAGCCATCCAAAAGAAATTCACTCGGCGACTTGTAGTCCAAGCATTTTTTAGGGT
>NZ_JBIMJS010000002.1:0-207590 GCF_043674225.1 Streptococcus sp. A11
TAAGAAAACCCGAAAAGAAGGCACTCTCTTCGGGTTTTCGGTCTGTACTGAAATCAAGGTATTATTGGGAATCCCAGATTAAATCATAGATACCGTAAGGGATTTTATTCTTTATTTAAAACTTTGCAACAGAACCGTTTTTTTTAATCGATTTGAAGTTGCCTAAATTATTACTTATTCGGTAAAATGAAGTATTGCTTTCAACAGATTTCCTTCAACTACACTTCACTTGATTCAAACAAGGTGGGTACATTTCTATTTCCACAAACTCCTTGTCAATGGAAACAAACACGTACCCACAGGGTAAATGGAAATAGAAACTGATAATTTCTAGCTATCACTTCTACTCATTCCAAAAATTTTCTCACTCTGATACTTACCCACCATAAAGCAAAAAGCCTTGCAATCAAGGCTTTCATTATCCCTTTCGTTCAAAGGTTTCTAAGCTTTTACGAGCAGAGTAACACACTCCACGTGTGTTGTCTGGTCCTTGAGAATACATTTTTTTATGCTCGTCACTGTTTTGAGGACACAATTTATCTGTTTCTAGTTTAGCATTTTTACGCTTACTTTTAAATTGTTTACCATCCTTGTTTTGAGTTTCACCTGTTTTGAATATTATGGTTAACATTGCAGGATCAATTTCTCCGTCGCTATTAACTCCACCTACAATAATTTTCTCAACAATACTTTCAAAAACTGTACGATCAAACTCCGTAAGAATTTTCTGTGAAGATAGCAAGTGCTTAAACTCAGTTAGTCTTTTCTTTACATCGATTTCTGATTTTAAGGTTGTTTCAATATTTACCTTCTCTTCTGCTAGAAACTCTTTTTCTGAGGAAATTTCATTGTACTTTTCATTGTATATGGTATCGCTAATTTTCCCTTCGAGCCTTAGATTTACAAGATTTTCCTCTTTTTTTAGTAATGTTCGAAGTTTGTTTGTAATCCTTTTTAGTTCCTTGTTAAGGCTATTGTCATTCAATTCAGATTCAATCGTTTCAAGTAAGTCTGTCATTAAGTTTTCATTTGAATGATAAAGTTTTCTGTAAGCTTCCATGAAAGCCCCCTCAATAGCGAGCTCTTCTAATCCTTTACTATGCTTACAAAATTTCTTTCCTTTCTTTATCGATGTAACACAGTGCCACACAACCTTGCGATAATCTGAACGGCAGTGCCAACTTCTTCTAGATAATATTGAACCACAAAAACCACATTCTAACATGCTACTAAAAGCATACATTTTTGAATAGCGTTCACGCTTGCCATTTACATTTGCAGCAGTCTTCTTATTTCCTGCTCGACGAAGTCTTATCTCCTGAGCTTTCTCAAAGTCTTCTTTAGATATTATAGGTTCATGATTATCTTTGATGTAGTACTTATCTTCTTCACCAAAATTACTTAAACGTCTCTTGCTTATTGGATCCACTGTAAAAGTTTTGCCCATTAGAATATCGCCTTTATATTTTTCATTCTTTATGATTCCTAAGACTGTTGTATCATTCCAATGATCTAATCCTCTCGGCGATTTGTAACCTAGTTCATCAAGTTCCCTTGCAATTACTTTTCCTCCAATACCTTCTAAGTACCTTTCAAAGATATAGCGAACTATTTTGGCTTCTTTTTTATTGATTGAAAGTTGCTTGGTTTCTACATCATAGTCATACCCCAAGCATCCTTGAAACCCTATCAATTCACCACGTTGCATCTTCATTTTTAATCCTTTTTTCACATGAGCAGATGTATTTTCTACTTCTTGCTGTGCAACGGAGCTTAGAATAGTCAAAAGCAATTCTCCATCCATTGTTAGGGTATCTATATTTTCTTCCTCAAAATATACTCCAATTTGCATATCTTTTAACATTCTGACATATTTCAAAGTATCTAGGGTATTCCTGGCAAATCTAGCAATTGCCTTTGTGACAATGTAATCTATTTCTCCATTTACACAATCATTTATTAATCGTTGAAAATCTTGTCTCTTTCCTACTTGTGTTCCTGAAATCCCCTCATCTGCATAGATACCTGCCAGTTCCCAATCCGACCGCTGAGAGATATAATCTTTATAATGTCTCACCTGAGATTCATAGCTGTTCTTCTGATCTTCGCTATCAGAACTAACTCGGCAATAAGCAGCAACCCTTTTTGAGTCTCTTTCGAAATTGTTGCCTCTTCGACGAGCTAAAGAATCAGCTTTTATTATTTCAACATTATTTTTTTTCATACTGAAATTCCTCCTTTTGATTCTATATTACCGCGTTCAAATCAAAAGGTCAGCTAATTTGTGTACTTAATACGCAGTCTATTTTTAATTTTTTCATATTCCTTTTTAGTCAACATATTTCTGGAATATAAAAAGTTAAGCATTGAAAGTTGCATACTATATTTTACTACTGATTGTTCCAAAACTTACCCTCCTGATAACATGTTACTCTTAGTTATTCTCTGTGGGTATGACTGGTTAAATCAATCATGGGAATTTCACCCGCTGTCCTTTTACGTTGGCAGCCTGAACGTTCAGAAGTATCATTGTCCTTATTTGTGGTCATGGCAGATAGAGAACCACTCTATTTTATAGCTAATAATTTTCGCTCCTATCATCGCGTATATCACTAAATTGCTCGACAAATAAGAAAGTCCCACATTGGTTTATTTAATTGTCAATGTACAAATCAAGGAGAGACTATTTTATTTTACGTTTTATCCTATCTGGACAATCTGTTAACCCTAATAGGTAATCTGTACTAACATCATAAAGTTTAGAAAGCTTCACAAGAACATCTGCCGTTAAAACAACTTCACCTCTCTCAATTTTTGCGTAGTTCGCATGAGAAAAGGAAAGTAAATTTGCAACAAACTTTTGAGTGAGATCATGATCTTCCCTCAAATCCCTTATTCGTTGGTACATATATTTTTCTCCTATAAAAAGTATATTTTACTTTTCGGAGAAATCATGGAAATTGTCATACTATGACAATAATTTTTTCAGCAGATTATCAAATCATTTACTTATACTTTATGTAAGATTTAAAGCAATATTTAGCAATCTAAATGTCCATATTTGTAGTATTATTAACTTGTCGCATTCATATCACTCTTTAAAGAAAAGCATCCAATAAACCATAATTTATGTGTTGTGTTTAGTTTATCTGAAGTTATAGATTCCCTATTCCAAATACTCTGACAGTGAAATTCCAAAGAAGATAACAGCGTACACATAAAAAATATATGTATTGTCAGCAATCATGCCCCCCGTCTAACGGGTGGTTAAACAGGGGCTATATGCCCACATCACCAGCCAGAGCCTAAAGACGCTGGCTTTCACTTTGTTCAAGCCTCACTGCTTTTGACTCGTCACTAGCCTCTTAAAGAGGCATTCGTACTACTTGCCATTATCCCTAAAGGGATCTTCATACTCTTTTACACTCAATTTATCAAGTGCTATATCATACTTTTCCTGCTCTTGTATATATTTCTTAATTGTGGCTTCATTAAGTCCAACTGTACTTACATAATAGCCCTCTGCCCAGAAATGGCGATTGCCAAATTTATATTTGAGATTGGCGTGTTTATCAAACATCATAAGAGCACTCTTACCTTTTAAATAACCCATAAAGCTTGATACACTTAATCTCGGAGGAATACTGACTAACATATGAACATGATCTGGCATTAGATGTCCTTTGATAATTTCTACGCCTTTATAACTACACAAACGTCGGAATATTTCTCCCAAACTACTTCGATATTGATTATAGATGATTTTTCGTCTATACTTAGGGGTGAAGACAATATGGTATTTACACAACCACTTTGTATATGATAAACTATGTGCCTTTTGTGCCATACTTTTCTCCTCTCGCTTTACAATTGGCTTGAACACCTTTATTGTATCGCGTTTGGAGTTTTTTGGTATAACCTTCGTCGCGCACCCGCATAGCGGGTGGTTTATTTGTCACGCACCTTACGGAGCGTGACGGACTAAAAGTCACATAATAAATAGAAGGTCGATGAGTTAACCCATGACCTTCTTTTGGAACAAAAGGTTGTCCCACTATTTTCAGTTCCTGTCCTTGACAATGTGGCTTTATCAGCTGGGCATGGTAATGGTTTTTGGATGAATACGAGACTAAGGAAGTCTTTACAGACAAAGAATACCTCTACGATGTAGCAACATGAATTGATGGGCATTCCATGGAACCTGTCTACCATAACGGAGAGATAACCTTAATCCGTGAAGGGGGCTTTGATTACGATGGGCAGTTTATGCCATTTCCTGGAATGAAAAATTATACATTAAGACGGTTTATCTTGAAAAAGACGGCTATCGCCTCGTTTCCATTAATGATTCCTATCCAGATAAATTTGTGCCTGCAGAGGACGATCCGAGGATTGTCGGGAAAATAGTGGGAAATTTTATGCCTATTGAACAGTAAAATCCCTTGAAGAAATTAATTCTTCAAGGGATTTTTGAGTACTCGTCAATATATTGCCTTATCTAAAAACAACATCTGGTCTATTCAAATCATAGAAATCAATTTGCTGCTCTTCAAACAATTGTTCTAACTGATCACTGCCATTATTACCCAAGTATTCTAACTCCTTTTCTGATATTGGTAACGCCATGAGCCATGTAATAGTCCTATCATCAAATAGAAGATCAACAATATTCCACAAGAACGGAGAGACGAACATAATATGCTTCATATTGATACCCTCAAAATACTGATCCAAAATATTAGTAAAAACAGTACCATGAGAGCAAGTATGTGTTCCAGAAATAATATTAAAGGAGCAACTTGCCAACACATTTGCAAATAGAGTGTTTTCTGCAGGCGACGCAGCTATGAACTCTACTCTCAACTCCGAATCATCGGCAAATTTTCTATCAATGCTGTACATTGATAAACCTATTGTTGAAAAAGTATTGACAGTATTCATCGGATTATTATGACTTTGAAAAATATCAATAAATTGATTCTTATTTGAATTGTAAAACCTCTGAACTTTAGGTGTTCCACCAACACTGTTAAGAATATGATTAGCCACTATTTTAACATCAAATTTCATTCCACTATTCTTCATTAACAATGGCAAATTCTTCAAATCAGGAAGACTAAATTTCCAATATTTCTTGAATCGTTACCTCACGATCTGATATTAAATCATAGAAGCCTATATGAACATTATTTTCATAAATCCAGAATAAATCTGTTCCATATTTTGCTGAAAAAATTTCCAAAATTACAGGAGATATTTGAGCAATACTTGTTGCACCTAAAATAGTAAAATTATCTGGATTTGAAACATAAGAGGCATCATCAGCTTCAGAAATAATAGTCCACCCATTCAACTGACTAATTGATGATTCTTCACGATAAGTGTACTGTATACGAAGACCATTTATTACGTTGTTTGAAACTAAAAATCCTCCAAAATCACTATTCTTTATCATACAATGGTCCCCCATTCTCAGACAATAGACCATGTCTCCAACTGAATTCTCTTGCATAATCGACAGCAGATTTTCCCTGAAAATTTTTCAGATTTATATCAGATCCACTATCTATCAACAGATTATATATTGGCATGGCTTCTTCTGTAGGTAGTTTTAGGACAGTTATTGCATAGATTAGAGGAATTGAACCATATTTATCAACTTGATTAATATCTATTCCAGATTCCAATAAAATTGTCAAGATTGTTAGTGCATATTTAACGTTTACTCTCCAATTAGCTTTATACTGAAAAAAATTATGTAGAACATTTCTCTTATCCGAATCTAGATAGTTTACATCTATTCCTTCATTAACAAGAAATTGAACAATTTTAACCTTTTCTTCCAGTAACGAATTACTAGTCAAAACCACATTCAGTAGATTCATATTATCATTCGACATTTGATTAATATCTCCATTAAAAACTGAATAAAATTCTTCAAATGTTCCTTCCTGAGCAATCTTAAAGATACTACCTTCCATCATACTCCCCCCTTTATTCATACTTATGACTTCTATTTGCACCAGGTGTTTCAAGCCGGAAATTATTAGGATCTGACTGAAATGCTTTCAAATCATCTAATGTTATCAACCCATTTTTATAATCTTCAAAAATAGTTTTATAACTTTTACCTTTCACATGCCCAAAGTCTACAACACCTTTTCTTGGTTGTCCAGGTTTCCAATCTATTTCTTCTTGAGTATTTGGATCACGAAGGATTCCATCCGGGTCAACTTGTGAGTCATATACTGCTTGTTCAAATTCCATTTTAGCTCGTCCTGTTGGAACAGGCCGTCCATTTGGTTTACCATTTTTTATATACGGTCCATTTACAAGTGGAGTAGTATGAGGCGTTTGAGAGGTGGATTTAGGTGCCGGTAAGGCAAGAATAGGCTCGGGTGCGGGCAGAGCTAGTTGCTGTTTAGGAGCAGGCAATGCTAGCTGTTGAACATGAGTGGATGACTGACGAGACTTCGTAACTGCAACATCCCCAGACTTCGGCTTGTTCTTCGGTACATCCGCTTTGGCAGATTTCTTACTTGAAACACTGCCTGAGCCATTGGTAATGAGATTGAGACCATAGTCTGTCACGACATTCTTAAGAGAAATTGGATTCCCTGTCGCAAGAGAGATACCCGTATCTATAACGGTCTCAACACCAGCTTCAACACCCGCCTTCGCAACATGACGAACGGTCTGGTTGGCAATATTTTGTGTCACATTAGCGGCCACATTGGCACCAGCTCCAATAAATTGACCACCAACAAAACCTGTAATAGCTCCTAGTCCTGCTCCTTTTAGAGTTGAACCAGCCAAGCCCCAACCACGTTGCCCTGAGCTATAGGCATCATAGCCAGACATAATGGCACCAGAAGCCGCACCACCAATCGCCATTGCGACTGGAGCACCTAGACCACCGGTAGCTACGGTAAGTGCGATACCAACACCAATGGCACCTGCAGTGACCGCTACCTTCTTCCAGTCAATCTTCTTAACATAATTAGCAACTTGTTTCTTAACACGTTTAGCTGTTTTACACACATGCGTGTACATTTCCTTAAGGGCTTTACCCCAGTTACGGAACATGCTCTTAGCTTCTCGTGTCTTAGGTGTCGTCTTGATTCCTGTTGACTGGCTATACTCGTCTCGAATATGCTGCTGGCGGCGTTGCTCGGCTTGGGCTCTAGCTTGAGCCTGTTGTTGCTGAACATAGGCATAGCTGGAAGAGTTTGAACTATGACCCCCTCCATATCCACCATAACTGCCTCCATAACCTCCTACTGGTGATGCATGATAACTTGTTCTTGACTGGTAGTTGTTCCATTGCTGAACTGCCCAGTTCTTAGCGTTATTGATTTGAGTACCCGCCCAGTTAACAACTCCTTTAGCTGTGTTAACAACTGTATTAACAATATTTCGACCGATATTGTATGCCTTCTTAGCAACATTAACGACAGCCCTTGCAGTATTTTTCGCAAAATTTACAACTGCATTTTTGGCCTTCGTCAATAACTTACCTGCTCCCTTAAGCAATTTCTTAAAGAAGTGCCCACTTGGGTCGGTGTAGTTGACTGGGTTGTTGGAAACGTAAGCATAGCCATTCTGTGTCAATGGTGTGGTTAGCTCACCTGGATAACTATCTTCTGTTAAGAAGGTTCCTGCTTGACTGTCATAGTAACGCGCTCTTAGATAATCAAGACCTGTGACATCTCTCGCCTCCCCGTTATAGGCATAAGGGTTGCCTGTCGTATCAGTCGTTTCTTTCGTTGAGCCGTAGAGATGATAAGTGCTTGAAGCAACAATTTCTCCATCTTGAGTCAAGCCTGTCACCGAACCTGACTGGTTGGTAAGGTAGTTGTAGTTCGTATCTTCTTGATTATCAAGATAGCTAGCTCTGCCATTGCCATAGGTATAGGTTTCACGAGCTTTCAGATCATGGTCATAGGTTTGAAGAACTTCGGTGTATTCCCGATTGATGTCATTGACATAATTACGCTCTTCATAGTAATGATAAGTGTCTTCTCGTGTAGTGTATGGAATGAGAACATCCTGCACTTGACTGGCATAAGTCACTTCTCCCTCGCCTGGGAGATTGTCCAAATCTGGTGGATTAACCACAAGGCCTTCCTTAGTGGCTCTATCCTTAGCCACTTTTTGATGATAGGCTGTTGAGACATCATCGAAGATCTCATGCCAGATGGTTCCTACAGTCTGTGGCAAGGTAGAGAGCGACTGGAGGACATTCTGACTAAAGCCATACCAGAAGATACTATTTTCCTCACCCGCTGGTGCAGTATAAGGAGATTTTTTACCTCCTGAACGAGAAGTATCTTTTGGTTTTCGCTGGAAGAGCTGGTAAGTATTCTTTCCTTCTTTACGACTGGCGGTAAACACACGATTATCATCGCCGTCATAAAGGGCTGCCATCAGAAGACCTTCCTTGTCCTTGACCGCAAGGAGACGGTTCTCCGTGTCGTAGATATAATCTAGCTTCTCATCATTTTTCTTAGACGCAGTACGGTTGCCGTTTTTGTCGTAAGTATAAGTGGTAATGCCGTCCTTATTCTCCAATTTGGTCAGGCGATTGTTGTCATCATAGCTGAAGGTCGTTTTTTCTTCCTTACCATCTATACTTTCCGTGCTGGTAAGTTTATTCCCCGCTAAATCATAAGTGTAAGAGAGTTTAGACAGTTCTTTTCCTGCTTTGTCTGATACCGTCATCGTCTCCACTTGACCTAGTGTATCGTAGGTATAAGCGTGAACTACGGTTTTACCATCTTGGTTAATGCTCTCCTTGGTGATGTAGTTGCCATCGTCATACTCATAGACATAGCTAGAAATCAACTTATCCTTCTTATCGACATGGCGAAGCTCCGTCACACGATGGGCCTTGTCGTAGGTCAAGAAGCTCTTCGTGCCATCTGCACGCTTGACTTCTGTCATATCGCCTGCGTCATTATAGGTATAGGTCGTTTTCTTCCCTTTAACATCTGTCACAGAAGTTAAACGATCCAGCTCATCATAGGTGTATGAAACGGTACGACCATCTGGGTAGGTCATCTTAGAGATATTGCCATAATCATCATAGTCATATTGGATGAGACTACCATCCCCTTGACGGACACCTGTGATTTCGCCTTCTTCGTTTGTTTCATAGCGGGTCGTACCTGTTAGGTCATTCATGGACACACGGCGCCCGTCCGCATCATAGGTATAGAGGACTTGACCATCTTCCTTCTTGGAGTAGTCTACTTTGAGGAGTTGACCGAGCTTGTTGTAGTCGTAAGTGATGGTCTGCCCATCTGCCTTGGTAACTTCTTCAAGTTGGTTATCGATATTATAGGTATAAGTCTCCTTATCCCCCATAGCGGTCATCCGTTCAACGACATTGGACAACTGGTCATATTTGTAGGTTGTGACCTTCCCATTGCCATTTGTAACGGAGGTGACATTCCCCACACTGTCATAGGTATAGCTTGACGTTGAGGCTTTATCTCCTGTGCCTTGTGTAGCTGTCAGTAACTGGTCTTCAAGGTCATAGGTGTAGCTTGTCACTCGTTGACTACCTGAAAATACACTTGTCACATTACCATTGGCATCATAAGCCAAGGAAGATGTTGCCCCCACATCATCCATTACCTTAGTCACACGGTTATCGTGGTCATAGGTATACATGGTCAATTGGCCTGCAGTGTCGCTCTCGCTGGTTAAGCGGTTAAGGGCATCGTAGGTCCGCTTGGTGACTTGGCCTAAAGGATTGGTTTCTTCTAGGATATTACCGTTCGGATCATAAGTGTAGGTTGTCTCACGTTTTCCATTGACGACTTGTTTAGTGGCCTGACCAACTGGATCATAGGTTGAGGTGATTTCACGACCTGTTGGCGATTTAACCGTCTTGAGTTGGTCAAGGGTCGTGTAATCAAAGCTAGTGGTTGCGCCTGACGGGCGAGTCAACTTGGCAAGGTTTCCTGCCTCATCATAACTATAAGTAGTTTCAAGGTCAAGGGCATTCTTAGCTGTCAAGAGGCGCCCCACCTTATCATAGGTGTAGCTATTGCTTCGTTCTGACTGGTCAGTTTCCTTGGTCAGGTTACCAGCAACATCGTAGGTATAGCTCTTAGCCAAACCTTGTGGTCCAGTTTGCTTCGACAAGCGTCCTAAGGCATCGTAGCTGTAGGTATACTCTGCTTGGTTTGGAAGTGTCCGCTTGGTCACACGACCATAGAGGTCGTTGACATAATTTGTGCTATGTCCGTTGGCATCCGTCTCCTTAGCCAGACTACCTGTCGCATCATAGGTATATGTCGTCTCGCCACCTGTAGGGCGTTTCATGCTTGCCAGACGACTCAAACTATCGTAGGTAAAGGTAGTCGTATTGCCTTCTCCTGTAGTTTCCGTTAGGCGATTGCCTAGCGCATCATAGGTGAAGGTTTGTTTGGTCCCTGTTGGAGCAAGGGTCTCTACCACACGTCCCAGTGGGTCATATTTGAAGGCTGTTGCCTGACCCTTTGGATCCGTGTAGAGAACCAGTTGCTGATTGGCATCATAGCCGAATTGGCTTTCATGACCATTGGCATCTGTCACCTTAGAAAGATTGCCGAGTACGTCGTACTCATAGGTCATGGTATTGCCGTCGGGGTCTTTTTCTGTTACAACTCTGTCCAGCGCATCATAGCTATAAGATGTCTCACGCTTGAGGTGATCGACAGTCTTTGTCAAGTTGCCATTGGCATCATAATGGTAGGTCTTCGTCTTATCTTCTTGGTCTGTCGAGGTTGCGACATTACCCAGGACATCATAGGTAAAGGTTTCACTAGTCCCATCCGCATACTCTACCTTAGTGAGTTGATTGTCACTGTCATAACTATACTTGGTTACTTCCCCAAGGTTGTTTGTCAGTGTGAGACGGTTGCCTGCGTTATCGTAAGTATACGATTCATTTAGGTCTTGGTTGTCTTTTTTCGTGAGAAGACGGTCAGCCGCATCATAGGTATACTCTGTGATGAGACCACTCGAATGAGTTTGTTTAACGAGACGGTCTAGGGCATCGAACTCTTGAGTGACACTGGACCCATCAGGGAGAATAACTTCTTTTAGTTGAGCAGTTGGCGTGTAGCTCATCTTAGTGGTATGACCATTAGCATCTACAACAGCGATAGGATGTCCCAAAGCATCATAGGCATAGCTCGTCTTCCCACCAAGAGCGTCTACTTCTTCTAGCAACTGCTCCATTTGGTTGTAGGCAAAAGTTGTTTTATTGCCCAACCCATCTGTGACACTCGCGACTTGGTTTTGTCCTGTAAAGGTGCTAGAGGCTGTATATCCTGCTGCATCCGTCACACTATTTTGATTCCCGTTAGCATCATAGGTGTAGCTTGTTCGATGACCAAGGGCATTGACTGTCGCAACCAGCCGTCCTGCTGGACTATATTCATAGGTCGTCTCTTGTCCGAGAGCATCTGTCATAGACAAGACATTCCCCATAGCATCTAGTTTGTAAGTAACTTTCGTGCCGTCTGGATACGTGATGCTAGTCACATTCCCTGCTACATCATAGCTATAGCTAGTCGTCTTATCTTCCTTGGTCTCTGTTAGCTTATTCCCTACAGAATCGTAGGTATAAGAAACGGTTTGACCTGCTTCATCTATGTAAGATAAGACTCGACCCATAACATCATAGGTAGTCTGTGTCTTCGTACCAATTGGATAGTTGACATCCGTTAAATTCCCAGAAGCATCATAGGTATTCTCTGTTACTTGACCAAGAGCATCCGTAATCGTCTTAATAGCTTGATTTCGATCATCATAGGTGAAGCTACTGCTATTTCCGGCTTCATTTGTTCGTGTAACGACACGGCCGATGCCATCACGTTGGTAGGTAATGGTTTGTCCAAGTGCATCTGTTTCGGTTAGTAGACGGCCACGACTGTCATAGCTGTAAGTCGTTGTATGACCTTCCGCATCAGTCAGGGATAGTTGATTCCCCACACCGTCATAAGTATAGGTATAGGTTCCACCCTCACCATTTGATGCACTAATCTTTCGTCCGAAACCGTCATAAGCAAAAGTGGTGGTATTGCCATTGCCTTCGGTTACACCAATTACTTGGCCTGCCTGGTCAAAGGTATGAGTCGTTCCAACACCATCCGCATCCTTTTCACTGAGCTTACGACCTTCTGCATCGTAGGTAATGGTGGTAGTTCCTCCACGAGGATTGGTGACGCCAGTTACTTGATTATGGGCATTGTAAGTAAGAGTTGATACTCCACCCAGTGGGTTGGTAATCTTAACAAGATTAGCTCCTTCATAAGCAAAACTAGTCGTGTTACCTGCCGCATCAGTTGTGGATACAATACGTCCTTGTCCATCCACCTCGTAAGAGATGCTCGAACCATCTGGTAAGGTCGTTTGAAGAAGATTCCCTTTATCATCATAACGATGCTTGGTTACTTCACCACCAAAATCTGTTACAGATAACAGATGATTCTGTTCATCATAAGTAGATGACTTCACTGCACCATCAAAACGGGTCTCACTTAAGATATTTCCGTTAGAATCATAAGTGTAGCTAGTCGTTTGACCCAGCTCATTGGTCTCGCTCGCTAAACGGTTATTCGCATCATAGGTCTTAGAAATGCTGGTACCATCTGGATAGGCAATGCCTGTCGTCCGATACTGGTCGTCATAAGTATAGGTTGTTTGATTGCCATTAGCATCCGTTGTAATCGTCTGACCATCACTATACGCAAGGGTCGAAACAGCACCTGTACCATCTGTCTGCTTGGTAACACGACCTTCATCATCATACTCGTTTTGGATGACTTTTGTTCCATTACCATCATACCAAGCTGTCATGAGTCCCTTATCATCATATTCATAACGGGTTGGAACTCCTGTTGCATCTGTATAAGTAATGAGGTGCCCGTTATCGTCATACTCATAAGAAAGAGTAGAACCATTTGGCACCTGAATAGAGCCGATGTAGCCGTCTTCGTTATAAGTAAGTCCAAAGACTAAACCTGTAGGGGATGTAATCTTGGTTAGCTGGAAGTTCTCATTATAATCAAAAGTTGTTTTATTGCCTTTTTCGTCTGTCTGACTAGTCAGAAGACCGTGGAAATTAAAGACTTTTTCTTGTTGTTCCGTATCGGTAATACGATACTCTTTGACATCGTATGTTTCCTTCTCTTCACCGCCGAAATCTCCTTCTTTGGTTTCAACAGTCTTAACCTCAAGACTCAAGTCATAACCCACAGGAGCTGCATACTTATCGCCATCTTTGGTGAACTTAAGGATAGAACCATCCGTACGGGTATAGTAAATGTTTTGATCCTCATCACTAGACAGCTGTTCATTAAAGGCAAAGGACCAACCACGACCAAAGAGACTGTTGATACCAGCAGCTTTAGAATTATAGAAGCGAGTAATTTCGAATTCATCATTCACATCACGAATCGTTACATCGGTCCGATCCAGATAAAAATTACCCGTGTTAATATTAATGGGTTCAAAACCAAACTCACAATGTAAGCCACGTCCCATCAAAAGCATGTCGACATCTTTTTTGACATCATCTGTTAAAGCAGGTGGATTATAAGGTTTATTGGCATTCTTTTTGGGATTACGGATAAAGAGGGTATTATTTTCAACAACCAACATATCCTGAATGCGGTTATCAAAAGCAATTTGCTTCAATGGTACACCATAATAACTGGCTATTTTAGGTAGCGTGTCATATTGTGTAACCTTATAAATTAGGAAGGTGTCACTCGATTTTTTACCACTGGTTTGCCCATCCTTTTTACTTTCGGCATCAATGGTATACACCTTATTTAACTCAGGTTCCGTAAATGGCACTTGGGTTTGCCAGTTGGAAAGCTTGTCCTTATATTTGGTTGTTCCTTTTTCAAAAGCTGAATCAAATGGACTACTATCTGGATACTTGTAGGAGAAACTTGCGGAATTTTGTCCCTGATAATTTTTTGAGGCGTCACTCAAGTTATAATCCACCTGTGCACCCGGTGTTGTTAAACCATCCGCAAAAACTCCTTGGAACTGAAGTTGCCCCTTTTTATCAGTTTTGACCATCGTCCGAAGATTAATGGTGGTATTCCCGATTGGATAGTTAACATCTACAGGATCTGGCACAGACCAATTGATGGTTAGAGACGGTGCCTTATCTGGTGTAAAGCCGATTTGACCCGCATTATCTGCCGTAGCTTCTGTCGTATAGAATGCCCCACCATCTGCGCCCTCATCGGTAGCCGCAATAACTAAACCGTAATTTGGTTCTAAACCTTGAACCCAAGAATTAACCGTTTCACGGATATCAAAGTTGTGCATACCGATTTTCTTGGCACTGATGGCATTGGCTCCTGCGATTTCCATCTCTAGACCGACAGAAGTATTCCAAGTTAAATTATTAATATCAAAATCTTGTTTTAGTCTATAGGCACCAAATTGAGTCCCCATAGAGCCTGGAGCAGTATACTGATAGAGGTTAAAGGTCGCACTGTCAATCCGTGCTTCAGAAGGGATGTTTTTCTTGAAATCATAGTTGATTTTGAAATACATCCGAGAGCGTCCGATATCTTTAGCTTCTGGCACTCCTATCATCAAGTTGGTCATGTAGCCAACATAACCATAAGCATAACCTTGGTATTGACCATGCACAGTTGAGGTAACGACATCTAATATTTTCTCACGAGGGACAGTGATGGTCGGGTCAATTCGAACAGGATATTGACGTTCTTTAGAAGATAACCATTCTTCATTAGCCGTCACGATAACTTCATACCCTTTTTCAGTTTGTTTTAAATCCAATGTCAGTGCCGTGCTGGATTCTCCAGCATTGTCTACCATCATAGGAGCTGTTAAAACAAAGAGAATTGTTGATTTCCCTTTTTCTCTGACAAGGATTTGATTATCTTCTAAAGACACATCATAAGCCGATGCATCTAGCCCATAGGTAAAGCTATTTTTTCCACCCCATTCAGCCAAGACAATTTCTTCCTTAACCCCGTTAGACTGAACAGTGTATTGGACGTCAGTTTTGCCCTCAACGTTGTTATACAGAATGGCATTTTTTTCAACCGTCGCTTGATCGTATGTCTTATCAAGTGGGTAGAGGGAAATTTTCTCATCCTTATGGATAATATCAATCGGAGTTTCTTCTTTAACTTCACTAGGAAGTACTACACCCACTGGAGATTCTTTAGGGAGATAATAGTGTTGCCCATTAGCATGATAAGAATAAAGTGATAAGTCAACTGGAACTTCTACTCCATCTTGATCAATGTAGGTCTTCACATCACTGCCGATGTAAGTTACAAAGTTAGTATCATCAACACGAAAAAGCTGTTCCTGCCCGCTAACAGCAACTGGCTCTCCATATTGTGCTTTTAAAGCTGCTTCTTCAGGGTTGGCCCCGTCCGTCACTTTAGGTTGTTGAATGGCATCTCCGTCCTCTTTTTTTGTCGAAGACCCCGCCTGTTCAGAAGCTGGTTTTTCTGTATTGGCATTTTCCGTTCCCACTGTCTGAGTAGTGGCTTCTGTCACCGCCTGCTGGTATGCCTGATCAGCTTGACTTTGTTCAATGACTTGAGAAATTTCTTCCGCATACATAATGGGACTATTAGAAATCAGTAAGACCACCAGCAATAACCAGTTCGTCAACTTATGAAGTCGTTTCATAAGGTGTCTCCTTTACAAGGTAAATAAAATAATACAGGGTAGAAATCAGTACAATCGCATCAATCAATGACACTAGTATTGAACCAACAGTTGGTAGAAAGTAGCTGAGCAGAGCGGTACAAATAGATACCAGAATCACTACTACTAGAGGCAACCAAAGGTAGTTGCTTCGTTTTCTAATGGGTAAGTTTTTATGAATACTGACTAAACCAAAGCACAAGACGACCTTCAGAATGCTTTGAATGATAGTACTCGTTGTCCAAACACCTATCCGCACCGTATAGTAAGCAAAACTGGTATGGTCATAAAGGAGTTGCCCCATTCCACCAATGATAAGACCTGAAAATATTGCGCCCAATAGATAGAATAAAATCAGTTTTGGTAGCCGCTTATCAGACCAATGGCATTTGTAAAACCAACCAATCAGAGGGAGGATAAGTGCCAATCCTAAAACGAGAGCAACTAAACTTAGGACAATCAAGAGGACTGGTAAGCTTCTGTCCTTAGCCCAAGGAGAAACAACTCCAGTATAAAACAGTCTTTGACCTATACCAAAAAATAGTAAGCCTAGAGACAGCCTCCAAAATTTGGAGAGCTTTATCTTCTGTATCATGTATCTGTCCTTTCTGAAACAGTTCTTAACTTAGCAGTAAGCACATAGCGATAGCTATCACTTGCGGCATCACACGTTGATAAAATTAACACCCTATCCTGCTCGCTGTCTATGCTTAGTTGACGATAGGCACCACCATAGGTCTCTACTCGTTCCTTTAGGGTATCAAGATATTGGTTTAATCCACTTTTCGTTCCTAACTGGAAGTTGTGAAAAAGATGGTCATCTGTATAAGGGTGTGCGGCTACGATGTCATACTCATAGTGATGATCTAAAGTATCAATCCTTATCACGGTATGGTCTTCGAAAAACTGTCGGTCCGCAAAATAATCCAAGGAGCCAAACATGGAGTCATCAACCATAGCGTGCCCATAAAGAATCGTGACGGAATCCTCAAAGGTTTTCGTATTGACCAGCTCCGTAAAGATAGCCCCATAGTAAGTCTCCGCACCATCTAAATCATGAGATAGATAATAGCTATCATCTGTCGGGTGTTGGGCGATAGGATAGTCAATCTTTGTCCCATCAACGCTCACCCAAGCATAGACATCTGGATTTTGATGAAATTTTTGCTTGAGAACATCTTGCGGAGATTGTTCAATACTGGTTTTTTCCAGACGAGATAAGGCCTGAAAACATAGGAATAATATCCCTATCAGAAACAGTGTCACTAAGCTATTTTTTAGAAACTTCATGTATCCCTCCTAACACCAATAATTATAACAAAGTAGCTTAATCCTTGTAAAGGATATGTAGGGTTTCTAAAACTTAGATATAGATTGGTCTGTCCAAGATTCATTGAAAGTCTCAGTGAATCTTCTACCATAAACTACAAAGAGTGACCGCTATATTCCTCTAATAAACATGAAATAGTAAATTTAAAAGCCACTCTTGCGAGCAGCTTTCGTCCAAAACTGTAAATACATTATTTATTACTACTGGTCATCAATACGAGCTGAATTCGTTTCAATCAATTTTTTAGCTTCACTTGGTCGGAAATCCCAATATTTTATGAGTAATTCTGCTATCTGTTGTTTATACAATCCTGCTTACTTCTCTCTTCCGCTGACAGAGCTTCAAATCGTGCTTGATCTCGTTCTTGGGCAGCTTGTAAGCGCTCCGCGTTATTGGTAAGATGATTTCCCACTGCTTGAAAAGCTGTCGCAAAATGCTCAATGTTAGTAAAACGACCAATATCTCCGGATTGATAGGTTGCCACTGTCTCAGGGCGATTACTATACTCCGCCAAGAGCTCCTTTGTTGAGGCGAGCAACTCTTTAAAAGCTGACAAATCATGACTAGCATGGTTACTCTCATATTGCTTGATTGACTCATCTAAGGTCTTAATATCATTAATAATAAAGTTATAATGCTGGATGGTTTTGGTGTGACTGCTTCTTCATAGCCTTCAGACTATGAGTGATATTATTACTTTTTAAAGGGAGAAACATAGCCTTCTGGTAGCCGACCCACATCATCAATCCATAGCTTTTCAGCAATTGGAATGAGCTCTTCAAGTTCTTTTTGAGTGAAAAGCTCTCGATTTTTAGGGATAATAATTAAAGAAGAAGGATGCTTCCTTAAAAATTCTTTTTTTGCTAATTTTTTTTCTTCTTCTGTAGGTGGCCAACTATCGTTTTGTACTTTATAACTAAGAGCTTTTCCTGAACATTTTCCAGCTAGATACACTTCAAAATCCGCACGTTCAATTTCAAAAATCCGACGGACTGAAGCAATACCAAGTTCAAAAAAAGTGTAAAAATGACCATTATGTTCTCGAATATAAAGTTTGTCTGCTGTCTCAACCTCTGTAAAACTCTCATAGGTGTTACCTCCATCAAATGACGATGAAGTTTACTTTGTAATAATACTATGAAACGAAACAAATCCATTTCATTTGCGGAATTCCGTTGCAGTGTTCTTTCAATTTCGTTTTTAAAAGTTTACCTTCATCTTTAAAAAATATTTCGAATATGTGTGTATTTAATTCTTTCTCTCTTTTGCAGATATCGGATTTTGAAAAATTTATCTTCGGTTGATTAAAAGCTACATTAACTAGCAATTCTTTTTCACACACTTTAATTGCCTCACATTTCTTTGAAAATGATTCATTTTTTATTTGACCGTTGGTCTCTTTTGTCAGTAGAGCAATATTCCCAATTCGATTTTTTAGTTTGGTATTTTCAGAATTAAATTTATTATAGTATTGATTTTGAGGAATTATGTGTTCAAGTTCCCTTTTTAATCGTTCATTGAAAGCATAATCACTCAACATTTCATTAATATTCTTAGGAGAACAGAATACTGATATAGAAATTAAGATAAAGCGTGTAAACTTCTTATGCTTTCTGTAAAAATTAGAAATCTTCGGATTAACATAACTATTATATACATTGTAATGTCTCCTTACATAACGAATGAGATGTTCAGCTAAATCATCAGAATTTGCAATAGGAAAAATTCCAATTTTATTACTAATATCATCTAAAATGAATTCATCATACATATTACTCAAAATATATTCCATAACTTGACACCGTATTAAAATCTGTTTTTCTAATTATAATCGAGTAGGGACTAATTTCTAGTCCCTCTCACACCACCGTGCGTGCCGTTCGGCACACGGCGGTTCAACTAACTTTTAACGCATGTCGTTTTAGATAATAATCTAGGCAAGAAACCAGTCCACGTTTAGCGAGGACTGGTTTTGATATGGCACGTTTCAGTACAGACCTCTGAGCCACTAATTGATAATGGTCTCCCCAGCCAGATACTTTATCCGCTATCCACTTCGGTACTCCTAATTTGAGAAGTCCCCATAATCGCCTAGATTTCTTCTTCCATTGTTTCCAGATAATAACTCTTATTCGAGTTCTTAGTCGTTCATCAATGCTTTCCATGGCTGATTTCATGTTCGTCATAGAAAAGTAGTTTATCCAACCTCGGATGACCCAGTTTAGTCGCTCAATTCGGCTGTCTAAGTCAATACTCCACTTACGGGACGTTAGTTTCTTGAGTTTTCTCTTGAAACTCTGTACGCTATCCTGGTGCGGACGACTTTTCCAACCCCCCGATGATTTCCAGAACCCAAATCCTAGATACTTCAATTTGCTCGGTCTCACAATCTTGGTCTTGGTCATGTTGACTTTCAAACCTAATCGTTTTTCAATATAACGACTAATTGAATGCATCACACGTTTAGCCGCCGCCTCACTACCAACTATGATGACACAGTCATCTGCGTAGCGAACGAAGCGAAGTCCACGATTTTCCAACTCTTTATCTAGCTCATTAAGCATGATATTGGACAGGAGCGGTGATAGGTTTCCTCCCTGTGGAGTTCCAACTAGTGTTTTATACCGTTGTCCGTTGATGACTACACCTGAATGAAGGTACTTACGAATTAAAGATTCTGTATCTCCATCTTGGATAATGTTATGAACAAGCGACATCAGTCTATCTTGAGGAACGGTATCAAAGAACTTCTCCAGGTCTATGTCTACTATCCACTCATAACCGTCATTAAGGTATTCTAATAACTGGATAATAGCTTGTTCGCATGACCGATTGAGTCTGAATCCGTAACTCCTCTCAGAGAAATAGGGTTCACAAATGGGACTAATGACTTGGACAATAGCTTGTTGTATCATTCTATCCATGACCGTTGGGATACCTAACTGACGGACTCCGCCGTTAGGTTTGGGAATTTCAACTCGTAAAACTGGCTGAGGTTTGTACTACCTCTGCTTTATGAGTTCTTTAGTTGAACGCCAGTGTTTGCGGAGATAGTCATCTATTTCGTCAATAGTTACGCCGTCAATTCCTGCTGAACCTTTATTGGCTCTAACTTGATTGTAGGCTTCAAGCATATTGGACCGAGATAGGATATTATCTAGTAACTGTGACATGTGCGTATTCCTTTCTTGTTTCGGTGTCTGTAGGATGTCTTATATTAGCGAACATTCTTCTAGTCATTACGTGACTGCCTCCAGTTCTATCAGACCATTCTTTACAGACACAATCGAAGTAGGTATACTTCGGTTTGACAGCCTTTATTTTCAATGTCAAACTTTCAACAGTCACTCCCCTGACTGTTGAAATATTCAGCCCTTCGCTCCGTTTCCATTACAGAAACTTCGTCGCTACTATGACCTCGGCTGAGAGTCTGCCCCAGCCATTGTTGTCCAACGAAGAATGAGTTGATGACAACAATAGGCGAGGGTACTTCTCATGGTTCGTTGTTACTACGTCTTATCGACGCCCATGAGACCTCACGGGATAAGTCGTACATCTTTCCTCGTTTACACTCGTGATTTACGCATATAGGTTACGACTACCTTTTTGGACTTTGGTGCTTGTAGCCACCTTATCCGCTATATACGCCTTTGTATCACGTTTCTGTTCGTAGCGCCACGATTTCGCTATCCCTTCCTCTCCCCGCTACCTCACGATAGTCAGGCTTGGGAGTCGCTATAGGGTTCACCGGTAGCGGGTGCCCGCAGAGGACTTTCACCTCAGATGTACGACATGCCCGTCGTACACACAAAAAACTGCAACCTTTCAGTCACAGTTTCTTACAAATCTACCTCTGTTCCCTCTAAAAATCTGACAGTTATCTGCCCATTTTCTTATATTGTAATCTTGTTTAATTCATAATCTATTGTTTCACCTCCATTAAAATCTAATAAAAATTGCTTATAGCCTTTTGGTAAAACAATATTAAATCCCTTTTCTAACTCATGAATATCCTCAATTTTAGCATGTCAAAATTTTTCAATTTGTAAACTCATTATTTTCCTCCATTTCTCTTGATAGAAATACCTCCGCGATGTGTAAAGCGTCTATGAATTTTTCTATCAACCAATTATAAAGTTTTTCCATCATGATGATGATGCCATGTATTCACTGGACCAGATTTACCAGCCTTAGAAAAATCTTTAGCTCTGGTTTCAAAACCATTTATGGCGGAGCTGTCTAGCAAGGTTATCAGCTGTAGAGGCGACCTTACTCTTGGTTAGATTGCCACATTGTTTGGCATAATGATCTATTTTTTAAGGACAAAAAACAGTCGGAGTGATGATGCTAATTGCAAGTTAACAGTTAGGACTGGAGAATTCCAAGTCCCAACGATCATTTATTCTTATCTGAAGTTATAGATTCCCTATTCCAAATACTCTGACAGTGAAATTCCAAAGAAGATAACAGCGTGTACATAAAAGTATATGTGTTATCAGTAATCATGACCTCCCGTCAAACGGGTGGTTTGAACAGGGGCTATAAGCCCACATCACCAGCCAGAGCCTAAAGACTCTGGCTTTCACTTTGTTCAATCCTAACTGTTTTTGACTCGTCACTTGCCTCTTAAAGAGGCATTGGTATTACTTGCCATCATCCCTAAAGGGATCTTCGTATTCTTTTACGCTCAAGAATTAAGTGCTATATCAAGTTTAACTCGCTTTCTAGATTTTAAGCTCGTGAAGAAATCATCCACTGGATAATTTCTTTATTCTTGGATATATTTTTTGATAATGGCTTCGTTCAGTCCAACTGTGCTCACATAATAGCCCTCTACCCCAAAATATCGATTCCCAAACTTGCATTTGAGATTGGCGTGTTTATCAAACATCATCAGGGCACTCTTACCTTATAAGTAGCCCATGAAACTTGAAACACGAATTCGTGGTGGGATACTAACTAACATGTGAACGTGGTCTGGCATTAAATGTCCTTCCATTATTTCGACTCCTTTGTAACTACATAATCGTCGAAATATTTCACCTAGACTACTTCGATATTGATTATAGATTACTTTTCGTCTATACTTAGGGGTAAACACAATGTGGTATTTACACATCCATTTTGTGTGAGATAAACTATGTGCCTTTTGTGCCATATTTTGCTCCTTTCTCTTTACATCAGGCTTGAACACCATTATTGTATCGCGTTTGGATTTTTTTTTGGTATAACCAGCGATGCGCACCCGCATAGCGGGTGGTTTATTTGTTTCGCACTTGCGGAGCGAAACGGACTGAAAGCCACAAAATAAAAACCTCTGAAGTCAAGAGTTACTTCAGAGGATTATATTTTATTCATTATCAAAATATAATGAGTTGATGAAATCTGTAAATGATTGAGCCACAAAATCTGTATTTTGACCGTTATTATCTAACATTTCGTGATTCCAAAAAACAACTGATTGATTGTCTGAATAATCAAAGCAAAGTAAATTACCAAAGGAAATAATGTACTAGGTAGCCTATCTTTTAAATCTTCTAACACCTCATATACATTACCATATTCTTCTTTATCAAAGTCTAGTAAATTATTTAAAACTTCAGATTTCTCACCTATAGTGAAAACATCTAGCTTTGGATAACCAACGCCATTTTTTAACAACCAGTCTTTATAATCGTTGGGAAGTTCTAGATTAAACTTCTTTTCAAGTTGGATTATTTTAAAAGCAGAAAGTTCCTTTTTATCCAGTAATTTAATCTCATTCATAATATTAAACCCACACTTTCTCCAATTACTCCGAACAATCTAAGGAGTGAATAATGATAAAAATTCAGTAAATGTTGATGCAAGATACAGCTTTTAAAACTTGAAATTACCCAAGAGTAGGTTTTTTAGGTTCGAAATCATATCTGTTTCCTTCACTAGGGTGATATTCTACATCTTCTCTATTTCTTTCAACCCAATATGCTTGTTCAGCTAACCACTTAGTTTGAATATCAGTACTCATAATTAATTCTCCAAATACACCACTTTAATGTCCGATATATCAACGTCACTTTCTTCAGTAAGCCATTTCAATCTCTCCAGCTCTTGAAAGTGATTTCTAGGATTCAACCCAACTACTCCATGCAAATTACTAAACTCATCAAGTCTATCTGCCGGAATTGTTGTTTCTAGAGACTCATCTCCATTAATACGAACGAATAGTAAATAAATGCGTGTACTTGTAATTTGTGATAATTGTAAAAATTCAACTTCCAGCACTTCATACCCCCTTGCAATCCATCTAACCACATTATCCTGTTGCTCCTTCGTCAATGTTTCTTTCTGCGAAGTCATGCCACACCCTTCTAAAATTAAAATCATTAGTGTTGCTAAAATACTAATAATTAATCGATACTTTTTCATCTTATTGCTTTCCTTTCGGTTTATTACGAAACAATGAGTACAAAGTCACAGTAATTCCCAAGACAATTATTAGAAGCATTTGTAAAGATAATCCCGTTTTTTTCTCAGTCAGGGACACTCATAGCTACCTCATTGAATTTGTTAAAATTATGAAATATAGCATCTGGAGTATTATCTATTTACTTCATTTTTAAAACTACTAAATTCATCCGGCGTCAATAGGAATTCTTTGAATGACTGAGCTATAAAATGACCGCTATCCTTACCTTTTTCTGAGGGCAAACCATCATGGTGAATTTCAGTCAAACTCTCAATAAAGTAATCAGAAATTGGATTTTTTCGTAAACCTACTTCCTTTTAGATTTTCCAACATAAAGCAAAAAGCCTTGCAATCAAGGCTTTTCATTATCCCTTTCGTTCCAAGGATTCTAGGCTTTTGCGAGCAGAGCAACACACTTAATGTGTGCTGAGAGCTTTCTTCTATAATAATGGACGAAAGGGAGAAATGTGATATTAGAATGATACTGCGGAACGGAAAATTTTATCCTCTTTCTTTTTTACAATTCACTATCAAAAATCTCGGATAACTATCTTTATCATTATTCGGAAGTTCAGAAATACTCTCAATTTTAAAATTGTATTTACTCAATAAATTTATATATGTCTCTAAAGGCCTATGTATATGGGTAGTTCTATAGTTAGTGACCTCATTTGCTATTCTAAACTCTGCCTCAATAATTAACTCTTTAGAGTACTTATACCAACTTTCTTCCTCATACTTCCAATATTTTGGCCAAAAAGAGGGGTGAGTTATCGAAAAAATAAAATTACCATTGTTATTTAGTAGATTACTAATAGAGCTAATACAGGTTTCAAGATTCATAGTATCCATTAAAACCATATTTGCAACACCAATATCATAGCGATCGATTTGAAAATCCTCTATTGCAAAATTATAAAACCTTAGATTATTTTTCGAATATTTTTCTTTTGCTAATTCAATATTTTTTACACTAATATCTATACCGACGGTATCTTTTACAGATAACGAAAGATAATTTGTTAAATACCCTGATCCACACCCTAAATCAATCAATTTTTTTTCAGATAAATTATCAATCTTATTTAACTCCTTTAAAAAGTTCGGAAGTAATATTTTATGAAAACTGGCATCTTTTTTGCTCTCAATCTGATTTTTTCTTATTATTGCAATGTTATCCCACTCTTTTGCAATATCCTGATTATTTTTGGGGTTAGTTATTTTCATTTTACACTCACATTCTCCAGCAATTTCAATAAATCTTCAGCTAAGGAATATTCTATAGTTCCACTTTTTTCAAATTCTTTAATTCTATGCGTATCTCCATCTGGATAACCAATTGCAACTTTAGGATTACTTGTACCATAATGAATAAATGTGAATCGTGTTTTTGGTGTAAAACCTAATTTTTTATATTCCAAGACCTTAGCTCCTGAATTTTTAAGGTTATTTATAGATTCTCTTGTTTCTTCCAACACTATAGTTAGCTCTTTTTTCTCAGCCTTATCCAACAAAATATTATATATTTCATCACCTGTTGCTATCCAGGACATATCTCGAGTTACAATAACTGTTTGGCCAGGCTTATTAATCCACTTCCTCATGTACTCCTTGACTTCATCCGAACTTGTAAACACATTATTTATTTTTTCAATCCATAGCTTCCAAAGTTTAAAGATTGTAAAGCAAATCATCAAAATCAGAAGAATACTGAAAAAATTCGTCCACTTAGAATTATTTTCTGATTTTATATTGATTAAGAAGAGAAGAAATTCCATGATAATACTACTAATTCTCTCTATAACTTCAATATCCGTTATAAAAATTAATAATTTATTATTTTTCATACCTTATTACTTCCTTATAAATTATTGCTATTTTTTATGCAACAAACGATATTCTTTCACGAACTAAATTATACCACAAAAACGCAAAAAAAGCTGTAACCACAATGGTTTCCCATTATCGTTACAGCCTTTCTACTATGTTATAAATCTACCTCAGTGCCTTCCAGGAAGCGAACGGTTATATCTCCTGCAAGCCCTATACTGATAGGGTCTAGCACTCGGCACATGTCAGAGTAATTGAAGTCTATCTGCTCCTGCTTAAGCAGGTCACTCAATGCCATACTGTATTGTTTATCAAGCAGTCGATTCTCTGCCAAGATTTTCTCCCACTTGCCATCAAGCAAATCAATGTTCTTGCTTAATAGCTCTAACGCCGTTATGAAAATCTGCTCAAGTGTCGCCTCATCCAAATGTCTACTGTTACACCCTTCCACCCCCTTAATGCGATAGCCGTTGTTACATTGCCACACCTGACCTTCTACAAACAGCTCAACAAAGTCAACATAAAGTTGTGCCACTCTTCAGTGTACAAGGTCTTGATAATATCGTCCTCTCAGCAGGACACGGTTCCAGCTTCTACGATGAGTATGAGTCCTGGGAAGTTTTTACCGACAAGGACTACCTCTACGATGTGGCGACTTGGATCACAAGTCATTCAATGGAACCTGTCTACCAAGATGGAGAAGTTGCCTTAATCCGTGAAGGAGGATTCGACTATGACGGGGCAGTTTATGCGGTAGCATGGAATGAACAACTCTACATAAAGAAAGTTTATCTTGAGAATAATGGCTTCCGCCTCGTCTCCATCAATAGATAGTACCCAGACAAATTCGCCCCAGCGAAAGATGAGCCAAGGATTGTTGGTAAGATAGTTGAAAACTTTATGCCTATTGAATAATAAAAGCACTTGAAGTATTAGTTTCTTCAAGTGCTTTTCAGTATAGAAAATTAATTTTTACTCAACAAAGCTGTGAGTATCCATCTCTCTAAAAATGTCAGGCTAAAAATTATTTGCTCCCTTCTACTTTCGCCTTAACCTCTTCATACCACTGAAGAAAGATAGATTATGGTGTCAATTTGTCAGAATTAAGATTGATCATAAGAATATTTAACTTTAGTACTTTTGCCTACATTATTACTTTCTTAACTTCTAACTCAGATTCCCAACTTTCATACACTTCCATAAAGCGTTTTTCTTCATCATCTTTATAGCCTTCAAATACAACCTTTTCAATATTTTCGTGGTTGAAGAAAATGGCATCTTCTGGATTGATCCCTTCTGGATAAATTACTCCTACATAATCACTATACACATTCTCCCCATCTGATTCAAAAATAGGACCTCTTCCTACAATCATCAACTTTGTTGTTGCTTCCTCTAAGTAAATCACACTTCCTAATGGTAATAATTCTTTAGTCATTATTTTACTCCTATTATTTATTTTTATTCATCTTTTTTGCACGCCATTTACCATACCATTGCTCGTTTGAGACTTTAAAGAACTGGCGATATTCTTTTTGGTACTTGAAAAAGTAAAATGCAGCTACAAAATTTTTCAGGGTCATGCCCGTAGTAAAAATCATGAGAGCCGCAACTAATAAGAAAGCCCAACCATACAAGAAACTGAAAATGTCTGGTTGCGTTTTGATCGCTTCCCCAAAATTGAAGGTCCAACGATTGACAATAGCTAGAAGTAATAGAACACCTCCATACTTCTTGATAAATGCCATTAGGCTCTCTCCCCAGTCTTTATTAGCTGGTTCCCCCTTATAAAGTTGTTTTTTAAGCTGTTCTACATTTGAGATTACTAGAGTCTTCCACAGATATACACATACTAACAGTTGAAGTAAAAAACCAATCCATCCAAAGGCACCTACTGTGAGACCGATTGTAAAGGGAAACAGCATCAAAAATACTGTGATAAAAAAAACAAGAAGAGTAATGGTTCCATAAAGCAATTGATGTGCATAATTTTTTTTGGGAAAAACATTTATGATAACCATTACTATTGAGCAATACATCAGTGCCAATAGCGGGATTCTAAAGATTGTTCCAATAGTGACAATTGATTGGGCAGTAGAGGTTGATATGTATCTAATTTTCTCTGTTGAGGTTAAGAGACTGTCTGGTAGATATACTCCTACTCCATATGACATAATAAAAAGTAATAAAATGACTAGCCCAGAAAACCTTTGAGATAGCTTCATAGAAGATAATACGCCAACCTGTGCACCTTCTTCTGTTAGTATCTTCTTACTAACAACCTTTTTTGATTGCTCAAAGGTTGCCGATAGTAACCTCTCTTTACGCATATTTAGCTCCTCCACCAAACCAACTAGTCACAGAATTCCATGTACCTTTAACCGCTTTCCCGACACCATCCGCAATGAAATCGTATCCATCGTCTAGTACATTCTGTACTCCAGAGTAAAACGCATTTTTTGTATCTGGTGACACAATACCCCAAACAGTATTTATAGTGCCTGCCGCAAAACCGGCAAGAGCGCCCCAGGGTCCAGCTTTAGCACCTATCAGAGCCCCTTCAATCGGTCCTGCGCTCTTCAGTTGTGCAACACCTGCATGAATTAAAGACTTTCCTACGCTACCGTAGGCTCGACTGTCCTTATTATTAAATTCTCTGACACTAGTGACAGTGACATCAACCCCAACAGCAACCCAACCCAGTACTTTTGCAGCCTTACCTACGAATTTAAGTTTACTTCCTATTTTAGACTTACTTACTGTCTCGATTAATTTTTTTCCATAGGTTTTTATTGGATCTGTCATTTTTCCAAGCACGGAATTAATATTTTTTACAGGATATTTACCAAATACTTTAAAGTTTGCAGCCTTTGAAGTGATGGAATGATGGAATGTACTCAAAAACTGATTGAAGCTTCCCTTTTTCCACTTCGAACCTAGTTTAGCATACCACTTCCAATTTTTCTCGTTTGCAAGCTTTTTCACACTACGCCATGCAGTCTGTAAATTCTCGTTGGCTTTTTTCCCCAACTTACCGTATTTCATAAAGCCAGATTTTTTATAATCCTTGGAAATAGCCGACATAAAGCTTTTTCCCATAAGGTAGGTTGTCTTAGCATATGGATGAATTGCACCTGCACCTTTGGAAATAAAATCAGGTTTTATTAAGTAGTCAATTCCAATGTCGACAATATCTACTCGTTTCTTCCACTTATTATTTATATCTTTAACCCAAGAAAGTGCTTTCTTGTCTGGTATTATAAAACTCTGAGTTCTAGCATCCCACGAGGTCCTACATTGATTAAGCCCTTGTTGAACCGAGGCTAATAGAGGTTCAGCAGAAGCAAAATATTGTGCTGATTGGCTATTAAAAGCTAACAGCTTTTGCAACTTCTCTTGCAAGCGTCGTTCAACCTCCATATAACGCCTAGCAGTCAAAGACAAATCCGACTCCCGAGACCAATTTGGTTTATCTTTTTGACGTTCTAAAGATGATAAATACTCGTAACGACTAGCCATCATCCCTGCTTGGCGGATTTTCTCACGCAATTCATCTTCTCTAAGATCTATCGAGTCAACTTGACTTCGATATTCTCTAGGAAGCTTAGCACAAGCTTCCTTAACCGCCTCATCCAGTAGAATACAGCCCTGAATTAAAGGGATAAGTATTTGACTGCTATAATTTTTAGCGGACTGATAGGTCAAGCCCTGAAGATTCCCTGTATTAATTAAGGACTGTAAACTGGTTTGAATAGACTTGTAGGCACTTATCCGATTAGATAAGACGCTTGATGCTGTACCTGCTTGGTAGTCTGATTGACCTAAATACATTTCAACGCCCATTCGTTTCCTCCTGTTCTAATTTTCGCCTCTCTGTTGCTAGTTCTTCTGACTGAGCCGATAAGCGACGGTGCTCCTGCTGTAAATCATCGAATTCACGTTCATAACCTGACTTGACCTTTTTATCAAGTGATACTTGCTCATCATAGAGCCCTTGAAAAATAGAGTAATCTGATGAACCGCGAAGAAGGCTTAAGGTGTCCTGAAAGAACCGCTGACCTTCCTTGGACAGTTGAGACAAGGTTTCTTGCCTCTCCTGAATAGCTTTCAGGTATTCCTGAACCTGTGTCAGTCGCTCAGCCAATCGTTTTTCTGTGGCTATTAAATCATTTCGGTCCATTGATCGTAAATCCCGTACTATTAACTTGCTTTAACTCTCGTAATTGGCTACCAATCTGCTTATCCATATCCTCAAATTCACTAGAAACACTACGAATATTCTGGAACATCTGCTGGATCGTCTGGATAATTGCCTTAGAAACATCGTAAGAGGCATCAAGGACACTCCTAGCCTTGTCATTACCACCTAGTTTGGTTTGCTCATCTTTACTAACCGTCCCGCTACTTGATAGGGACGATATCCCATTTGCTAAGGCGGTCGCCCGCTCATTAGCTGTGGTCACATCATTTTGTAATACAACCATAATAGTCCTTTCTAAAGTTCCATCAACTGCACAAACTCATACCCCTCTGGGTAAAGCATGTAACCCTGATTCGGCTTGAGTGCTGGCTCATTGTTAATGTAAGGGTAGCGAGTGTGGTTCTGGTCGCTGATGCGAATCCCCAAAAAAACTTGGTCAACCAGCTGAAGCATGAGTTTGACGAAACTGTCATAACTATTGTTAATCAAATCTTGGTAGCCACCCACAAACAATGGCGTAACACCGTACTTAGGTCCCTCAACCAAGAGCAGTTTCAGGTCAGCCTCGCTCAATCCTGTACTCATCCCTGTTGAAGCGATATCTAGGATAAGAACTAACCAGTTTTGATAGCTCTCCTGTGGCTTAGCAACCCTTTCCTTCAAGTCAGTAACAATGGTCTGTAAAACATCGCTGACTTCTGTCGTGCTACTAAAGCGATTGAACCCCTCAAACAACTGATTAGGAACCTTTCCATTGTTATCCAAAATAACCGTGTTGTAACGGTTAGACAACCGCTTCAGTTGGAAATCAAGAATCTTGTAATAAGTGTTGATGAAGGATGGGCCTTCTGCGGCCATCAAGACTGACTTCTCAAAGCTAAATCCTGCTGGCTGAACCCACTCCCTATCCAAACCAAAGATAAAATCCTTGGCTGACAGGTCAATGCTTTCAGGCTTGACCTTCTCAGGCAACATCGGGATACCACTTGGTAACTCTCCTGTTTAGGCTGTCCTCATGGCTTCAACCTCATTACCCACTTCGATGATGTAATCCGCATAGGCTTCGCTGGTGTAAGGCAAGGTCACCTGGAACTGGATAATCTCATCAAGTTTAGTAATAGCTCGGCCTTTGATTTCATCCAAAGGAATGTTGGACCGCCCGACAACACCTGACAGGTCACTATTATCAAATAAGAAGAGGGAAATCTTAGTCTTAAAGTTGGACTGGAGCTGAAGTCGCATGGCATGGAGGCGAGATAAGGCCGTCACCAGATAAATGCCAAGTGACGCCCCGTCACGAGCGATAACGTTGAGCACATCGTAGAAGGCATCCGCAAATGGGGCATCCATAACACTATCAAACCCATCAATCATGACAAAGAGGGTTGGGCAACTGGCTTCAGACTACTGGTTTTACTGGCGAATATTGGTGGCCTTAAGCTAAGGCAAGGCCGTCTTATGCTCCTTAACCATTTGCTTGAGGTGACGCATGGACTTGAGAATTTTCTCCGTCTCATCCAAGACAAAGTAATCCGCTTCATAATATTAAACCCACACTTCTCTAAATTTCCTGGACCCAATAAAGTTATAATGCTGGATGGTTTTGGTGTGACTGCTTCTTCATAGCCCTCAGACTATGAGTGATATTATTACTTTTTAAAGGGAGAAACATAATTATCTGGCAGCTTGCCTTTCCAATCAATCCATTTTTGTTCTGCAAGCGGGATAAGCTTTTCAAGTTCCTCTTGAGAAAATAACTCTCTACTCTTTGGATTAGCTATCAAAGGGGGCAGTCCTTTTTCCACGAATTTTTTTCACTAGCTTTTTTTGTTCTTCCGTTGGTGGCCAGCGATCATTTTCAGCCTTAAAATCAACTTCTCTAGCAGTTCGCTAATCACAAATTTAGAATTTGAATTTAGTAGTAATTCAAGCTCACTCGGATATTGACTTATTTGATTTAACATCACCCCTTTGGCTCCTTTTGGTGCCGTAATCTCCCAAAGTACATTATTACCACCGTGTGAAGCAAAAGAAGCCGATTTTTCAATCGAGGTGCTTATAAATGCCTGATCTGAGTAAATTTGTCCCTTTAAAGATTGCCAGTCAATACTTCCATCCATTTGCTTAGTCAATATTTTCTTAAATGGTGTAGCATCTGTTCCACTTTGATCGATTGTTGCATCTGAAACGGGGCCTAAATCATCGCTTATGCCTCTTAGGTAATTATTGATGTACCTAAATATATTCAAAAATTCTGAAAAGTTCCGCGTTATAGCTTCAACTACTGAATCAAAGTCATCACTTTATAGCTAACCAATTTCAAAGGAGTTAATTTTAAAAAATACTAGTCTAATCCATACGAAGTTTATCTCGAACTTCCATTAAAATTTTGCCTAACATGTTTTTTCCTGAACCATCACCACCGTCTCCCCAATAGCCATCATTTATAGTATGTTCAATAATTTCAAGATGATCTGTTGACAGTAATAATTCTTTCAATATAGTGTTTTGATTAAACTTTTGTTCAACAGCATAAAACATTACATCTTGCTTAATCTGCTCCCAATCTTCCTTAAGTGGATTCATTCTATTTCGTCCCTCAATAGCTGCATCCATTGGATTGGAAAGTAATCTAATTTTTTCACTAAGCTCTTTAGACTCAAATTTTTGAGCTTGAAAATAATGCTCACTTGTCGGCCAATATAGACCAGAGTCATCAAAAAATCCATAGGGAGAAAAATTTGAAAATTCACCAAAAGGTTCATTGATTTTATAAAATTTAATATTTTCCATACTTATTTTAACAAATTATAAGACATCATCTCGGTCTAAAGAATATTTATTTATAAAATTGTCTACAAAATCTTTATCATAAATGTTTATTATCTTCAAATCACTTTTTATTCTCCATAAGAAATTCTCTTGCTCCAAAGTTATTTTTTCGAGATTTTGTTTTATCAATTCTATAAGCTCTTGACGTGTACTAGAAAGTTGTAAAAATGTAATCAAAGGATCTAAATCATACATCTCTAGGAATGAATCCTGAATAATTTTTTTTATATATAGATTAACTTTGACTTCTATCTCTTTATCCTCTCCTGCGCCCTTATTTATCCAAAATAATATCAAGTTATCCAAGATATGTTTATAGGTTTCATCATATCCATATAATCTATTGACTATAAAACCTCTGAGTAAACCTTTATCAAAAAGTTCTGTTAAGCAATTGAAACCACTATCGTATCCCCAAGCAGTTAATAACATAGAGATTTCAAAGACATACTCTCCTTGTTGCAATAACTCCTCCAATTGTCTTACTCTAGTAGATGAGATATCCTCTTGTTCTAGTTCAGAAGCATCTATAGCATAATCTGCCCCTTCCGGTATATCATATAATAATTTATCAATATATTCTTTGTTCATATTTATCCTTTTACTTATAATTTATGTATTTTTTAGGAACTATCCCTTTAATCAATACTTCACCATCCCGAATAATATTCTGTAAATCTGAATTCGCCCTATTTAGAGCCCTCAAATTTTTAGGAGTTGGATTATTCGTATACCTTATCTGGACTTGCTGAACCTTGTTAGTAAATTGACTCACTAATTCATCGTGTGTAATAATTTCAACATCTCTTATACGTTCTGCATCAATATCTATTTGTAATTTACGTGTTTTTATAGATATAGCTTGATTACCATAATGTTTAGGACTGTTAGAAACAGTTAAGTCTGTAGTAGAAATATACGGAGATTTAGATGAATTTCCACCTCTAACGTGACTTACAGCACTACCAGAACCATTTGGATTAGCTGGCACAAGATTACCATCTGCGTCAATATAAGATTTAGGTGCCCCTTTATGATTACTTTGAGAATAAAAATTATTATCGGAGCGAGAAACCACTTTAGGTACTTCCTTACTTGGCCTATTCAAACTAAACTTGCTCGCCGCAGACGATGCCGCAAAGCCACCTAAAATACTGCCTACAAAAGTTGCACGCTCGGCATCAGCTTCGCTTCCTCCAAGTAGTTTTGTTCCGTGATTGCCTGCTTGCCCTCCGACAAAACCGCCTACCTCACCTATCGCAAACTCAGCTAGTCCTTTTGTGACACTCTGTGTTTGTCCGATGGGGATCATCACGGCACTGGTGGTTGTAAAGAGCCCTCCTACTTGATGGTATAGTTTGTCATTTCCCATGAAGAGGGTATCTCGGATGGGGTTGATGGCTAAGGTTTTACCATCCCCTTTATAGCCTAGGTAAATATCTTGTCCTGCTTCTGCCACATTGGAAGCACCATAGGCGACAGTGCCTGTTCCTGCCACAATGCCTGCACCTACAACCAAAGGGGTCGCAGCACCTGCTGTTGCTACAATAGCCGCAAGACCTACTGCAATAGTGACTGCACCTAAAGCCAAGTCTATCCAACCCTGCTTACTTCTCTCTTCCGCTGACAGAGCTTCAAATCGTGCTTGATCTCGTTCTTGGGCAGCTTGTAAGCGCTCCGCGTTATTGGTAAGATGATTTCCCACAGCCTCATAAGCTGTCGCAAAACGCTCAATGTTAGTTAAACGACCAATATCTCCTGATTGATAGGTTGATACTACCCTTGGGCGATTACTATACTCCGTCAAGAGCGCTTTGGTTGAGGCAAGCAGCTCTTTAAACGCTGACAAATCATGACTAGCATGGTTACTCTCACATTGCTTGATTGACTCATCTAAGGTCTTAATATCATTAATAATAAAGTTATAATGCTGGATGGTTTTGATGTGACTGCTTCTTCATAGCCTTCAGACTATGAGTGATATTATTACTTTTTAAAGGGAGAAACATAGCCTTCTGGTAGCCGACCCACATCATCAATCCATAGCTTTTCAGCAATTGGAATGAGCTCTTCAAGTTCTTTTTGAGTGAAAAGCTCTCGATTTTTAGGGATAATAATTAAAGAAGAAGGATGCTTCCTTAAAAATTCTTTTTTAGCTAATTTTTTTTCTTCTTCTGTAGGTGGCCAACTATCGTTTTGTACTTTATATCTAAGAGCTTTTCCTGAACATTTTCCAGCTAGATACACTTCAAAATCCGCACGTTCAATTTCAAAAATCCGACGGACTGAAGCAATACCAAGTTCAAAAAAAGTGTAAAAATGACCATTATGTTCTCGAATATAAAGTTTATCTGCTGTCTCAACCTCTGTAAAACTCTCATACTCTTCCCATGTGATGTCCGTAATTCCCATATTAATTTCCTCCTAACTGTCTGTATGTATAATAACCCCAAGGTATTTCATCCACAACTGCTTCTGGCATGTCGCCAGGATACGTACGTCCACCTGGTTTCCAATATCCATCAAATGCAGATTCCTCAACTCCACTTGGAATCCGAACATTATGTAAAGATTCTGGTGGAATTTCAATCACTACTGGGGAATTACCTAAATCACCTGGGTGTAACCCCAATAAATCTTCAAGAACCCTTGGGTCTCCCTTACTCACTTCCAGCAGGGTTTGTCCTGCTTCTTTAGGCATGACAAAGGCGACATGGTCATCAGGATTTCCGATAGCACCATTGTTGAAACCACCTTCTTCAGGCGTAAATTTCTGAAATTTAATTGCTCCATTATCAAATTGTTGCCTGTGAGCATCAATATAGCTTGGCTTATACACTTCTTCTGGACTTGGTCGGCCTATCTTCGGCATAGCTAAGATATCATCAGGAGAAATTCCAGCCTGATACTCCACTTTCGGTGCCTTTTCCGAAATCTCCAATACACGAACCCGATTCTCAGGACTAATCCCTGCCTCAACATACTTGTTCCACTGCTCATACCTTCGTGCATCTTCAGGACTCATCTCATCCATAAATGAAGTGACCTTAGTTTTACCCACATCATTCAAACTAAACTTACTTGCCGCAGACGATGCCGCATAGCCTCCTAAGATACTTCCGACTAAGTTGCACGCTGTGCATCAGCTTCACTACCTCCAAGCAGTTTTGTTCCGTGATAGCCTGCCTGACCTCCGACAAAACCGCCTACTTCACCTATCGCAAACTCAGCGAGGCCTTTAGTCACACTCTGTGTTTGTCCGATGGGGATCATCACGGCACTGGTGGTTGTAAAGAGCCCTCCTACTTGATGGTATAGTTTGTCATTTCCCATGAAGAGGGTGTCTCGGATGGGGTTGATGGCTAAGGTTTTACCATCACCTTTGTAGCCTAGGTAAATATCTTGTCCTGCTTCTGCCACATTGGAAGCACCATAGGCGACAGTGCCTGTTCCTGCTACAACGCCTGCACCTACAACCAAAGGGGTCGCAGCGCCTGCTGTTGCTACAATAGCCGCAAGACCTACTGCAATAGTAACTGCACCTAAAGCCAAGTCTATCCAGCCCTGTTTGGTTCGCTCTTCCGCTACCAAGGCTTCAAATCGTGCTTGATCTCGTTCTTGGGCAGCTTGTAAGCGCTCCGCGTTATTGGTAAGGTGATTTGCCACAGCCTCATAAGCTATCGCAAAACGCTCAATGTTAGTTAAACGACCAATATCTCCGGATTGATAGGTTGCTACTACCCTTGGGCGATTACTATACTCCGTCAACAGCGCTTTGGTTGAGGCAAGCAGCTCTTTAAAAGCTGACAAATCATGACTAGCATGGTTACTCTCATATTGCTTGATTGACTCATCTAAGGTCTTAATATCATTAATAATAAAGTTATAATGCTGGATGGTTTTGGTGTGACTGCTTCCAGAGTAAGATACCAAATCAGATATTTTGGACCTGGCGGTATTTAATAATTCAATCTGACTTTTCAGATGATCTCGTGACGTCTTCAAGTCAGACTGTAACGTCGTAAAGGTATTCTCTGGCAACTCTGCATGGTTATTGCTGTCTATGTTATAATAACCATCCTTATAAAGCAAGAGACTAGCGGAGTAATCATTCATCAGATTGATTAATGTCTGCAAGAACGTGCCGTGAACTTCGCTCAGATAAGTCCGAATACTCGTAACTGCTTGACCTTGGAGGTTGGGGTCGTTGATGAAACCTGACATAGCTGTGTTCAGACTAGAAACAGACTCACCCCATGAACCAATGGTTGTCTGGGTGCTTATCTGGAGAGAGGTGATATCGTCGAATTTGATTTTATAGCCCATCATCCACTCCTAATTTAATCCTGAAAACAAAGCATGTCCAAGAACATTATCTGTGTGAACCAGTTCCTGACCTGTTTGTGAAATCAAAGCAATATCCGTTTCCAAATATGTGCAAAATCATATTTGCCGTCAATTTCGTATTTTTTTATATCCTGACTCCAAAACCAATCTATCATAATTTTCAGCAAAAACTTGTTCATCAGAATTTACATATCCAAAATATACAATCGACTCTATATCCTCTTTATTAAAGAAAACAAGTTTATCTCCCTCAGTCATCCCTTCAGGATAAATAACAGCTGAGTAATCAAAGTAACCTAATTCCCCATTATTTTCAAATAGGGCTGCTCTACTAATTATCAATAGTGGTAAATTACCATCTTTAATTGTCACAACTGAGCCAATTGGTAAAATTCTATCTTGCATCTATTTTCTCCTTAATATCTTGTTTTATTTTTGATAGTACAATTGATTTTAAAACTAAATTCCATCCAATATTTGGAATTAAAGAGATTATCAATCCCAAAATAATCAACTTCATTCCAAATTCTCCCATAGAGCTGGGTATAAAATATAGCCAAAACATAATCGGTAACACTAAACCAAGCACGAATACACTTACAATAATATTCGCTAGGTACGGTATCCTGTTTGATGACCATACATCATTAAACTTCAAAGCAATCTGCTCAACTCCCTCAAAATACAAAAGTTGTTCATTACTACTAGGTGGTCTACATATTTCATACTTACTTCTGATGCGTATCATTAGATATTCAAAAGACAGGAACATGAGGAAACCAAGAATCATGGGGATAATATATTTAAATCCTCCTAAAACATCCGCTCCCTTTACATCCCTTGATAATATCCTGATAAAAAATATTATAAAAACAAAAAATGTAGGTGGAATGAGTGAACTTAACAAAATTAGCCAATTACTAAGATATTCTTGATTCCTTATTTTATCTTTCGATATTTTTCTCCAAATAACTTTTTTATTAAGGACATCATACTCAGCAGCTAGCCCTGTACCCTTTAAAGAGCTCCCCAAACCATTGTCAACATGAAAAATTAATTTTGTACAAGGAATATATCTTACCACGGCAAACTCCATCCTCTCTTTTGAGGCTTAACTCCAGAATCAAGATGATTATTAATAGCACTTCCTATAAAACCACCTATAAAACCACCTGCAATACTACCTACTGCAGCACCTATAGCAGCACCTACACCTGGTATGGGAATTAAAGCTTGTCCAATCATTGCACCACCAATTTTTCCGACAGAACTCCCCGCAGCTGAAGACGCCAAATTTACTACTGTTTTTCTAGCAGTAATAACTGTTGATTGCTCATTCGAGTAACCATTTGATTTCAACTCAGTGAAATCTGCGAAAACATTAACCGCTGTTCCAACCCAACCAGCAACTTTGAAAAACTTACCTACTTTAGTCATTGATGAAAATGTAGTTCTATTTTCTTTCATCATGCCTAAATCTCTTGCAATAGTTCCATGGCTATAAGACGGAAGTTTACTGTAAAGTTTGCCAACAGCAGTGTCATTAGAAAACAAGCTTTTTCCAAATATTTTTAAATCAGAGATTTGTGCTCCACCTTTTGAAAAAATTGTTCCTCTAAAAAAACTAGTTGGGTTACTTTTAAATTTCCTATGTATTGATTGTAATTCCTTGTTTAACTTATAGATATCCTGAGAATCCATTCCTGACTCAGTACCATTGATCGACACAGCTAGAGGATTAATATTTTTTCCAATTTTTTTGAAAAATTTGTGTTCATTTTCCCAATCAAAATTTGGTGATACTGAACTATAAAACGCCCTCATCCCCTTATCATAAATCTTAGACTTAGGATTCCCCATTAAGTATCCACCCAATTCATTGAGCTCATCACTTGTCAAGTCTTGACCAGACTTGACCTTAGCAATAAGAGATTTGGCTCGTGCAGTCGCTTTATCATACCACTGATTGTTAAGCTTAGTGGCCCAACCTAAAGCTGGTCGTGAAACTTCAAACGACTTGGTGGCTGGATTCCACGAGCTGGTCGCTTGTTTCAACCCTTGCTGAACACTATCCAACAAGGGTTGGATAGGAGAAAAAAGATGAACCGATGAGTTATTAAAAGCCAATAGCTTTTCTAACTTCTCCTGTAGCCGCCTCTCAATTTCCATATATCGACTGGCTGTCAATGACAGATTAGCCGCACGAGACCAATTGGGTTTCTCTTTTTGACGCTCTAGGGAAGCTAAATATTCGTAACGGCTAGCTGTAAGACCAGCCCGTTGAATTTTATCTCTTAATTCGTCCTCACGCAGGTCAATCGATTCAACCTGGTTCCTGTACTCAATCGGTAACTTGGTACAAGCTTCTTTGATGGCCTCGTCTAAAAGGATACAACCTTTTAATAAAGGAATCAAGATTTGACTACTATACTCCTTGGCAGAACGATAGGTATGCCCCTGCAAGTTCGATGTGCTAATAAAGGAGCGAAGACTTGATATGATATCCTCGTAGGCACTAATCCGATTGGATAAGACAGTCGATGCCGCACTTGCCTGCTGGTTCGATTGGCTCAAATACATTTCAACACCCATTCATTTCCTCCTTATCTAACTTCTGTCTCTCTGTTGCTAGTCTCTCTGACTGAGCTATCAAGTGACGGTGGTCATGTTGTAAATCATTATATTCACGTTCAAAATCTGACTTGACCTTCTTATCAAGCGAGACTTGCTCATCATAGAGACCTTGAAAAATGTGACGTTCTGATGACCCATGAAGAAGGTCTAAGATAACTTGAAAAAACCTTTGACCTTCTTTAGAGAGTTGGGCGAACTCTTCTTGACTCTCTTGATGTTCCTTTAATACTCGCTCTGTCTTAGTGAGTTGTTCTGCCACTTGCTGTTCTGCTTCTATTAATTCATTTCGGTCCATTAATCGTAAACCCCGTTCGATTGACTTGATTCAGTTCTTGTAACTGGCCACCAATCTGCTTATCCATGACCTGAAATTCACTAGAGACACTACGGATATTCTGAGACATCTGTCCAATGGCTCGGGCAACTGCCTTAGAAACATCATAAGAAGCATCAATGACACTCTTAGCCTTGTCATTACCACCCAGCTTGGTTTGCTCATCTTTACTAACTGTCCCGCTGCTTGAGAGAGACGATACACCGTTAGCTAAGGCGGTCGCCCTCTCACTAGCGGTAGTCACATCATTTTGTAATAAAACCATAAGTGTCCTTTCTAAATCTCCATCAATTGCACCAACTCATATCCCTCTGGGTAAAGGAGATAGCCTTGATTTGGTCTCAGAGCTGGTTCATTGTTAATATATGGATAGCGTGTATGGTTCTGATCGCTGATTCGCATGCCAAGGAATACTTGTTCCACCATTTGATTAGCCAATTTGACAAAAGTATCGTAGGTATTTGATACCAAGTCTTGATAAGTACCAATCAACAATAAGGTCACACCATGCTGGCTACCTTCGACCAGTAACTGTTTGAAGTTTGTTTCGCTCAAGCCAGATGCCATAGCTGTCGCTGCCACATCTGGAATCAAAATCAACCACTTCGGATAATCTGGACTTGGATTAGATAGGCGTTTCTTGAAGTCATCAATAATAGCTCTCATCACATTTTCAACTTCCAAAGAGCTATCAAAGCGTTGGACTCCTTCAAAGAAGTTTGTTGATAACCGCTGACTAGAATCCAGAATTACCGTATTGTAAACGCCAGACAAGCGGTTCAAATGATATTCCAGCAATTTGTAGTAATTGTTCACAAAAGCAGGGCTATCTGAAGCCATAAGGATTGGACGTTCAAAACTCAAAATAGCTGGCTCAACAGCCTCCCTCTCAAGTCCCAAAACAAAGTCTTGGCTCATCGCTAAGCTATCTGCCATAACCTCCTTGGTAACCTTTTCTGGCAACATTGGTATACCAGCTGGAAATGGTCCACTATAGGCTGCGCTCATTGCCTCAACTTCCGTCTTAACTTCCTTAATGTAATCTGTATAGTGTTCACTACTATAAGGTAGTACCATTTGGAATTGGACAATCTCATCAAACTTGGCAATAGCTCGTCCCTTGATTTCGTCCAGTGGAATATTGGAGCGACCAACAACACCAGACAAATCACTCGAATCAAATAAGAAAAGAGAAAGTTTGGTCTTGAAGTTTGATTGTAGCTGCAAACGCATGGCATTGAGGCGAGATAGGGTCACAATTAGATAGATACCAAGTGACGCACCATCACGAGCAATAACATTTAAGACATCATAGAAGGCATCTGAGAACGGTGCATCCATGACACTATCAAAGCCATCAATCTCGATAAAGATAGTAGGAAAACTATCTTCTGAAAGCTGATTATACTGACTCAAGTTCGTTGCCTTGGCTTTAGACAAGGCGCGCTTACGAGCTTTCACTTCTTTCATCAAGAAGCGAAGAGATTTCATGATTTTCTCTGTCTCATCCAAAGCAAAATAGTCTGCCACATGTGGGAAATCTGATAGCGAAATCAAGCCACTAGTCCCAAAATCATAGAGATAGAAGTGGACCTGTGCTGGCGTTTGTTTTCGCATGACATCTACCGCAAAGTTTTGTAGGAAGGTTGATTTCCCGAAGCCTGGGCTAGAGACTAATAGAATGTGTCCTCGTTGCTCCATATCAAAGTAGAGCGGAGATTGTTCTTGACGCTCTGGGATATCTTGATAGCCCACTAAGATGGATTGAAGATTGTCTGAAGTTCCCCAGTAGTCCTTGAAGTTTACAGAAGCCAAATCTTTGGCATAAACTTTTTCCGCTAATGGTGGTAACCACGGACTAGCTACTTTCGGAATATGGAGACCCTCAAACAGTTCATGCGCTTCTTCCACAATGGCATCCAATTCTGTCGGAACAGCCTTGGTCTCTTTTTGTTTGTTTAGTCCACTCAAGTCTTTATTGATGGCATTGTACTGGCCGCTATCTGTGATTTCGTAGACTGTCATATCACGTTGGACACTATTTCTACCTTCTGGATTATAGTCAGCTCCAGACCAAGCACTTTGGAACAGTTCATAAATTTCATTGTTCCCCACTTGCAAGTAAGCCCGACCAGTTTGAGTAATCTCTGCCGCATCTGGGGTCTTAATAACTTCTCGTGAGTCCGCTACATCTTGTACCTTAAGAGCAATTTTAAACTTGGAGTTGGACCAAATTTGATCATTTACAACCCCACTTGGTTTTTGTGTCGCAAGAATCAGTTTTACCCCTAGAGAACGACCAATGCGGGCTGTAGAAACCAACTCATCCATAAATTCTGGCTGATTCGCCTTCAATTCCGCAAACTCATCACTAATGATCAATAGATGTGGGAGTGGTTCTTTAACCTTACCTTCTTTAAAGAGCTTGGTATACTGATTAATGTGATTGACGTCATTTTCAAGAAAAATTCGTTGACGTTTCTTAAGTTCTGCCTTAATCGAAACAAGTGCTCGATTGGCTTGGTTACCATCTAAGTTTGTAATGGTACCAACGACGTGTGGCAAGTCCGCAAAGAGATTAGCCATTCCTCCACCCTTGTAGTCAATTAACAGAAAGGCTACTTCATAAGGGTGATAGTTTACAGCCAAAGATAAGATATAAGATTGTACAAGTTCTGATTTCCCTGAACCTGTTGTACCAGCAATGAGACCATGAGGTCCATGTGCCTTTTCATGAAGGTTGAGGTAGAGAATATCATCTCGGCCTCTAACACCTAGTGGAACTGCCATCGTTTGGTAGGTTTCATTTTCCTCCCAGCGTTTCAATAGATTCAATTCTTCTACGCGACTCACTCCATACATTTCCAGGAAAGTGATACTATTTGGAATCGAATTACGCAAGGTTTGGACATGATTTATTGCTGCCATATGACGAGCAAAGTTATCCTTTTCTGACAAAGCAACTGCAGGAAGGGGTGTGAAGATTTTATTGACATAGACACCATCTTGAAGCAACAAAGTACCTTTTTTGTCACCTCTGAAGTCAACAACCGTTTTAACGTGTTCAGGCAAACTTTCAATCACTTCTTCTACAAAGATATAGTGAATACCTAGATCTGAAAGATCTTCGTTGATATATTCCATAATATTATGGTCGAGCATGAGGCTCAAGTCTGTAATCAATAAGATATATCTAGGTGTATATACTTTTTCTTTCCCCTTATCCTGCTCACTATCTAGTTTTCGTTCCTTTATGATTTGGTATAGTGAGGTCAATAACTGGTCTCGAGTCCGCTGGCTATAGACAAATCCTCTACTATTCAGCGCTTTTATCTTTGTATGAGGCAACCAACGACTCCAATTCCATAATGACAACTCCTCCTCTCGAAAAATCGGAATAAACTGAACATCATGATAACTTTGGAAAGTTGCAATTTGCATCATTAATTGCTGAACTTGCTCAATCACGACACGACGGGTACCAATATAACCAATTGGACTCGAAATTGTCGTTGTAATAGGAACGTCTTCTGTTAAGCGATAGTAGCTAAGTAATTCTCGAACTTTCTGACCAGCCTCTTCGTTATATTTTGTTAACTCTGAGTCTGCATAGTCAACTTGAAAACTAGCAGGCACATCACCAAGTCCAATACGATAACTCAAAAAGTCGAAATGGAAAGGTGTTTTCTCATAAATTCGACGGTCAGTTTTCTCAGCCATCTGAAGTATCGTTGATGTATCTGGATTGTGATAAAAAAGAGCTTCTTTTTGTTCACTGCGGTATTGAGCCAAATCTTCATATTTGGTATCCAAATACTCCATATACTCTTTTATCTTTTTATTCTGAGTTTCTTTATGGGATTTTCTATCTGAAAAATAGGAATGAATGGATGTCCCTATAGTAACCAAAGACATCCCCATCATCATAATGACCATTCCTCCACCCGATGAAAATAGATAGGTCAGACCAGTAAATAGAATCATCGCCAAAGGAGTTAACAACAATTTAATGAGAGATTGTTTTTTTCCTTCATCTTCTGTTGGTGCCGAAGCAATCGTAACTTTTCCTTCTGGCTCACGTAAAATGATCCTTGGTGAACGGTGAAAATCACTCGTTCGATCCTCTACTGTCACTTCCGCTAATTCAACCAGTTTGGTTTTTATTGTAAATAGCGTCTGCACTAGTAATACTTGCTTTTGAAAACGAAGTACCAGTCCTTGCTCAAAAAGTAATTCATCATAATCCTGAATATGATGTTTACCAGTTACAAATTGACCATTTAGGTAAAAAGGAATTGTACTTTGGAGATACCGCTTATTCTCCTCTGTTGTTACAACGATTTCTCCATTAAATCCGTCAAGAGAAAGAAGGGCATCCAGTTTCCCTGATAAATGAAAGGTCTTGTCATCTAGCAGATAGTATTTGGTTTCTTCAAACGATAGGAGCGTTATTTGAAGCTCGTCTGTTACGGAAATATCATACCGTCCACTTGTATAGTATTGTCCTAGTAAACGAACCCCCTCGTGGTCAACAGTTAAAACGATTTCATTCTTAGTAGGGATAACAATTTCAGCATCTATACCAAGTTGATAACTCCTCTCCGGATAAAGGGTATAAACAGATTGTTCATAGATTAAATAGTGCATCTTCTTCTCCTTTTATTCCGATTCTGTTAATGCTTGAGTATCCGTTTCAGGAGTCAAATAGGTTTTCTTCAATTCTTCTAACTTACTCTTATAGCTATTTAATTGTTCTGTCCGTTTCTCAGCAGATAGTTCTGAATCACGTTGCACCTCATCAATTTTCTTCGTCAAGCCATACATCATTAACTGAGGGTCATCCAAATAACTTGCAATATCCATTGCTTCATCAATTTTTGCTTGACCAATCAAAATCCAATACCGTAAATAATCTTCATTCGATTGAGTGGAAATCTTACTCAATTCAGATTTTTGCTCTTCCGTCAGGGGCTCTGTCATGATAACAGAATAGGCACTAATAAACTTATCATCTTGACTAAGAGATTTAGAGTCAGCATCCTTTATCACCGTCACAACTCCAGAATAGTCCTTATTGATAAACGCCAATCTGAGAGAGGATATCATTTCTTGACGTGGCATCGCAAACAGTAAGAAATAGAGGATTCCTGAAAGGGATACTACCGTAGCAATAGAAACTAAAGCAGTTATGGATTTTAATCGAGAAATATACTTATTTCTAATAAGTGAAAAGTTTTCCGTGATGTCTTGCTTTTCAATGTTGTATTTTTCTAGTAATAATTCCTGAACTTCCTGAAGAGATTCTGCCTGAACAATCGATTCACAGAAAAGATTTCCCTTATAAAATGGGAGTTTGCCTGCCATTAATTGATCATAAGTCGCTTTTTTGTCCATCAAAGAGACAATCATAGCTTTAAAGGAAGTTAGAAAGGCAGTATCAGTAACAGCTTCATAGGGAGGGAGCTGTTCTTTTATCCCTCTAAAGATGAAACGAGGCTCCGCATTGCGTGAAAATACAAGACTGTCTGGTGATAATTCGTAAGTGTAAATGGAATCTTCTAAGTCACTGTAAAGCTCCCCAATATTCAGTAAATGACGCAATTTTTCTTGTGCATTCATGCCTTCCAGCAAAGACCAATCATACAACTCCTCTGTCAATTCACTTTCAATAATCAACCGACTTTCTTCTTCAGCTACTTTTTGAGTAACAAAAAGAGGATGATGAGCAGTCAATAAGGCATATGCAACCTCACGATTTCCTTTCACATCCTCAACAACTAATTCACGTTTTTGTGTTTCCATACCTGTCTCCATATTATAAAGTTTCCAATTGTAGTAATACTCCGTCTTTTAGTAGTTCTAATCGACTCGTACTTGTTAGTATTTGACCAGACTGATGATCTCTAGCACTGGGATTGATTAATTCAAATCCTAAATTATAAGCTTCTGATACAATCTGTAAGAGTTCTTTCAATGTCAAATGAGTTGGTACACGTAAGTCCAGTTCTTGTGACACAAAAGGATTACAATTTAAGCTAATCATGATAAACTCATTCATAAAAAGCCACTCCTCCTAAATTAATTTCACTATTTATTATATCATGAACTTATCAAAAATATACCTTCAGTAGAAAAAATAATAGGAGAAACTATTTTCGTTTCTCCCTATCATGAAGGATTTAAAGAAAAGTTTCTTGCCTGTGGACTAATGACGCCACTAGGCATACTTGGAAGGGTGCTATCTTGATTTCCAAAACATTCTCCAACTAATTGATTGAAATAACCAGTTAATGTTCGAACTTGACTTAATTGAAGTGAAAGTGTTGAGATGGCTTCACCGGACATTTGAGAAGTTAAGGTATCAATGACATAAGACAATTCTTGTCCAATTCTAGCAGTTTGTTGCTGGATGACTTTTTGACTGGCTACAATTTCATCCAAATCAAAGGCAACGTAGACCCCTTCTTCGATGATTGCTTTCAACTGAGGCTTCATGTTTTCTAGATCGCTCTGAGCTGTTTTGGTTATCTCCAATGCCGATACCAATTTTTCAGTTAACGGTTTGATTTCTTTGTTTGCCGTCCTAATCGATGTCTTTAAATTGGAATCATATAACCTAGAGAGATTTCCCCAGTACTCCCTCTTCATCTTGAACCCTTTGTCTACCTTGGTCTTCCTATCAATATAAATATCTACTTCAAATGAACTTTTTATTGACGAAACCGACTGATTAAAGTTCTCTAACTGATTTGACCATCTTTCAAGCGAGGACTGAACGGATTGAAAAGCTGTTGAAAATCCAGTTGACACATCCTTTGCATATGTAGCACTTTTTCGTTCGACTTGTTCATCAAATGCTTGTAAGACATCCTTGACATCATCAAAAATACCAGTTTCTTCAAGATATGCTTGATAGGACCTTGGAACATTTTGAATGGTTAACCCTTCAAGACTGCCCCCTGATTGTATCTGACTACCTAGCCAGTCATCCATAGTTTGGAAATGGTCAGCAAGCCCCAACGTCATTTGGGCAACGTTCTCTACAGCCAAGCTTAACTGGGCCAGATTGGCTTGTTCGATGTTCAAAACCTCCGTTAAGGATTCACTAATCCCATCTTTTTTCCCTTCACGAAGACCTGTTCCTTCAAAGATTATTTCACTTTTCTTTTTGAGGTTCTTAGCCGTTTCTTCTAGAATATCTGATGATTTCAAAACACTTGGTGTTGGGTTAATCAAGATAAAACCACTAGACTGTTCCGAAGAAGCTTGTTGGGACAATGTCTGACTATAAGAGCTAAGGTGACTCAAAGTACTATTATAAGGGGATAACTCCAAATAAGCCCCTGAACTAAAATATGCCGGGTATGGAATAGTATTGCGCAACATTTTTGGAGAGGCTAGCTGTTCAAAAATCGAGCGTTTTGAAACCAGTTGACCCACCGACTCATGCATCCTATAAAACACCTCTGTTAACCGGGTCTCTTTGAAGCGTTGGACAATGCTTTCCTCCACTTTTTGCTTACGAGTTTCAAAGTCACCTTTTATTTTTTCGTTTTTCTCTTGGCAAAGTTGGCAAGCTTTAATCATAGCTGGAATTTCTGTCAGAGCTAACAGATTGAGATTGCTTGATAACATCCTTAGTGTGTCAGGACTAATCTCAATCTTTTGACTTCCAGCTAAGCCAATACTGCCACTTGATAGAAAGAGATTACGAGCCGTCGTATTAGTCGCTGACAAAGTAATATCTTCTACCCCATCAGAATTAATATCCACCTCTGCATAATAATTTTTCTTATCCACTACTAGACCGTACTTGTCCACCAAGTTACCATGCTTATCAAACTGCCAAGTAGAGAGCCCATGATGATGCAAAGAATCAAGGCCCTCAATATCATTTTCCTTGTAAGCGGCAATAGCTCGTGCAATTCCAAGTGGATCACCACCATAGTTTCCTATCCAATCTTTTTCGTTGCGATAGCTAACCAATATGTCAGTATTTGCTTTAGCCCAGGCTATTTCATCCTTAGTTAGCATATTCGAAGGGTTTGGGGCATTAAAGGTTGTCGCAGCCCATTGATTTTTAATGGCAACCATCTGACCTAGATAACCACCTAGTGAATGCCCTGTGGTGTCTATCGTTGCTTGAGGGTATCTTCGACGAATCTCAGCAGCAAAGGCAAGCGCGCTATCAACCTGACTATCGGAAGGAAGTTGAGGAGCTGTCTCGAAATAGTTCTGACCACCTATGACACTATTAAGATCTGTTTGGAGGTCTTTTCCATCTCCAAAATTCGTCCCCGCATAGGCGATGGTGATCTGTGTGGTATCTACTTTGCCATCTACCACTGGCGCTACAGCCATAGCCTGCATGCCGTTTTTGGGGTTGTCTTCAACTTTGAGGACTTTGAATTGACCTAAGGACTTATCCTCTTTATCAAAATAATATTTTTCATCTTCTTTTGGGCGGTAATCAACATCTGTTCTGCTTTTATCTAACCAATAAGATTGATCTGACAAATATCGATATTTTATATCTTCCAATGACATAACTATTCTCCCAAATATTTAATTTTTATTGAACTTATATTTACTTCATCATTATCATTAATAGGATTTTTTTTCTCCAAAGAAGCAAATTCATCAATAGGATCTAATCCAATAGAACCAGTATTTTTATCAAATTTTATTAAACTAGATGTAGAATATACAGTACCCAAATTGTCATTATTATTAATTTTTATGCTTAACATATATGTTCCAGTTGCTTCGTTTTTCCCAAAGTTTGTAAATTCCACCGATTCTATCTCATACCCCCTAGCAATCCATCTAACCACATTATCCTGTTGCTCTCTGGTCAATGTTTCTTTCTGCGAAGTCATGCCACACCCTCCTAAAATTAAAATCGTAATTGTTGCTAAAATACCTATAAATAATCGATACTTTTTCATATTACTGCTTTCCTTTCAACTTGTTACGAAACAATGAGTACATAGTCACAGTCATTCCCAAGACAATTATTAGAAGCGTTTGCAAAGATAATCCAGTTTTTTTCTCGGTCAGTGACACTCCATAGCTATCATTGCGATGTACCATCGTCTTAGAAGTAAACAATAGGGGCTGGTAGGTCTCAATGACACTATCTGTCTGGATATCATGTAAAAAGAGACCCTCCTTATCTGATCGATAAGACTGCTCAGCTTCCTCTTGCACTTCAGAAATAGATTTTTCTGTTTCTGATTGAAACAATTTTGCCAAGTCGCTCTCCTGTTCGATATAACTAATTTCAGATTTTTCACCAGTAGTCGTTAAATTAGCATCTATTTGCAATGAACCATCATTTGCATAAACCAGCTGCCCTCCAAGAAATGACAGGTAAACCAACCCACAAACTAGCCTTTTTATCATCTTAAGACTCCTTTGAAACTGTTCGATAAAGCAAAACTGTCACCCCGGTTAAGCCTAATGCTAAAGCAACCAAAAGACTAACAGATATAGAAAGTTCCCCTTGTTGATTAATATAATTACGTATCATTAATTCCAGGTAATTTAATGGGGAGAATGACGCAAGTAACTTTGTTGAATATACATAATATGTATCAAATAGTTGAGTTGCTGTACTCAGGTAAAGCATTATCAGTGCGACGCCGATTAAGAAGCCAAAACTTTTCAATTTCGCTAATAACAAATTGACACCATAAGTCATATTTATGACAATAAGAGTCATTAAAAAGATAAAGAGGCTTGTCTGACCGATTGAAAAATCTAATTTATAGCCTGTAACCAGAGCAAGAATAGCACCTGACAAGAAAGATGATATTGAGAGGAATAGAACGGGACCTGTCGCATTTTTCCAAGACAGACGTTGAGTCAACTTAAATCGTTCCTGCAATCCTTGGATATCCGAATGTTGTAAAAGATATGCAATGGCTAGACTAATCAGATACCCAATCAGAATGAGCATTAAGCTGGTTCGATCATCCTGACGTGTTTCCCCGCTTGTTGAACTAGATGCAACCGTCAATACATTTTCAATTTTGGAGGCATCTACAGGATTTGAGAGGTAGTCATAAACAGCTTGATTTTTCTGATTGCCTGTCTTTGTATTGCTTAATACAGTTGAAAATTGTTGGAGAAACTCTTCATTGGTCCCATACTGACCTGCCATAATTTCTTGTAATTCATTAACACGAGTGTTCAATGATTCACCATCAGTCTCTAGTGTTGTCACGTCCGTTGAGAGTTGTTGCATGCTGCTTTCAATTGTCTCGGCAACTACCTGATTGGACTTTGTTTTTTCCATGAGACTTTGGCTTGCAGCCATCAATTCCGTCAGGTCAGAATTCATATCCATACTTACAGTGACGATATCCGTATTCTCTCGTTTTTCTGTATCAGTAAATGCCGGCTTATCTTGAAGTGTTTTCTGGATAATTGACGTTTCTTCAATCAAACTACCCGTTTGTGATATTAAATCCGTAGTTGATGTTCGAAGCCCTTCAATTGATGCCAATAAGGAGTCAACCTCCGCTAAGCGACTTTCAATCTCATTCAATTCTTCGTCAGAAATTTTTAAATCATCCCTAAATGCCTCAACAGTTGTGGTTTTTATGAGATTAGTAACGATAGACTTCAAATCATCACTGTTAGCCAAAGAAGCCAGGGACCCTTCTAGTGGTGTAAATGTTGTTGATAAATAACTACCTTGGGTTAAATTTATTCCATAATAAGCTGTTACGACCCCTGAAAGTTGCAGATACTCTTGAATGTCTTTGTAAATTTCGCTCGACATTGAAGTCGGGTCATAACTCCAATTTGATATCGAGTCTGTCACTTCATAACGTCGCTGTACCATTTTCTTTTCAGTCTCATTCACCAACGTGATAGTGACAGTTTTTGTTGTATTTGAAGCAGTTGTTGGAGCGGTGGTTTCTGTCGTCTCTGTTTCAGTCACCTCTGTTTCCGTCGCCTCTGTCTCACTAGTTGTAGTTGCAGATGTCGTTTCTGTTGCTGGTACTGGTGTAGATTCTACCTGTGTTTCTCTACTAATTTCTTTTGGTTCTCCTGGTTTGACAACCTCTACTTCCTCTTCTGTTGTGAACGAGAAGGAAACAATGGCAGGTGTTAGTATTGAAAGTTTACTTTGATCTGTGACAGCTAGAGAATAGAAAAACTTCGCTGGTGTATCGTTCGTACTTGAAAAAGATAATTGATAGTGGGTATCACTAACTTTTACGGGATTGAACCCTTCTACAAATAATTGAAAACCACTTGGAACGTGAATATCAACAGTCTTTAGCGTTCCTTCTAGAGTTGGCAAAGCCAGATCACGACGTTGTTCAACCTGTGATACAATCTGATTTCTTATATGATTCAACGCCTCAGATTCATATGTCGCTGAGACACTTTCTGGTAATGGTAACTTTTCTTTGTTCGCATACCAAACCATAAAAGAATTAACATTCTTCAAGTGCTGTTTATCTGAATTCGATAAGGACAATCCATCGAGTGACTCATCACTATACATTCTGCTCGGCCACTTGGCAATGATCTGTTCAGACATACTTTTATTCAGAGCTGTAATGTAGCTCCCTAATGTTTGATTGGCACTAGATAAAGCAGAACTGTTGTCAGCTAGAGAACTCTCAACAGCTTCAGATATTTTGGAATCGTAGTTTGATAAGGTAGTATCAATTGTAGTATTTAACTCTTTCAATTGAGTCAAAAGTGTTGTAATATCCTCATTATAGGCATTTACTCTATCAGAGGTTTCTTTCCATACAGCTGGTTCATTAAGGTTTGTCGCAATATGATCATTAATTTGATTGAGACTTGTTAAATTTTCATCAACATTTAACTTTGAGATTTGCTCTTCAAAAGCATGAAGATTTTCCTCTCTTGTAAGAATGGACGTTTGCCAAGCTTCTTGGAACGATTTAATCTGTTCTAATTCAGTCTCATATGATTTGTCTACATTGATGATAGAAGTAAATGCATCATTTGAGTTTGATAAATCCTTGTTAAATGCAGAGAAGGTTGATAATAAATCTGTAGGAGAAGTCGCCAAGCCCGTAAACTGTTTAGAATAACGAACCAGCGGATCAACCAATAGCGTATTGTATGAGTTTAAAGCTTTCCCTTCATTTGAAACAACTTCATTAACCTGAGCTTGAGCTGTTTGTAAATTTCCAATGATGCTTGCAAAATAGATATTTATTAAATCTTTATTGAATAAACTTTTGAAATCTACTACAGCTTGCTCGGCTTGCTTTACAGTTAGCTGTTCATCTGATGTTATTTGATATTGAAAATTTGCTTGCTTTGGAGCAGACTGTTCCAAGGCGAGAGCCTCTTCTGAGAATTTGCTTGGTAGAACAATCATCAATTGATATGCATCATTTTCTAATCCTCTTTCAGCAATCGCTCTTGATACAACTTCTACTTCGTAGTTTGTATTTAAATCAAAGGAGTGTAGAAGGATAGTCCCCATATTGAGCACTTGTCCATTATAGGTTGTACCTGTATCCTCATTTACTGCTGCAATTTTAAGCGTAGTATTTTGAACAACATTATCCGACGAGGTTGTACTTAATGAATTTGGCTTAATAACCGCAAAGAATGTTATTAGTGCCGCCATTACTAATAAGACAATTCCACTTGCCATCAATGTTTTACGATTCATATTATCTCCTTAATTCCAAAATAAAAAGGTTGAGGACTCCACCCCAACCTTACCAGATGTTTTATTATTGAAGACCGAAATTACGAGACAAATCTTGGTCATTTTGTTGCATTGCTTGAGCTGTTTTGTCGAGCTGTGTATTGATTTGTTGCATCAATTCTGCAAAGTTTTGAACTTTAGGTTTTAATTCATTAAACTGGTTGTCAAAACCTTGGAATGCTGCACCTTCCCACTCAGTACGAAGTGTGTCTTGAAGACGTTGAAGATTGTTCAAAATAGTATTAATATCATTTGACGCTTTTCCGTATTCACGAGCACGAGATTGTAGCGTTTCTGGGGATACACGAATTTGTCCAGACATAGTTTTGTCTCCTTTAACTTTAATGCATTTATTCTACCATAAAATTTATATTTTTACAAGTTATTTATGATTATTATTTCATATTTTTAAAACAGCCCATTAATGCCCCTTTAACCTAATTTGACACTATAACAATAATTTGTATCTGTTTCAGTACGCACACTTCAATCGACCATATTTTTCTTCTCCAATGCACCTTTGAATCATACTTATATATTATTACTCTAATAAAATACCTGAATATGTTTGATGGATTCCTTTATTAGTATTCAATACTTTTACAAATCTCTCCAACTTTCTAACTAAACCCTCATACTTATCAAGACAATCCTCAAGTTCCTGTTGTAACATATATTTTTCTTCAGTCAGTTGTTCTAATGTGCTTGATTCTGTTAAGTTCAGTTTTGAAAATTCATACCTAGCTAGTCTTCTACTACTCAGTTCTTCACTCTTTAGGTTGATAAGTACTTCCGCCATCTTGTTTATGGTGGTGATTTTTTCATTGGTTTGAATCATTTTTATATCTAGCTCTGCTATTTCTTCAACCAGATTGTCTTTGATGTCCTGATATTTCTTACCTGTTTCGGTTAACTTAATCAAAAGGTTAATTTCAGAGATTTTTTCCTGAAGTCTTTCAACAGTTGGTCTTCTGTAAGGCATCATCTTACTATCATTAGTTAGCTGTCTAATCAGAGTTCTACCTTTGATGTACCGATTTTTGTCCGAATATTCTTTGTTATAGACAAAGTATGAGGTTGTCTCACGAATATAGACTTTATATTTTTTCTGATTCTTTTCTTCAAGAATATCTAATTGATAGTTGGGAATGAAAATAAGACCACTCTGCTTTACACCAAAAGACACCTTGATATAAACGCCCTCATCAACTAAATTCTCAATTTGGTGGTCTGCAAGTTCCACTTCAAATTCATGAATGGCATCTCGATTTTTCTTAAATGTCTCAAAGGCTTCCTCAATCTCTTCAGTGGATACCTTGTCCCTATCTCGTTCTTCTCGAAAAGCATGGTACTGCTCCTGCAAATTCTCTAATCCTTCTGAATCACCAACTTCCTTATTTTTAAAATAATCTTGAAAAAAATTGACATCATATAATTTCTTATCACTTATTTTTTTATGACTCAAACTGAATTGCTTTCCATTTTCTTCAAGTATAAAGATTACATTTTTTTGTTTTAAGTCAATGGTTAGATTCAATTCTTTTGCTTTTGTTAGTAACTCTTCTAAAGAATTGACACGGTTCAACAAAAATTCTAAACGACTTTCAATCTCTTGCTTAGCAAAATGTGTGCGAAAAAATTCTTCATCATATAAATCTCGTTTGCTGAGTTGGCGTCCTCGAATTGGCTTTGTCATGGATCTATCTGTCATCATGAATCGGCTATACTTCTGACTAAAATCAATATGAACATGTAACTGCTCTGCTTTTTCCCAAAAATCCTCAAAGGACTTTGACTGCTGCATCAAAAAATAAAGACGTTGCTTCAATTCAAATTTATGACTAGACTGTCTATATTTTTGATAGTCACGGTAAGAAAAACGCTTCTCAATAATCTTCGCCCCAGCCACTTTAGAAATACGGTCTGAAATCATACGAAGGTTTCGTTCCAAGGCATAATTCCATATCAACTTTTTATCTGAATTACGATCAATGGCGTTGATTAGGATGTGATTATGAACATGATTTTTGTCTGTATGAGTTGCCACGATAAATCGAAAACAGCCTCCTGTTAATTCCATCATGGTCTCATAACCAATGCAGTTAATTTCTTCAGGTGTCAGATTATCCTCGGGAGAAAATGATTGGATGAGGTGATGGGCATGAATATTCTGTTGATGTTTTTCTTGTCGGTCATTTCTAGATTCGTACAACTTGTCGTTATTGGTAAAGTTGACATTGTACATTTCTACCATTTCTTCATAGCTAGGAAAGTCTAAGTAATTGCTCATGCCAAAATCAGATACCAATTTCAAATTGTTCGTTTTATCAGGATTGAGGATATACTTAATCAGTCGCCTACGATATTTTTTACCATGAGTTGCAAAATGCTTAGTGACTACCATGAAACTCCTTCAGTCTTTTCACTTCCACTTGAAATTCTCTATCCACTTCCTTAATTAACTCTCCGACTCCTTTACTCAATTCTTGTAACTGATCCTGAGAAATCAGATGGCTTTGATTAATCGCACGCGCAATTTGATTAATGTTATTTCCAATCCGTCTCAATTCAAACACTAACTGCTCATAGGTATCAGTGTTAATCATGACAAAGGACATATTGGGATTAAGCAGAACTTTTCTAGCATATACTGAGAAATTTTGACAGTGACTCTTAGCAATCCGTTTATTCAATTGATGTAACTCTGAATCTGTTAAAAATACTTTTTTGAGATTGGTACGATAACGATAAACCATAGTAGCCTCCTATCTCATGTATTTTTCACGAAACCCACGACTGAGCGGCTGTGCTTGATTTACTTCTGCAATCAGTTCTTGAATGCAGGTCAATAAGATGGATACATGCTCTTGAGTCACTTGGTGATTTTCTCTTGCCACAACTAGAACTTCATGCACATCTTGACTAATCTGCTCAAACTTTTGAGACTGCCAAAGGGAGAACCAACTTTCAAAAATTCTATCGTGATAATTCTTTTTCAACAAATTTTGACGAAGAAATTCTGAGAAACTATCCAGTTTTTGTTCCCTCATCATTTCTTTTATCTGTTTTTCTTCTTGTCTCGTAATTCTAAATTGCTTACGAATCAACTTAATTTCTTGTCCCATCCTACTATCCTTTCAATATTATTCTTGTCTGACAGTGTGAGACTGCCTCACATTGTCAGCACGCTTCCTAAAGACATCACTCTCTTCTTGTTCGGTCTTTGCGAGCTCAGATATTGTGGACACAATATCCCAAAAATCATATCGCCAGCTGACGGAAACCTTCCAGTTTTGACAGCCAACGATAAAATAACTTGGTGGCTCCGCCCCCAAACCCCCAGTAGAAAATCAACATTTGATTTTCTTAGGAATGGTATTAGGATAATAGAAATGATTTGGAAAAGGTATCACATCGTAGAAATGGAGGTAAGAAAAAAGAGAGCTTAATACTCTCTAAAAATTAACATAATAATTTATTCTAAAGACAATTTATGCTAAATCAATGCTCTTCACATTCTTTTATATATATTAAATTCATGTAGCCTATCTCTTTTATCTTTTGCATTATCAATATATTTAGTATAATCCTGTTTAAACTCCTCCAAACTTACTAAAGAAATATAAGAGTCATGACTATCATCATAAAGATCATTACATGGATTTTTCTTATAGCTTTGCTTTATATTCAACATATTCTTTCGTGCTAAATTGTCAAAAGATTTCAAAGTTCTACATGATTTAGTTTCTTGACAATGTGCACAATAGTGTGAACTACTTTCTAGTATCATATCTTTAGCATCATCTGTATATACTGCTACTACGCCATTTGTTCTGTTGTTATTTCTATCTTCCAAGGAGTATCTAAGTTCATCATAAAGCCAATCATCGTAATTTCCAATCCAATTCTTTCTATAAGAAACGGCCTCTGGAGTTAATAATACAATTGTAACCGATGTATCTTTTAACTTCTCATATAGATATTCCTGAATAGTGTCCTCACTCATTTGACTTCTATCAACATCTTCTGATCTATTAATTACCTCAGTAGATTCATCAAATAAATCAACCAGTTCATCTTTAATCTCTTTTCCATCACTAAAACGAAATGAAATAAATACTTTTGTTGCCATTATCTAACTCCTTCAATAATTTCATTTATTGTATTAAAAACTTTTATAACATCTTCTTCGTCCTCTAAATCATTCCAATAATCGTTTATATATGAATAGTCCCCTGACTCTTTCATTTCATCAAAAATTTCTTTTGCAGCAAACCCCGTAGAACCAATTGGAATTATTACTTTTCCTCTTTCTTTAGCAATCCGAAATTCCTCCATCATTCCAGATGCAAGTACTACCTCACCATTAACTAATTTATTACCAAATATAAAAATACAGATCCCAGACTCACTGATCATTTGTTCACGATTTTCACTCCAACGTTTAGCTAGAGACTTTTCCCCATCATCATGTTGAGGAAAAGGAAATAATCCAAGATGCTCACTGACATGCCTATACTTAGTTTTATAAATTTCATCAAGAGCTCCATTAATAACACTACTACCTACTCCAAGTCCAAACCCTGATATAATTTTATAATTTTTTGAAACAAGTGAACGCGATAAATTATAACAGAATTGATTTACCTTTTCTTGACTCCAATTTTCATTGTAATCGGAGATACTACCTGAAATAAAAATTGTATTTTTAAAATACTCTTCCTCTATTTTTAATATCAACTTAGGTATTTCAGAATAATCATCAACTAGAACTGTATCTATACCGTACCTTTTCAAATCTTCTATTTTTAATTCTTGTTTGATTTTAGCATAGCTATACTCCTCTCGATTTTTATAATCTTGCTCTAATACCTTCTTTTGAATACAATAATGATCTCTAGTACGCTCCCCAAGTAAATTTTTTATCTTTCCCAAGATGGATTCTAAATTAGGATCTTCAAAACCAAACCCCACAAACAAAAATGTTTTGGAAACTAAGTCACCTCGTAAAGCTGTTACAAATAGGGAGTTTTTCTCGCTATATCTTTCATAATCATCCTTTGAAATAACTGCATCATTAGGTGAATCTACATCACCGTGCATCTTATAAACAATCGCATCGCTATCTCGAATACTGATTGCTAAATCATCTGTCTTCCTTTTTATATCTCCTCTGCGATTATTATTTTTTAAGCCATTTTCAATTACCTTATCATAATTAGTTGTCCAATATGTAGAAATTGGAAGTCGTGTTAACAGATTCATAACTTCTGTTTCTGCATATTGACTAGAAAATTGGTTAATTATTTCTTGATTCACCGAACCTCTATTTCTTTTTTTATTGATATAATATTGAGTAAGTCCTACAAGATCCGTTTCTTTTTCAATATCTAAATCAATTTCATCCGCAAACGGTGCTACAAGTTTTTTCCAGTTAACAAATCCTGCATCGACCGATGTTCCTGCACCAGCAAACACTGCTGCATTTCCTTCTTGTATAGCTTTCGAAAATTTTTTTATAAATACTTCTTGTCTCATATTACCCTCACTTCTAATTTATTATAAGCCTATAATTTTTTCCACTCTTCAAGCAAAATATCTTCGTTCCCTTTAATTTTGACATATATATCTTTTGACATTTGCAATTCAGGATAAGCTACATAGAGTTTTGGAATACCTTTTCTATTTATATCTTCTGAGAAGTAAACACATATCTTTTTCCCTAATGCGTCAGCATATCCCAATTCCCAAGTACACCATTGGGAATTCAAAGTTTCTCCTGAAAAGTATAATACAAAAACATCTGATTGTTTTATACGCTCCTTGATAATATCAACTGTGGAGGCATTGCACCATTCACGCCTTAAATCATATTTATCATTTATCCAATCTATATAAACCACCTGTCCTTTTTTATTGAACTTTTTATAGAACTCTATAATTTTTTCCTCATCTCTGGAATTATGCGATAAAAACACGTCGAACTTTTTTATCTTTTCTAAATCGCTAATATATAATCTTTTCTTCAACTCATCTGGTCCTTTTTGATTTTTAACAATTTCATTATCAATGAAATTTTTCTTACCTTTCTTTTTTCTACTTAATCTAAAAGGTAAATATAAATTTTGAAAATATGACTGAACTTCAATTTTTAATGACTGGTTCCGAATATGCCCATTTATTGCATAGAAAAAGCGTTGAACTTCCTGTGAATTGTATTTAGAAAGCTCTCTTATAATTTCTAACCTTTCATGTAAATCATGAGTTTTAAAAAATTTATCCCTATAATTCTTCAGATATGGAGGATCAACTTTCTGAATATAATTTAATACTTTCTTTTTATGCCTAGACTCTACTTTTAGCCTCTCTAAAGATAACTTTCGAACTGTATCTATTTTTTTTAGCCTCTCTTCATTACTAGCTATTTTCTCCCTCTTTCGATTCCTGATATGTTTTGAAGTTGCAAGTATGAAATCATAATTTTCTAAAGACATCCCCCGACTTTGAATTTTTGAGAGATTTTTTCTAATAATATGTTTACCATACCAATAATCTCTTTGCTTCTCTATCTGCAATATTTTATCAGGAAACATATATTTAAATCGTTCCACATAATCTTTCTTTGAAAATTCTACTGGCAGTGTCTCTATAACTTGCTCATGAGCTTTTTTAAACTGTCTTTGAAATTTTATATAAAAATCATTATACTGCCTCATTACAATGCCCATGTTCAATAATTCTCCTAATAAGTAATTAGACTTGCAATATTCGGTTATATCGTATTTGACTTACTTAACTCCCTCAACCGCACTTTCCCCACCTTCATCATCTCCTTCTCGACTTTACTCCATTTTCCAAAGAGGCATTCTTGTAACACTTCTGCTGCGGAACCTTCATCAGTTTCAGAATCGAAGATACAATTCCTATCCCTTTGATAAATCTGGATGCGGTCAAAGAGTTGTTCGCTTTCTAACTCCCTTAGGTTATCAACTAAGTTCTCAACAATCCCATCGTGGTGTTCTTTTGGTGTTGCTCTAGCCTGATTAGGATCGATGGCATAAAGTTCTTTGTAACGAATCAAGGTGCTGAGATAAGAAAGCTCTGGTTTGGTACCAATTACAGCTAAAGAAACTTGGTATCCTTTAGAAGCTAATAATTGAGCAGTCTGACGAGGAACTTGAGTAGTTCGCAAGGTTCCTTCAATCAGCAAATGATAGCCTTGCGTGCTGAGTTCATCAACCAACTGTTCTACCATTTTTCCTGCAAATCCCTTGGTATAGTCCACGCTGTCCTTGCCATACTTTTCTTGCAGTGCTAAGTAATTGGGATGCTGAGAACGGTAGCTGTCACCATCGATGATAATGATATTGCCTTGAAATTCCTTTTGCTTGATACGATGAATAGTCGTCTTACCTGCTCCGCTTTGTCCACCAAGCAAGATAGCTTTCGGTTTATCTGGAATCGTCTTTCCTCGGGTTAAAGCCCGAATGGTTCGCTGCAAGGCCTTCTGAAATGCAGTCTCACTAAATTCTTCCAACCTCATTAAGCCACCACCCGATGATACACCATATCTAACATCCGCTCTATACCGTCTAAATAGCCATTGTAACGCTCAATTTCATCGAAGGTGTCAACTAAATAAATTTGCGTATTGATCAATTCAGCCAAATCATCGCCCATGAGAATCCAAGCATTTGTTTCATCATCAAAAGCAATATCTTGACTATCCTGGTATCTATAAAGCTGTGATAAAATGGCTGCTCCACGTTCTTTTATCACTTCTACTTTTAAAGTCAATTGGTAATCTTCAACAGGTGTTAACATCTTGTCCTCCCCTACAATATCGATATAAGAGACATTAAATTTCTGACAAATGCGATCAATAAGTTCTGTTGAAACTTTACTAGTTCCATTTTCATAACGACTCAGGCTATTGCGTGAAATACCGACCATTTTAGCAAATTCTGGTTGTGTTAAATCGTGTGTCTGGCGTAGTGATTTAATATTGTCTCCGATCATAGATAAAGACCTCCTCATATTTGCTTTCATTATACCATAAAAAACGGATAACGCACCATATTTGGTGCGTTATCCGTTTTTAGGTTTCTTCGATTGCTTAAACTGCTCTATTCGCTTCTCCAACTGCTCAGTATTCAGTTTATTTTTCGCTTCCTGAATCGACTTATCAAGACTTTGTTCCTCATCGGTAATAACGGTTTGAGATATTTCAACTCTCCTATCAGACTTGAAACTTGTATCAAAAACCACGTCTAGGAGTTGCTCTACTTTAGTTAATTCACTATCTGACATCTCTGATAATCGATGAATCAGTTGTCTAAATCGGTCTTGATTCTGTGTTTTCTTTTGAAAAAATTTCATTATCTTCTCCTTACATTGTAAAAAGGTAGTCCGCATAGGACTACCTGACTTATAAATCATCAATGGCTACTGAAATAGCCTGCAACTTTTTATTTTGGATTTTCTTTTCATCAATCAATTGATGAAGTTCTTCAATTTGCTTTTGACAGGCTGAAATATCCTTGTTATTTTGTGCAATGGTATCAGCCAAGTGTTGTTTATAGTCACTTGTGATATTTACCTTCTTCGGCTGACTTTGTTTAACGGTTGATGCGAGCGTTTGGTCATCTTTATATTTTGACTCCTTTTGTTGTTGTTCAAAAGCAGCCACATAGTCTACTTCTTCAATTGGTTTTTCATCCTGTTTATGGAAGAGTGCTGCGATTTTAGCTCGTTCTTCATGGGACGATGTTGGTTTCACATCGTCTAGTGGCTGATCAAAATTCCATGTTTTACTCATTCTGTATCCTCATTTCTGTAATTTGAGTGTAGTGTGGTTTCTTTACCAAAGGCTTGCTCTAGTGCTTCATGAAATGACAACTGACTAGATTGTTGCCGTTTGATAAAGGTACTGTACATAGCTGTTTGTAGTTGGTCACGATAGTGTTCCAATTTCTCTGTCTCACGTGAGACCTTTTCTTCTTGCCTAGCTACTTTTTCAGCCAGACGTTCAATCACACTCATAGGGTGTCCTCCTTGTCCCTTTCTAGATTATGATAGCGGACTTGATTTTGTTATCACAATTCCATAGCACGCTCTCGTTTTGGTGGAGGATGATTCTTAATGGCTTGTATCTGGGCTGACTGAATAAGATTGCTTAAGGATATTTCCTTCTGTTGCTTCACAATATCATTCCAATCTGACTTTGTTTCCAGTCCCTGCAATGGTGGTAAATCTTTGGTGATTGGAAGTCCTTTATCTGACAGTTTCTGACAAAATTCTCTTCCTGCCTCATCGTTATCAACAGCCAATGTTAGCACGTTTGAATGAGTTTGAAAAAAGGTTGTCGTCTCTTGTATTGCCTGAAGATAATGGCTAAGTCTGCTTGGTTTTACTGTATCTAGAAATGCCAATTTCCCTTGTTCCTCGGCTGCTAGACGTAAAGTCTGATAAGCAATCACTGAAAGTTTTAAGCCTTCCATTGACACCAGGCGAACATCTGATAGCTGCTTTTGGTGAAGTTGATAATAACTCATCATATCTATAACTGATTCACAAAAAATGAGTCTCTTGGGATTCCCAATATCGAAACTAATACCAACATGGCCTTTTGAGCCTTTCATGATTTTTTTGAGATAACCTCGATCGTGTTTTTCTTCATTTTTGACGAGACCTTGAAGGCTTGCGGCCTGTAAGACACCATTATGGTCATAGCTTTTAAACACTAAAACTGACTCCGCTTGATAAGTAGCTTGAGCAAGCAATCCTTGTCTACCAAAGGTATTGATAATCTGATCACTTAGGCCACGAACTTCATTCAAGTAAGTACGTGCTTGCTGAAACGGCTCTTCATGCAAATAATATTGAAACGGTTGATAAGTTTCTTCTATTACCGTAGCCTGTTCAAAATCTCCAGTTTCAAGATAGGATACAGCCTCTTTGAAAGTAACACCTGCCACTAATTGAACAAAGTCAATCACATCCCCTTGTATATCTCTTGAAAACCATTTGAAAGTATTGGTATCGGCAAAAATCCGAAAGGAATCATGGTCTGGGTGTTCATAAATGTGTCCTGATAAACGTCTGAAGGAATAACCTAAACTTTCAGCCACATCTAAAATGGCCTTTTGTTTTACTATTTTAATTCGTGTCATCTTGTCTCCCTATCAAAAAAAGCAGAAGACTGTCTCCTGCTAGTTGTTCTCACTTGTTGTAGTTCCTTGGATCGTTGGTATGCTGGAATTAGCACCATTTGTGGCTTCTTTCATGTCCTCCAGTTTCCCATTCCAAATGGTCAACTGATTAACCAGGAGCTTGTCGGAAACTTTGGAGTAGGATAACATAACCGTCTTGATTTCTGTCTGAGTGGTTCGCTGTTGTTGCTCACTCAAATCAGAAACATAGGTCACTTGATAGGTAACTTCCGCAAGTGCAACATTGCTTTCTGTATTGACATAGATACTGGCTGATTCAAATCGGTAATCAAGCATATAATCTTTATAAACTTGATTGATCGCTTTATTCTGATTTGCTTCCTCTTCTGAAAATGCCGAGTCTGTCATATAAGGCTTGATACGAGCGTTATTTTCACCCAGCTGAACCTTGGTGAAATATTGAGTGAGAAATTCATTGACAAGCTCATCTGATAAAACGGTTGCTTTTTCCTCCTGCTTTTCCTTTGTCACAAGTTTATTGGCTTCTGCTCGTATTTGGTTCTCTGTTTGTTTTGAAACGGATTGTGAGCCAATCGTGTAGCCAATCATGACCATAAAACTGACTGCGATTATACCTCCAACTCCAATCAGAAAACTAGCCTTCACTTTATTTAACATGGCTTACTCCTTTATTAATGATAGCCTCATCATATCAAGATTTAGTTGGAAATTTTATCACAAGAAAATATGATTAACTACAAATTATGGTATACTAGTGATAATAAATTGTTATCGGTAGGAGATTGAAAGTGAATGATAAAGTAGATTTAGCTGAAATAGAAAAGTTTTATAATGAACATGAAGTTATCTGGTATAACAGTTGGTATAGATATACCAATAAATCAATTGAATTATTTTTACAGAAAAATTGTAGTTTTTCTAATGATGGAATTATTCTAAATGCAGGATCTGGAGGGAATACTTATGGGCTATCAGGGAACACAATCCATATGGATATTGCTGAAAAAACATTAAGTACAATTTCTAACAAAATTATTGGAAATATAGAGAATATTCCTGTTAGCGATGAGTACTTTGATCATATCATCTGTGTAGGTTCTGTGATAAATTATTGTGATGCTAGCAAAGTAATTAGTGAATTTGAGCGTGTGTTAAAGGTTGATGGTACTTTGTATTTAGAATTTGAACCTAGCAATAGTTTTGAGTATTTTGGAAGTAATAAATTTAAAAAATCCGTTTCTATAATTGAAACGGATTACTTAAAGACTAAACATCGTAATTGGATTTTTTCCATTAAATATATTGAAAACTTATTGAAATCACAAGGATTTCAAATTAATAAAAAACAGCAATTTCATATAATAAGTTCTATTATTCTGAGAATAACAAATAACTACGATCTTGCAGCAAAGTTCACCGGACTAGATAAGATTTTTAAATTTTTTCCAGGAATCAGAAACTGTTCTAGTAATATAATTTTGAAATGTACTAAAATTCACTAGACAGTATCTTTTTTTAGTAAGGAAGGGAGTATGCCAACGATTATGCTAGAAATTCCACCAATTATTGGGGTAAAGTTTGTAGTTGTATCAATTCCAAAAAAATTAAATACTTTATAATACACAATGATAATAATTGGAAAAGCGAATATTGATATAAACATAGATGTTAAATTATGGTTTAGTTTCTTTTTAGGTGCAGGTAACTTTTCAACGCTACCTGCACTTTTGAGTTTATCTTTATTAACTTCAATAAACTGCAATGGTTCAGGTAACTCTTCAAGTTTATTTTGAATACTAGCAAAAGTATTTTGGATTTGATTATTGTAGCGAAGTCTTTCACTTTCACTAAAAAATGGTGTATACCAATTTATATAGTATTCAAAATATAAAGATTGGACAATTCTAATATAAGTTTCTTTGGGAATAGTCTTTATGTTAGTATTTGAATTAATCATTAATTTAGCTTCAAAGCTACTGAACTCATTATTAATCCCTAGAGGTGGTGTATTGTAATCAGCGTCTATAGTAAAAAAAATTCTCTATTGAAAGAATAGTTTTAAATATTTTACTCTCATCGTCAACTTCAACTCCATTATTCTTATTACTAATTTCACAGATGAAATATGTGACCTCTAATAAATTGGATATAAACATTCTCAGTTCATTTAAATAGCTTAGATAAGTATTATTTTTTCTGTATGCATCTTCAACAGCTATATACTCAATTACGACTGTTTTAGTGGATCCTAAGTATGTACACATTGCTAAACCAATATTTGTATCGTTTAGGAAGAGAGAGAAAAAGTAGCTCTCAAATTCTACAGTTTTATTATCTAACCAATAGGTTAGCTCATTTGTGTTTGTTCTAATGTCTGAAGGAGTAACTCTTGAATAAATTTTAACAGAATCAATATAGTCGATATCGGATGATGACTTAATTAACTTAATTTTGTAATTATTTTCAAGATATTGGTTGCTCATTTTTCAATCTCCTACCGATAACAATTTATTATCACTATACAAAGCGTCAAAATCAGTCTATAATAGCGTCATTATCGTTAAAGGAGACTATCATGGATTATACTATTATTTCTAAATACTTGGATTATTGTAAAGCTCATAAACGCTTGAGTACACACACCCTGCGGGCTTATAAAAACGATTTAATGCAATTTTACAATTCCAATAACGAATGTGTGGTAAGTTATATTGAAGGTTTAACAAATTCAAACTTAAAGACTAGTACTTTACGGAGAAAAATCGCAAGTTTAAAAGTGTTCTATGGCTATCTTCAATTGAAAAATGTTATTACCGACAATCCCTTTGATCAATTACGATTTCAATTTCGAGCAGAAAAAACTTTGCCTAAGACAATCCCTCATGATAGTTTAAAAATCCTATATACCTATCTACAAAAGAAGATTATCTCAGCCAAAACTATTTATCAAAAACAGAAAGCTGAAAGAAATTTGTTAATTGTCTCCTTATTACTTTCTACTGGCATTCGGATTTCTGAGCTGTGTCATATTCAAATCAAGGATATCAATCTCACTGAACAAACACTCCAAATTCTAGGAAAAGGTAAGAAAGAGCGTATGATTTTTATTGGGGATGAACGAACTTTTCAGTTATTAAAAGCTTATATTACTTGTTATTGCATTCATACAGACGATTATTTATTTCCTGGAAAAATCCTACAAAAACCACTGACAGAACAAAGTGTTCGTTTGCTTCTAAAAACAGCCAAAATACAAACCAGACTCACTACAACTATTACACCTCATATGTTTCGCCACAGCTTTGCTACTATGTTATTAGATAATGATGTCGATATTCGTTACATCCAGCAGATACTTGGACACAGTTCTATTTCGATTACTCAAATATATACACACGTATCACAATCAAGACAAAAAGAGATACTAAGTTCCTGTAATCCAATTTCATCTATCTACACTTAATCAAAAACATACAAAAATAAAAGACTACCCTTGCGTCTCCTGACCCCTTGGTTAATACATCATACAAATGACGATTTGGCTGAGCGTGGATTTCATCAAAGACCAAGCCAGAAACGTTTAGCCCATGTTTTGTCCCAGTCTCTGCAGAAAGAACTTGGTAAAATCCCGCATTGGAATAATTCACTATCCTCTTTGTTGCCCCCATAATCTTAGAGCGTTTCTCTAGCGGTCCACTCATCTGTACTATCTGTTTGGCCACATCAAACACGATTGACGCTTGGTTTCGGTCACAAGCGGCACCATAAACTTCCGCACTGGCTTCATTATCCGCATATAGGAGATAAAGAGCGACAGCTGCTGCTAGCTCAGACTTACCATTCTTCTTTGGAATTTCTATGTAGGCTGTTAGGAATTGGCAATTGCCATCTTCCTTGACAATTCCAAATAGGTCACGGACAATCTGTTCCTGCCACGGTAACAAATCAAAACGCTTTCCTGCCCACTTGCCTTTGGTATGGGAGAAGTTATTGATAAATGTTACTGCCCTATCGGCCTTTGCCTTATCATAGTGTGAGGTTGGAAGCATGAATGGACTTGGTTCATAATGATAACTAATAAAATTCCTCCTAACAAATCTTCCATTTCATTACCAGTACCAACTTCCGCATCCATAGTCGCTAAACGGTTTCGTGCCGAAGGTGTTAAACCAAACTGTTCACAGAATTTAAGCAAGATTTTGAGGTTAGTTTGGCTGATAGAGACTTGAGGGACTTGTTGGAGATAACCATTCGGGGTTTTGATAATGGAGCCATGCTTGGTAAGAAACTCTTCCGCCTCTTTCCAGCGAGCGTAAGCTTGACAATATCCTGCAAATGTAGTCATGTTCATTTCGGTTAAAATTCCCATTTGTTCGAGAATTTTTCCCACCCGTTTCCACTCCTTCTTTGCATCAACTTCAAGCCACTGTGGGCAACGTGGGGCTTTTGAGGCTAGTCTAACCTCCCCCTGTGGCAGAGGGCGTTTGCCTGGGTTTCCCTCTAAGAGCTTTAGAGGTGTTGGTTTTGGTTTGCGTCCTCTTTGTGCCACATACTCACCTCCTTTAGGACAAAAGAAAAGGCCCCAATTTTGAAGCCTTATACCTATTATTAAAAAACATCTTCATACTTTGGCAGAGTCTCCTCAACGGTTTGTTGGAGTGCCGTCCCTGCTTGACCTCTAATTGCTGTATCAATCTGAGAATTGATAGTGTTCAAAGCCGTCTGTGTGTTCAAAACAATATCCTTGCCATCTGCCTTAAACTGTTTTTTGACCTTTTTATAATCACCACGAATCAAACTGGCTTGGACATGGGCAGCACGCTTTTGCAATGAGCGAATAAGCTCACGCAATTCCGCATCACTATCATCTTGTGTATAGTAACTAGTGAGTGTCGTCATCTTCTTCCCTCCTCAAACCTTGTAATTCTGTCTCTAGTTGATATTTTTCTAAATGGAAACGACGCATTGCTGCTTGCTTTTCTTCCTCTAAGTTTTGAATCGATTGCCTATAGACCTGTTCTGATGCTTCTGCTAATCCTTGAAGGTCTCGATAAAAATCACTGGCTTCATCAGGATGAGCTTGATAGCGATTCAGAAGCAAGCTCATCTTTTCTCTCTCCTGTTCCAGTAAATGAGAGAGTCGACGGTGGCGGTCGTCTACATCAACCGAGCGTTCTTCCAGTAGTCGCTTATGACGATAATAACCTTCTTCTTTTTCCATCAATTCACGCTCTTTTTGACGGATAATAAGTGTTCGTTCTTCTACAGACTCTCGTGCCATGCGCTAAACTCTCCTGCCAATTTACCATCTAAAGCTTTCTTTGACTCAACAGCCTCATCTAGCTTGGTTTTTAAGGTGTCAAATGCCGTAGACAGTTTTTCCATCTTCTTGACTTTTTTCTGCGTATAATCATGAAAGTCACTTACAATTTCTTGGTGAGTCACACCATGTGAAGCAAAGATATCTCTGACTTCCCAAGCTGACAGCTCAGAGTAGATAGAAAAATCAACCTTGGACCAAATAGATTCTACCTCAGCGTCCGCCTTGGTCTTGAGAGAGGTCAGTTCATCCAAACCTGCCTTAGCCGCACCAGCCATGGATTTACCAATCACATAGCTTTGAGCAACATCAAGGAAAAGTTCTTCATCAGAATTAATACCTCCACCAGACCATTGGGTTTGTAAAATGCGGAACGATACTATACCTCCAGCCGATGAAAGTAGATGCTTGTAGGCATTAGATGTTAAGTATTCGCTACCGACAACATTACCTTTACTATCTACAATTTGCCCCTTTTCATTGATAGGGTAGGCGTCTAACCCATGTAATTGCAGGATAATCTCAAATCTATCTCTGGGATCTAATGAGTATAATTTTTGTAGTAATCCCAATTTATCCTTAATTGTTACGTTCCGTGAAATCTCTAACTCATCTGTGCCAAATATTTCATTAAAATAAGCACCTGCATTACCAATAACATCGTACCTAATTCGGTAATTATTATACATTTGATTATTAGCTTTTACCCACTCTATCGCCGCCTCAGACATCACTCTAATAGGATCGGGGCCATTAAAAGTAGTTGTAGGAACTCTGTTTTCTGCACCTATGACTAAAGCAATATAGGCACCCAAAGAATGGCCAGTAGTCGTTAACACAGCATCGGGGTACTGTTTTTTGATATCATCATAAAATTTCTGAGCGGTTTTTAATTGGCTATCTGTGAACCTTGGAAGTTCTCCTTGTTGCACATTTCCTTGAATTAAAGTATCCTTACTCCCAAAGATAACCGTTTGTATATCCGTGTCAACATCCCTAATATCTGCGAAATTCGTCCCAGTATAAGCAATAACAATCTGGCTAGTATCAGCCTTTCCATTAACATACGGAGCAACTGCCATGGCCTGCATCCCATTATCGTTTGTAATATTGACATCGTTGTTATTGTCTTGAACGGAGAGAACTTTATACTGTTGCCCTGTAACTGGGTCAGTTAACAAATCCTTCTTAACAACGGGCTCTTCATCATTTGATTGTGCCTTACTTGGCTCGACATTATAGACTTGACCTGCCAAATAATTGTAACTACTGTCTGTTATAGTTATAGTCATACTATTCCTCATCTCTATGATTTGAATGAATAACTGTTGTTCCAGTAATAGACACTGTCAGTATTTCATCTATTCTATCCATAATTCTTAATTTTGATTTAGTCTCAGACTTTTCTATTAAGGTAAAGCTATCTAAATTATATCTTATACCTCTAATATTTTCTAAACCTTTTAAATCCGAAAAAGAAAAACTCATTCGATTACTTCCATTAACCACAACTGTCGTTCCCCACATGCCAGTTTCTAAAGAATGGCCCCAACCTTGAAACTCAATCGTTTCAACATCTTCATAATCACTTACAATTAATTTGGCAATCTGAACTTCTAATTGGTATTGCTGCTCCTCCTTAGAAAGTTGATTATCTCCATTCAAACTAAAAAACATCATTAATCCTCCCAATACTAAAATACCTATGATAACCATCAATAAACGCTTACGTGTCATAAAAACCTCCTTTACTCTATTATACACTATTTCTCTAGTATTGAGAGGGTTTTCTTAAATAAAAAAAGCTTCCTGTCGAAGTTTCGTCACAATCTGATTGTTATCCACGATCTCCATCAATTCACGCTCTTTTTGACGGATAATAAGTGTTCGTTCTTCTACAGACTCTCGTGCCATGCGCTAAACTCTCCTGCCAATTTACCATCTAAAGCTTTCTTTGACTCAACAGCCTCATCTAGCTTGGTTTTTAAGGTGTCAAATGCCGTAGACAGTTTTTCCATCTTCTTGACTTTTTTCTGCGTATAATCATGAAAGTCACTTACAATTTCTTGGTGAGTCACACCATGTGAAGCAAAGATATCTCTGACTTCCCAAGCTGACAGCTCAGAGTAGATAGAAAAATCAACCTTGGACCAAATAGATGCTACCTCAGCGTCCGCCTTGGTCTTGAGAGCGGTCATCTCATCCAAACCCGCCTTAGCCGCACCAGCCATGGATTTACCAATCACATAGCTTTGAGCAACATCAAGGAAAAGTTCTTCCCCTCCGAAACTAAAATTATTAGTCGACCATTTAGATTGGAGGCCTTTAAAAGATTGCATCGCCCAAAAATGGGATTGAAGAGCACTAATCGTAGTTTCAACAAGAGGCCTACCCGTCTTCGAATCTATAACTCGGCCAGTATTTGAATCAAGATCATCTTCCCACGCCTTTATATTATGATCATCTCCATCTAACCAGCGAATTGTGCCAAAACTATCATCATATCCTGTAATATATGGATCATTACTATCATTCCAAGCTACCACACTGTCTTTTCTTCTACGATAATCAATAAATAATTCAGGATGTGTTCGGATAAACTCCTGCTCTTCTACTGTTAAAGAACTATACCGAAACCACGCATTGAACGTCGTTGTTGGAATACCATACTTAGCTCCTGCTTTTATGACATAGGACCCTTGACTATAACCTGATAGTTTAATAATATTGTAGTCTTCTTTATTTTGTAGCTCATCTATCCAGCCATCTAAAACACTATATTGTGGTGAACCAGATTTGGAAAAAGTAGCGATACCAGCTGTTATTAAATCACGTGATGTTTTATATTCTGAATCTTTTAAATTCCCTATCGGATCTACATGAATACGAGATATTCCAATATCCTTTGCATTTGGATCAGAACCAGCCACAATCACCGCTACGCTGTTATTATCAGGTTTACCGTTAACTATAGGCGCCACTGCCATACCATCGAAGCCAGTCTTTGAATCAACTTTTGTATCAACGACTTGAAATTGTTGAGAACTAATCTCAATGATATTTTTTTGGTCAGAGTTCTTAGGTTCCTTGACTATTTGCTTCGTCTTGTTACGATTTGAAAAATCCTTATTGACACTATAAACATTTTTATCCCAATTCAATTTGTTTAGTTGTTCATCTGTATACTCAAATGTCATTATTCAACTCCACTCTCTCCATTAGAAAATATTATTCTTACTTTATTGTCTGCTTGTGTCTGACCTCTTCTAGAATTCAAAAACTTCCATAATGCATCAATCTCCTCATCTTTATCACTATACATTATTCCGTCGAAATTTTTATCGTATGTCAAATTATGATTGATTCCATATGTGATTGATTTATCATCTTCAAAAATAATATGAACAGTGCAAGACCATGATCTTGGCTTTTCAGAATAATACGGCTCACTGAGACGAATTTCTTTAATATCTTGATAACTATTTTTCAAGGCCTTAACTAGGCTCACTTCATACTCACGGTTACGTTGTTCTTCTTTACTCAGTTGCTTATCACCATTCAAACTAAAAAACATCACTAATCCTCCCACTACTAAAATACTAGCTACAATACTAATCAGTCGTTTCATCTGATAGACCTCCTTGTACTTCTATTATACATTATTTTTAAAGTGTAGTAATAATTTTTAAGTCCTTATTACTCTCTATGTTTCTGTTAACATATTTATCCTTAATTGTTACGTTCCGTGAAATCTCTAACTCATCTGTGCCAAATATTTCATTAAAATAAGCACCTGCATTACCAATAACATCGTACCTAATTCGGTAATTATTATACATTTGATTATTAGCTTTTACCCACTCTATCGCCGCCTCAGACATCACTCTAATAGGATCGGGGCCATTAAAAGTAGTTGCAGGAACTCTGTTTTCTGCACCTATGACTAAAGCAATATAGGCACCCAAAGAATGGCCAGTAGTCGTTAACACAGCATCGGGGTACTGTTTTTTGATATCATCATAAAATTTTTGAGCAGATATCAATTGGCTATCTGTGAACCTTGGAAGTTCTCCTTGTTGCACATTTCCTTGAACTAAAGTATCCTTACTCCCAAAGATAACCGTTTGAATATCCGTGTCAACATCCCTAATATCTGCGAAATTCGTCCCAGCATAAGCAATAACAATCTGGCTAGTGTCAGCCTTTCCATTAACATAAGGAGCAACCGCCATAGCCTGCATGCCATTGTCATTTGTTTTGTCAACATCATTATTGTTGTCTTGAACAGCTATGACTTTGTACTGTTGACCTGTCATCGGATCTTCAATCTTACTGTCTTTAACAATTACAGGAGTATCATTAGACTTAGCTTTACTGGGTTCAACATTATAAACTTCCTCAGCAAACTTTTTATAACCACTATCTTGTATCGTCATATTAATCTTCCCTGCTATCCTTTGAATAATGGATTACTAAATCATCTAATGAGACTTTATGAATATCTGATATCCTATCTTTTAGTTTAGGCATATTTTTTTTTGATAATTTCTCGATTAACTCATTATCTGAAGGAGAAAAAACAATGCCACTAATTTCATCTAAACCAGATAAACTAGAAAAAGAAAAGCCTAGCTCATTTGAATGGTTTACAATCACAGTTGTTCCCCACATCCCTGTTTCTCTTGAATGTCCCCAACCATGAAACTCAATCGTTTCAACGTCTTCGTAATCATTTACCAACATCTTGGCAATTTGGACTTCTAACTGATATTGCTGCTCCTCCTTAGAAAGTTGATTATCTCCATTCAAACTAAAAAACATCACTAATCCTCCTACTACTAAAATACCCACGATAATAGACAATAAACGTTTACCTGTCATAGCTGACCTCCTTTACTCTATTGTACACTATTTCTCTAGTATTGAGAGGGTTTTCTTAATGTTTGTATAAATAAAAACATACATACTTTTGGAACGAAACTCAAACATTATAATCGATAAGTATATTCCACATATCGATCAGTCGTCTTGGTCTTTCTATCGTGACAGGGTTTACAAAGAGCTTGCCAGTTGTTTTGGTCCCAGAAGAGTTCTTGGTCACCTCGGTGGGGTGTAATATGGTCAACCACTATTGCCTTGGTCAATCGACCTTTGACTTTGCATTGAACACAGAGTGGATGAACTTTTAAGTAACGAAGTCGTTCTTTGTTCCACTGGGCATTGTATCCTTTGGCTTTGGTTGACTTGGTATCCAGTTGGTAGTTTGCTTTATGGTTGTCACAATACTTGTGACCATAAGGTACTAGGTTAGGACAACCATTTTGTTTACAAGGTGTGCATGGTCTTCTTGGCATTTTCCCTCCAAAGAAAAAGTACAATTATTCTAGGTAATTGTACTTTACTAATCTATTTATTGCCCTACAAAATAACATCCATTCTCTTGGAAAATTATTATCCCCCGAGCAATTGTAGGTTCTTCCATTAATGACAAACGATACATTCCACTGAGTACCATCTAAAATCTCCATCTCATTTGAATAATATTCCTTCCATTCAGACAGTTTCACACGTTTTAATTGATTTAAGAAGAAAAATAATCGGTGATTGGAGATTGTTATTATCTCTGCTTCTGTCTCAGGAAATTTTTGGATACTTACGAATTTTTCTTTTACGTTAATTTCAATTGAAATCATCGGCAACATGAAACTAAAAAGTGATACGGTTATAGAGGATACTTGAGGATTGGGCATATGAACACTCCTTTACTCTCTCAATTATATCACTATTTCTCCCAAGGAAGATAACCTTTTGTGAAATGCCCAAAGCAAGTTGTCTTGGTGTAGTCTACATTCAAGAGATTAAGTTCCTTAAAGATACCTCGTGGTGTTAAATCATAACGCTCACGAATCATTCCTTCCAGTTGTTTTGCGGTGTAGCGACTGGTTCCAAAGGTTTCTACGTAAACCGACACAGGTTCTGCTACTCCAATGGCATAGGCTAATTGTACTTCACATCGTTTCGCATAGCCTTCTCTAACAATATCCTTAGCATTCTTTCGTTCCATGTACGCTGCTGAGCGGTCCACATTGCTTGGGTCTTTTCCAGAGAAGGCACCTCCACCATGATGTGCAAAACCACCATAGGTATCGGCCACAATTTTTCGACCAGTAACTCCTGCATCCGCAAACGAACCACCAAGAACAAAACGTCCGGTCGGATTGACTAGAACTTTGAAATCTATATTCTGACGGTAACGAAGTGCTACTGCCATCATAGTTTCAGTCACAATTCGTTTCACTTTGGCAAGGTCGGCTATTTCAGTATGTTGGATGGAAACTAAAAAGGTATCAATCCGTTTCTTCTCATAGTCGTAGGATACCTGTGCTTTCGCATCCTTTCCAAGTAAGGGGTGACAAAGCGACATCAGTTTCTCAAGGACTCGGGTTGCTAGAACATAAGGAAGTGGCAGGTACTCAGGTGTTTCGTCTGTCGCATAACCAAACATCATTCCTTGATTACCAGCACCTCCATTATCTACTCCTTGTGCAATATCTGCGCTTTGGAGTCCAAGTAGGTTAGTTACCCGAACATTCTTCATACCAAGTGGCTCGACAACCTGACGAACAATGTTCTCGAGATTAAAGTAATGTCTAGTTGAAATTTCACCAGCTACCACAACTTGGTTATTCTTGATTAAAGTCTCAACTGCCACACGACTTGATTTGTCATACTTTAGACATTCCGTCAAAATGGCATCTGAAGTCTGATCACAGATTTTATCTGGGTGTCCAACTGAAACTTGTTCACTAGAAATAATCATAATTCCTCCACGCAAAAAGCCCAACCTTTAATCAGGTAGCCCTATTTGTATTCCGTAATTCTACTTTTCACGAGGTTGGTCATAAGTCCAAGCACTAGCAGAATATTAAAAATAATAAAAAATCCTGTAAAACTCCAAATACTATTGGTGGCTAAATCTTCTGTATAAAGGTATCTTTCTGTAAAAAAGAGGTAAATTCCATAGATTTCAATAAAGAATAATCCACTGATGAGTCCGATAAGAAATAAAGCACCTGAAACTTTCACAATCTGATAAAGGACAAGCAACATCAGTCCTATTGCTATGATAATCAGAAAGCTTTGTAGAATTTGTTCCAACATCTTACACCTCTTTCTAGGCTAATTGCTTGCGATAATAGTCAGCCTGTTCCTGGTCAAGTTCATCTAGTTGAGCAATCAAATCAAGGTATTCTGCCTTCGTAACCTCATCTAAGCTTGGAAAATCATTCTCACGACTCGTGATGATGAGTTCCAGCTGTCCAGTAATTTCACGCTTTGAAAAACTGTAATCAAAGGTCTCATCTTCATACTGTTCCTTTAAAATTTGGTAGTTTGCCCTATCTTCTGAACTAGTAAAGCCTTGTGTCAACCATTCTTCTAGTTGATAACGCATTTCTTCTAGTGTTTGAGCCATGATCTATTCTCCTTTTGTGATTTCTTGACTTCATTTTACCGCGTTCAAAAATTTTTGTCAGCCTATTTCTTAAATTTCAAGTGCTATTTGTTGTTCTTGTTGAAGTTGACTGCCTTCATTAAACTTGGCCAAAGCCGCATCTATCTCCTCTATCTCAGCTTCTTTTTCGACCAAGGGAGCCAAAACTTCATACTTGGCCTTTACAAGCTGGTACTCCTCTTCCTTTGGAAAGACTTTCTCAACTTCAACTTTAGCTACTTTTAACTTATCTCGTAAGTCCTTAACCATTTCTTCAGTCTTTTCTTGATCATCTATAATATGTTCGATGGCATTACTAATTCGTTGAATGGTTCCCACGTCTGATTTCAAATCAAGAGCGACTGTATATTGGTTATCGCCTACAATCGTTAAAGTAACGGTCTCTGGTAAAGGCTCACTAGGACCTCGTGTAGTCATTTTTAAATCAAATCCTCTAAAGCTGGCAAGTGTTCTGACTTCCTTGGTCTCTGAGCGGTTATAGGTAATGAGTTTTCGCAGGTAGTCCCCTGCTTCTGCACGATTATCCATTGCTTGATTGTCAAATCTCATGACAAAATCTTGCGACTTTGTTACCAAAGATTGGGCAATATCTTTATCATATTGACTCAACCGTTTTTCCATGATAGGGAGATGCTTCTCGCAATAGGAAACAGTGTGACGGTATTCATCTTTTGAGCGATTAAAAGCTCGTTTTTGATTTTCTAACACTGTCAGTTCATTTTCCAATTCCATTTTGAGTTTGAGATAGGGATTACCAGTGGCTAAAGCCTTAAAGTCTGATGCGGTCATGGTTTGTTCATCAATATCTTCTGCTGATCTCACAGGATCTTTTGAAGTCATAATCTGAGTGATGTATTTGAGCTTATTCTCCTGCGTCTGCCAGAGGTAATTGTCAAAGCTCCCTTTTGTAATATAGTGATAAATATCTACCTCCTGGTGCATGTTTCCCTGACGTATCAGTCGTCCATTTCGCTGGACAATATCAGAAGGACGCCATGGAACATCTAAGTGGTGGACAGCTTTCATGCGTGATTGCACGTTTAGACCCGTTCCACCTTTTTCCGTAGATGCCATGAGAATCCGTACTTCCCCACTATTGACCTTGCGTGAGAGAGAATTTTTCTTCTCATCAGTATTGGCATCATGCACAAAGGCAATTTCTTCTTTTGGTATCCCTCGATCGACAAGCAAGTCCTTAAGTTCATTGTAAACATCAAATCCTTCTTCCTTACTTTTAGGCGTTCCAATATCAGAGAAAATCATCTGAGTGGCTTTGTCTTCAGCTCCTTCACGGTAAATCCGCTCGACATTATCAACGACTTGAAGGATTTTCTGATTGTCTGATAAGGTATAAGCAGGGTCAATCAACCGCATATCAATGGCTAGTTTTCTAGCTTCCCCGGTTATCTTTAACATATTATCTCTACTTGGATCGACACTACCTGACTTGATAGCGTCTGAACGCTCTACCAGTTCTTCTAAATAGTATTTCTGAGCTTGCGTTAACTCGCTTTCCACCGCAATAATCTTAGCTTCAGGTACAGGTAAATCAAGCATATCAGAAGTCTGAATATCGGCGGTTTCCTTGTAAATACGCATTAGTTCGGGCAAGTTGACAAATTTCTTGAACCGTTTCTTAGGTTGATACTTATCACCTGTCGGGGCTAGTTCCATAGAGTTTTCGATATTCCCAAAAGCCCCAACCCACGAATCAAAATTTGATACCTGGTATCGTTCCAAGACATCGGGCTGAATATAATTCATCATAGTGAAAAGTTCACTAATGGAGTTCGAGACTGGTGTTCCCGTCGCGAAAACAACATTTCTATCTCCATGCTCTACCTGAACTTGTCTCACCTTCATCTCCATATCCACATTCTTTTTAGAAGTGGTGTTGGTGATTCCCGCGACATTTCCAAGTCCAGTGATTGGACGGATATTCTTGAAGTGATGAGCCTCATCCACAAAGAGAAAATCAATGCCAAGGTTTTCAAATTCGATAAAGGTATCTCGTTCCAGTTTTTGGAGTTCTTCCAACTGGTGTTCTAGCCCCTTAATCGAACGCTCCGCTTCTTTCACCGTATAATCACTGTCACTTCCTAGCTTGATTTCTCTGAGTTGCTCGAGTTTGTCATTGATATAGGCGACCTGTTTTTCACGACTCATCGGTATCTTCTCAAATTGTGAATCCCCAATGACAATGGCATCATAATCCCCTGTAATAATCCTAGACACAAACTGCTTGCGTTTGGCTTTGGCAAAGTCTTTCTTAGTGGTCACATAGACTTTCTTGGTTGGGAAGAACTTCATAATTTCTTGACCAAACTGAGCAGTCAAACTAGAAGGGACCACATAGAGAGGTTTATGCACCATTCCTAATTCTTTCAGTTTGAATCCTGCTCCAAGCATGGTCAAGGTCTTTCCAGAGCCTACCTCATGGGCTAGTAGGGCACGTTTCTCCTCCACAATCCGTTGAATGGCATTCTTTTGGTGGGGACGTAAGGAGATATTCTGGGCAAGTCCATCAATGGTTAAATGGCTACCATCATAGGTCTTTGATACTGTACGATTATAGAGACTGTTATAGGTGTCTTCAATCATCTGTTGGACTTCTGGATACCTTGCTACAAAATCTTGAAAGAGTTCTTGTAGGTGTGTTTCCTTGGCACGTAGGACCATTGTTTTCTCTACATCCGTCACATTCTTTTTCTTATCCCCTTCGACAACTTGTTTTGTGATCGTTGGTTGATTGGAATTCAGGAGATTTTCAAATATTTTACGGCCACTATCATAGCGTGAACCAGGGACACCTAAACTCCTATCCGTTGCGTTGGAATAGGTGTAGGCAAACTTAGATTGGTAAGTGATAACTCCGTCAATGGGACTGACTTCAAGGACTGTTGCTACTTCTTGGTCTGACAGTTCATAGGCTTTCCCCATAAAGATTTCTTGGGCAAATTTTCCGTAAACAGACAAAGGAATCCAGCGTGAACCGATTCGATAATCAATGTCTGCTAAAGTAATGCGTGCTGGTTTGACTGTTTCTAGAAGTCCTGCATAATGTGACCAGTTAAAGTCCTGATTGTCTTGTTTGACGAATAGATCCACCACTTCTAACTTGGTAATGACATCACCGGACAGAAAGTCTTGGCGAGAAACATAGGACAGTTCCCCATTCAAATACTTCTCAGGATCAGGCATAATGAGGTCTCCTAGCTCCTCAATCAAAGTCATCTTCGATTCAACCTGATAGATAGACATCATATAAGCGAAATCAACACCACGTCCGTCAGCCAAGCTGGAATTTAAGGCATCAAGGGCAGTATGTACCTTTTTAACCTCTTTTTCGGGACGCACTAGAGCCTTTTCAAAGGCAAGGGATTTTGTATAGATAACAGACTTTCCACTTGGATCCAGACTTTCATCTTCCAAACTAGCAAGAAGCGAATACTTATCATCACTATCAAAAAGATTGCGGTTCACTGCACTGTTCAAATACCCATAGCGTTTGACAAAGCTATCATAGGTACGATTGAGTTTGCCTAACAAGTGGTTAAAGGTCTCCTTATCATAGTCATAATAGCGTTGAATGGCAATAACTTCTTGGTAGGCATTGCGAATATCGACCATTCCCTTAATCCGTGCCACTTCTTTATCAGACAAAGGAGCTTCATAGAAAACTGTCTTTTTATAATAACCCTTAAACTGACCACGTTTTGCTGCATCATCGGTCACATAAACATCCAGAGCAGTTCTATCAGTCACTTCTAAGGCATTAAAGCGATCAATCTGTTTTTGAGAATGCTTGGTGTCCCATGCTTTGAAGTTGCCCTCTTCATCGACATAGTAACTGATTTCTTCCGTCTTGGTTCCGACTCGAATGCCTTTGTTGTCTCGATAGTAAACTGTAGAACCCTGGTAACCAAAACTGTACTGACCCAGATTCTCCCTCATTTCAGCTGGAATAGAGGTATCGATGACTTGTTTGGTCAACACATTTGGATTAATGATGACCATATTTCTATCAATCTCTATTGGAGTCTTAACGTGATTTAGAGCAGTTTGGACACTTGCAAACAAGTCATCACTAGTCCCCTTAACTGAAAGTGTTCCACCGTTAAAGTTTCTAACTTCATAGATTCCTAGCACTTGGCTATTGTATTCTCCATCAAAGTAAGGATTGAGCCAAATGCGACTATCCTTGTCATAACGAATGGAACCTGAAAAGGCTAGGTCATCTTCCACATATCCCTTGTTCAAGTGTTTCTGGAAGAACAACATATCCGTTGTAACATTCGTTCCTGCAATGGCCTTAAAGGTAGAGTCAGGCAATCGAACCCCTCCAAGAAATTCAGTTGTCTCACGAATATCTTGTAAGATGTTTTCTGTTCGCTTATCCATGGTTCCTGTGGAAGAGATAATCGCTACTTGTCCACCATCATGGACCAAATCAAGTGACTTTTTGACAAAGTAGTCATGAATCATATAAGGCTTATCGTACCTGTTATCCGCAATTCGTATATTGGCAAACGGCACATTTGAAATCACCAAATCAAAACTATTGTCGTTAAAAGCCACCGTCTCAAAGCCCTTAATTTCAATATGGCTATTCGGGTGAAGGTGCTTGGCAATGGCTCCTGTAATGGTATCTAGCTCTACGCCATATAGCTCACTCTTTTCTCTTAAGTGTTTGGGCATAGCCGCAAAGAAATTCCCTGTTCCCATGGAAGGATCTAGGATTTTGCCACCTGTAAAGCCGTCTCTTTCCAACTTATCCCACATCTGATGAATCAGGGCAGGGTCTGTGTAATAGGCTGTCAGGGAGGACTGTTTCATATCCGAATACTCTTTATCAGTGACTAGGCTTTTCAGTTCTTCTCGTTCCATAGAAAATTTTGGATTATAGTCATCAAAGAAATCATTGGCAAGTCCACCCCAGCCTACATACTTGGCCAGCAATTCTTGTTCACTCGGACTTGCTTGACGGCGTTCTGCTTCAAGTATTTTCACCAAACGAATAGCAGCTATGTTTGTCTCAACCTTATCCCTAGCAGTTTTAGGGTAAAAATTCGTCAAATCTTCTGGGAAGTAGAAAGCCGTTGCTGGAATATCTGGAATCGATTCTACAAGCACTTCTTCTGGTACATAAATGGTTGGCTTTTCACTGTCATGACTAGCTTCTCCCGATTGTTCTGGATCCAAAACTCCAATGTTCTGAACAGCTTCATTAACGGATTGACTTGTTTCCTCTTCCAGAAATGAAAAAAGGTTTAATTCTTGGTCTTCATCGTCTAACTCTGTTTGTGGTTCTGCCTTTGGCTGATGAAGTGCCTGACTAACTTCTTCCCAGGTCCTCAAATAAAGAACTGGATTTTGTTCAATAATATCCGAAAAGTCATTGACTAACTCAATCCGAATCAAACCGTTCAATCGAGCATCGCTGACCGAAACGACCTCAAAGTCCTGTCCTTTATAGGAAACCAACGTCCCAAGCGGATAGTTGTCCAAAACCATCTGAACAAGTGGATTTACCTCAAACGCTTCATCAACTACTTCTTTTCCCTCAGCTTTCTCTAGCTTGTTCTTCCAATCTCTGAGGGTTAAATCTGGCTGATTGCCTTTATCTTTTTCAAATTGCTCCGCGTCTTCTATGCTAAGTTCTTGGTGTAAAAAGGCGTAGGCAACTTGTCGCAGCTCTTCAATGGAAAGCTGGCTACCAAAGAAAAATTCAATTTTTTCATGACTCAATCCCATTTGGAGTAGTTCTGTCGCAAGGGCTAGTTGAGTTACAGAGGCATTTGGATAGCCACCTAATAATGCAAGATCCGCATTTTTCAGATGAAAACGACCTGCGGCATCCAATAAAATACCGATTTGGTCTGATTCAAACTGAGATAGCTCAATCCCTAGCTGAGTCAATTTTTCTTGATTTTCTATCCAAATGGCTTGTCCAATTTTTTCTAATTCCTTTTCTTCGACTGTGGTCAGCGTTCGTTTCAGCTCATAGGGAGTGCCATCAGCTTCTAGATAGGTAAGTAACTCCTCGCCCTCAAAGACTGGTGTCATTTCCGTCTCAGTATCAAAATCACCTCGTCTAAAACTTGGGACTTTGGAACGTTCATTTCGAATTTGGTCAAAATATGTTAGAATCTCAAATTTACGTCGTAAAGATAACGCTTCATAAGCTGGCAGATGACTTGTTTTTCCTGTTTGAACATCTAGTTGAGACAAATCTACATCCAAACTAGCAATGATGAGAGAGCCATCTTCTCTAAATGATATTGCTTGATGAACACTAGCTTTGTGCTCATCACCAGTTTCTTCATTTTCTAGAACTGTTTCATCTACTTTTATTTCAAGCTCAGGCTCGTAAGTTAAGAGAAACTGTTCAATATCTCGACTAATCCGATCCGCTAAATTATTTGCCACACGATAAACATTGACCAAATTAGCTCCCCTACTCTTTTGTAATAGAGAATCTGGTGAAATAGTTTGATAGTGTCCATTGGAATCCAATAATTGAAAACGTGTAGCCAGATTGAACAAGGCCACTTCTATCACCAAGTCTTTTTCAGACGGCGATAGTTTGTCGAGTTTTTGGAGACCAGTTTGGCCGAAAACTTGTGTATAGGTCAATAGATCATGAGCAGTATCATAAGGACTAGCCTGGACAAAAGCTGAAACATCTGTCTCAAAGTGAAGTACCTGAACAGATCTTTTGATTCCCTGCCTATTGGTCATAAACTGATAAACGAGACTATCCCACTCCTCATCAAAATGCTCTGCTTGGTAATATAAAAACGCTTCAAGCAAGGCTCTATCACGAGGAATGGTTGCTCTCATCATTTGTAGTAAGACTTCTTGATTCATTATTCCCTCCCATTTTAAAAAGGCTGAGAGTGTTTCTCAGCCCTTTGTGTTAATCTAGGACCAAGGCTCGTTGGTCTCTTTCTTGTGGAATACCATCCATTACAGTTGCCACATAGTGTTGTAAGAAATGACTTTTCTGGTCTAGTAAATCTTTTTGCAAGGCAAGGCGAACCAAATCTCCAAAATAATCCTGACTAGAAATAGCCAAGTCCTGTTGAATCATGGCCTGTAAGGTTTCAAGGCTAAGTAGTGAATAATCGTCACTATCCAAAACCTCATACTGTTCCAAGGTGTCTGAAAGACTATTTGAGGACATTAAATCCATAATAAAATTAGAGCCTTCACCTGTTCGGTACAACTTTTCCAGAATGTCAGTCATATCTACCTGTACTTCATCCTGATAACTATCAACTTTAACTCGTAGCTCATCACTAATCAAGGATAGGTCATCCTCATCCATATAATCTTGATAAACCTGATTGAGGATTGTTCTATCAGAAATACTTAATTCCAAAGAGAGAAAGGCCTTGATAAACTCTTGGTAATCGACCTTCTCCATTTCAGACAAAGCCTCTTTCATGGTGTCAAAGTTCCAAGCCATCACACAACTCCTTTTGTGGGACTAGTGGTGAATTTCCAGATTGTAGCTCCTCTAAATCAGCTTGACCATCACCATCTGTGTCAACAGACTGCGGATTGGTTCCCAAAGCTAGTTCCTGAGCATCTGTCAAACCATCTTGGTCTGAATCCTTTTCATAAATAGTTTTTGGATTCATCTACTTCTCCTCCTTTTTCTTCAGTCCATAAGCCGTACCAAGTAGAATACCAGCTCCAATCAAGCCCAAAAGGGATTCCTGTTCCCCTGTATTTGGCAAAATGCTTGCTGGAACAGGCGGTTCAATAGTCTCAATTGGTGGTTGAGGTGGTGTGGGTTGATTTGGACTTGGTTCTTCAGGTTGAGGTGTATGTGTTACAACTGTATTTGAGCTGATGACATAGCCATTCACTGTATGGAGATAGGTATTCTCCACTTGACCAGTCGCAATCCGTTTCATCTGAAGGTAAACATCTGCCTGAAAGGCTGAATCATTAGAGATAGTCTCTAAGAAGGATTTATCAAATGAAATTGACACGAGTCCATTTTCTGTATCTACCTGCTGCAAGGTATATTTCGTGACTTCCGTTCCTTCTTTTAAGACAGAACCGTCTTTGAGGGTAACATCCGTCATCAGATAGCTGCGATAAACACCATTGTACTCATCATGCTTTTCATCATAGTTATCTTGAAAACCATATTCAAATATTTCTGTCGCACGATTACTTGGAATCATCGCTCCAACTAAGCGATAGTTAAAGATTTGATGCAAGGCCACTTCTTTCCCATCAAGGCTCTCATCTTTATGAGATAAGTCAATCACCACATCTTTTTGTGGGTCTAATTTTGGAACATTATTGACCACTGTTTCCGTGACATAGGCCAAGCCAAAATCAATCTGATAGGCTGTATTTTCATACTGACCACCTGTTTTGGTCAACTCATTTTTTACCGTCATCGGAAGCGTGACAACTAAGGTTTGACCAGTCTTCACATAGGTATCATAAAAGGCTTTTGGATCATCGCTACTAAGAACTTGAATGGCTCCATTAGGTATAAACTGACGTTTAGCCATGGCATCTTGGACGACTTCCGGAGCTTCTGACAAACTAGCGTAGGTGCTGACAGAGATACCAGATACACGATTGCCAGCCTTATCCAAAACTTGAATGCCATCAGGAATTAGGGTAAGGGCTTCTTCTGGGTAATCGTCTACCATGTAAAATCCCTTGGCAAGAACATCATCCGTCACGACCATGTCCTTGTATTGACTGTAATCCAAGACAATTTTGTAATAATTGACCGTATTCGGAAGAACAGTCTTTCCATCAATTGAAATACCTTCTTGATTGGTATTAGACTTATGTGGAGTTACTTTAGGGACAAAATTGGTCACCGTGTTGGTTTCATAGGCTTGCCCAAAGTCCACCTGATAAGCCACGTTTTCATAAGACTTCCCTGAATTAAGCATGGTTTCCAAAACCGTCATTGGAGTGACAATGGTAATATTCTCCCCCTTGGTCACATAAGATTCAAAAAAGACTTGTGGGGCCTCAGGCATGAAAACTTGAAAAGCTCCTTTAGGCTGAATTTTTTGTTTCGAAAGGGCTACTTGTAGCGTTTTAGGAGCTTCAGTTAATTGAGAATAAGACTTCACCGTGATTCCTGAAACTGTTTTGCCATCAGATGTGACAAACTGAATAGCTGCTTCATCCGGCAATAAAGCTTCTTCTGGATAATCATCCACAAAGTAAAATCCTTGTGCAATCTGAGAGTTGTCAGCTTTAATCCCTCGATATTGGTCCAAATCCCATGAGAGAGTATAGTGATTTTGAGTTCCCACTAGCATTGGCTTCCCATTGATATCCAATTTCTCTTTATTGAGGTTTTGTTTCTTAGGTTCTGGAGAAACAAGGGTGTTGGTCACTTCCTTGGTTTCATAGCCATTGCCGAAATCAACTTGATAAGCCTTGTTTGTATAGGTCTTAGTTTGACCATAGAGACTATCTTTCACCGTCATTTTGGTCAAAAGAGCTAAAGAAGTTCCTGTTTGAACATACTGGTCATAAAAGGCTTGGTTGTCATCCGGCAAAAAGACTTGAAAGGCACCTGTCGGTGTAATCTTAGCACGAGCCAATTTATCTTGAAGGTCTTTAGGGGCTTCATTTAGGGAAGCATAGTTTTTAACCGTAATTCCTGATACCTTCTGACCGTCAAGGGTTGTGATAGCAGTCCCATTTTCCACCACATCAAGCACTTCCTCTGGGTAATCATCCACAAAGAAGAAGCCTCGTGCAATTGTCTCTTTAGCAGAACGATCTCCCTTATACTGGTCCAAATCCCAAGTCAATCGGTAGTGGTTGGTTGTGCCAAGGGCTACGACCGTGTCATTAATGAGGAAACCATCCGCATTTTCATTGTTTTTATCTGGTGTAATGAGTGTGGTTATCTCCCCATCACCTGGTGTACGAACCGTCACAACATTTGAAGTGACTGTGTAAGCATTGGTTGTGCCCTTGTTCAAAAGGAGTTTGTAGCTATTGGAATAGGTTGCCCCATCATTTTGAACAGAACCATAGAGTTTTGGAGCGGTCAGTTGATAAACCTTGGTTAAATCTTTATTTACCTCCTGCAACAAGTTTTCCTTTGCGGTTAAGGTCACAAAGTTTTTAGATACATCAAAAGTCACTTCGTAGCCCCCGTTTTCAGCCTGTGTTTTTTCCAAATCAAAGAGATACCCTGCAGGCAAGTAGTCCTCAAACATGAGACTAGTCGTTTTGGCACGATTAGGAGATAGAGCTTCGACCGTTAAGGGATAGATAACCGTTGAATCTTTTGCGACAGTTTTATCATGAAGATTAGCTTTGTCACTATTGATCACTTCTTTCATAATCTCTGGAGTTGTCGTCAAACGGTACGCATGATAATGGATAGTCGGTACTTGTGGTGGTGTTGGAAGTTCTTTTGGAATAGGTTTAACAGGTAAGGTTACCTTGGTCAAAGTTAGACTAGGCTGCACCACTTCTTCCAAAGGCTTTGGCGTGAAGGTTACAGGCTTTTCTGGTGTAAAGGTTTTTGGTGTATAAACATCAGGTGTTACCGTAATCGGTTCTGGAACGGGTTCAAGTTCCACCGTTACATGAGGTTTGGGACTATAAGGTGTTACTGTACGTGCCACTGGTAGGGTATTTAAGGCAAACCAGTAAGACAATCCAACATTCTGTGGCATATCGCCCTGACCGAAGGTGACTGTATAGGTATTGCCTGATGTGACCGTTGAGACAATAGCTCCTTTATAAGCATAACGACTTGATGTGGTATCCCATTCCTCAGGTAAGTTCAAATCACTTGCACGGTTGGAACCCAAAGAACGGGCTAGACCTTCATTAGTCACTTGAACGGTTGAGCCATTAATCGGCACAAATTTCCCTGATGAATCTTTAACATATTCTAGACCAATGTCATTATGATTGAGGGACGAGTGTGTAAAGACACCTGGTTTTTCTTTGGAGAAGGTAACTTGCGAACCGTCTTCCAAGAAATACTTAGCAACTACGCGAAACTCCATCTTATCCGTTCGCCAGTCACCATTTCCATCATTTCGGTAGGCGATAAAGCCTTCGGTAGGATCATTTGGTACAACCAGCTTCACGGCAGCGGTTCCAGCTGGTGATACAAGGTTGGTAATATCGTAAGTCACACGGCTAATCTTTTTCCCATCAAATCGTGCATGTTGAAGATTTTGATAGTTAAAACTAAGGGTCTCACCTGTTTTGAAGCTATCATAGACAAAGAATCCTGTTGAATCCAAAATTCTTGAGTAGCCCCCAAGCATGGCATCGCCAGTTGAAATGATCTGATTAGGATTTCGGGTAATAGCCCCATGTTGTGCTTGGGGTTCACCATTATTGAGATTGAGGGCTTGAGCAAGGGCTTCAGAAATATAACCTTCTTCACCTTTTGAAATCTCGGCCAGGTCACGTTGATAGCGTTCCATTTCTTTGGCATTGTAGGCATTAATCGCTTCATTTTCTTTTCTAGCTGCGGCTTCTTTTTCCTGATTGCGTTTTGTAATGGCTTCAATCTCAGCTGCTCGATCTGAAACTAATTGTTGTTTCTCCTGATTAGCCTGTTCAACTGCGGCTTGGCCTGCACGGTTTTCAGCATCAACAGCTGCTTGACCTGCCTGATTACGCCTTTCAATGGCTTCATTATCTGCCTTTGCCTTAGCAAGTCCAGCTTCATTTTCTTTTTGAATGGCCTGGTTTTTCGCAACAATATCATCTGCCTTGGCTTTCTTTATTAGATAATCCGCTACAGCTTGCTCGTTAGTTGATTGAATACTTTCAACACCCTTGCCATAGTTTGTATAGTCAAGTACAGATGTCCCATTTCTTGATGAAACTACTTGTTCTTTTACTGTCACGTCAGCATCTGAATACTGGGATTTTAGGTCATTGACTTTGGCATCAACCCAAGCATTTGTCTCTTTACCAGTTTGGTTGGCCCCTTCGTAGGCCTGTGACAGCTCCTTGTTTTCTTGTTCAATGCGGGCTTTATTCGATTCATATGTTGCTTTATCAGCTTTGTAGGTTTCAGTAACTTCATTGATAACCTCAACTTGTTTTTGGGCATCTGCTTCTGCTTTAGAAATATGTTGGTTGGTCTCTGACGAAGAAGTTGTATTTCCTAAATCCATTGGGCTATCTTCAACCGTAGAAACACCTTCAGCCTTGGCCACTTCAACTGCTTGTGATACCGTATCATGTGGTACGGTGACAGCGATTGCACCATTAGATTGTCCAGTTGACCCTAAACTTTCAGTTTGTTCAGATACAGGGTTTGGTTGTGCTTCTGGTAAATTCGTGGCTGGATTTTCCGTTCGTTGAATGGTAGTGTCAACTGATGATGTGACTTCGTCTGCATGTGCAACCGTGCCTCCCCAAGCAACAACGGCAGTCACCATAGTTCCAAGGGCAACCGAACATAGCGTTCGATGTTTTTTACTCTTGCGAAAGACGTGTTTCTCGCCTTTTTCCTGATTGACAAGAAAGTGATGATTACATGTTTTGGTCATAAAGTGTCCTTCTTTTCTTTTATTCTCTAGCAACAATTTGTCACTCTTTCCTCATCATAAAAAAGAAGGCTTGATTTTGTTATCACAATCAATTCAGGGAAAAGAAAAAAGCCACCCATAAAAGTGGATGACCTGATTATCACCAAATCAATTTTTACATTAAGACGGCCAATTAACCTTTCTAACTTTAGCAGTCTTAAAGCGTTTCTTGTCAACAAGTTTCAGCTCTATTTCTCTACAATTTGTAATTAAGGTGTCGTTGATTTTAAGACTTCTTGGAAAGTATTGATTTCCTTGTTCATGTGATAATTCAACGGTGTAACTAATACCATTACTTAATTTGAAGACCACAAAATAAATATTATCTCTTCTAAATCGTTTACCAACTTTTCTATTCAAAATACCATCCGTTGTATAAAATTTACATTCCATCACATGTAACATTTGATAAAGTAGTAATGTACCAACGATTTTGAATTTATTTTCGTTAAACCATCCATTATCAGCCTTATTTAGACGCTGCAATGTCCAATCATCCTTTAATCCTTCAAAAATACTCCCTGCATTATTAGTTGGTAAATTGACATGATGATCTCTTGATAATCCTAATAGATGGGGAATAGAGGAATTTGGGACGGAGAGAACAATTTTAGGATAGTCCTCCATATTTGTCTGATAAACGTATTTGTACTGAGAAACATATTTCTCAATAGTATTGGCCAAACAAGACATATCGACATTGAGAATATCAATCTCTCCATCAAAGGTCTCGAGCCATTCCAAAGTATATGTCATTCTAATTTTCTCCTAAAAAAGAGAAGGAAGCAGGTGCTTCCTTCTCTTCCACGTATTGAGTTTCACCTCACGCTAGATATGCCCTATCTATTCCTCAAGGGTAGGCAGTCCTGCTATTCTTTTTCTCAACAAACAGTTTGAACTGAGTGCGGAGCCCACAGGCGGGTGCAGACCATATCCACTAGCCCACAAGTAATTTATAATCTTTATTTATCAATATTATACAGGATAATTCCTTATTTGTCAACACCTATGTTCACGCTTAAAGTTTAGATGAAATGACCACTTTGTCCTAAATATCATACAATATTTGGGACAAGAAGACAATTATTCTAATATTTTTATTTCGTCGTATACGCAAAACTCAAGCTACTATCCACCCCAGATAATTTACGGAAGGTGTAGTTTGGATTGCCATTATAGTTGGTTTCGGAGATAAGGAATGAGCCATCTGGGTAGACTTTTTCGACGAAAGCCACATGCCCGTATTCTGTTGGTGTGCCATGCCCACCACCCGCAAATGAGAGTATAGCTCCTGCTTTCGGAGTCGTGCCTGTTTCACCACCGAGGCTTGCGGCTGTTCGTACCCAATCTTGGCCATTGCCCATGGTACTGATAATTGGAATCTTCTCACCATTCTTACCTTTGAGTTTTAGACCCAGTTGGTTGATACGGGCTGCGACTCCCCACGTACATTGACCGTAGGCATAGCCCATACCATCACCACCTCCTGGAATAGAGTTTTCAAAAAGATCTCCTCGTACAGCTTCAAGTGCTTTTGGATCGCTTTGTGCAGTCCCACCGTTGGGTTGACTAAAGCCTTTTTCAATTTGGTAATACCACTCACTTGCTCGTGTCTGACGCTCAAGTAGCTTATCCCCTGAATTTCCTTCCCAGTAAATGAGAAAGAGTTGGGCAAGACTAGCTGGACTTCCTGAATTTTTGAAGAAGTCCTTTAACCAGTTAGTGTAATAAGGACTATCCCCATGCAACATGAAATCCAGTTGTAACCCCAAGTCATACCACTTTTGATGTTTTCCTTTGGCATATTCGAGCAATAAGGTATGTCTGCGTGAACCATCTGCGGTATCTGTCCATTGTCCTAAGCCTAAACCACGTTTAAGAATATTTGGGTAACGTCCATTGTATATTGTTGGACCATTAAGTGAAAGCCAACCCTCATCATCCCACGAACTGTCTGTCGCACCAATAGGGGGAGATAGATAGTCGCCCTCTGCACGCTTGGGATTAATAGAGGATTCTACCGACCAATTTCCTAAAATGGCTGCGATAGCTTGATTTGTCGCACCTTTGCTTTTGAGATAGTCATAAATAGCCTTTGCTCTCTCGAACTCGTCGCCACCAAATTGACCGATAGTTGGAAGAATGGTGGTCTGAACCTGGATCACATTCGGAAAGTAGAAAGCTGGATTGACATAGACCAACTTATCCGTGTCATCATCAACCTTTTGATAGGTGACTTTTAGACCAGTTCCATCCTTGGTCTGACCAATAATGTCTCCTGCCAAGACTTGTTGATGTTCACTCACACGACCTGAATGAATGCCAAACAAGGTTAGTTTAGTCTTATTGACTCCCTTACCAGATGTCAAAACAACGTTCTCCCCATCAAGAGATACCTTGCCATCCATCGGAGCCACAATGACTTGACCTTCTTTTGCTTCTAAGATGATATGGTGATGAAGCGTTGGTTTTTCATCAATGACCTCATAACCATATCGGTATAACATACTTAAACTATCTTCATCGGTCTGTCCCTGGAAGGGATTGTCCAATTCTTGAAGGACTAAATAGTTGCCTTCTTCGGTCAATTCCTTTAGCTCTTCTTGGTCCTCATCTGACAGCTTGTAAGCAGGTTCTTTATACAAGTCAGACATGGATTTAATAGAGTCTCCACCATTTAAGTCCGTCCAGACTTGACTGAGAAATACTTTGTAGGTCGCACCACCTGTTTCCATGACATCGTCAAGCTTGTAGTCTTGGTATTGATGATTCATGTAAACCATGACCTCATCAATCTTGGTGTAATAGGTAATCCCTTTTTCGTTAGTTCTCGTATGCTCCGCATCTTCCCACGTCATGTGGGTATAGGCCTTGGTCAATTCCATCTCATCTTGTTGAATGACACCGCTTCCTGAGACACTCATGAAAAAGCTCATCATCAAAAGGAGTATCAAGAGAAGGCCTGAGACAATCCAAGTCAAAGGATTTCCCGCGATTGCAGAAAAGAAGGTCAGACTTCCCTTAATGGCTTGGGCAATCCCCTTAACTCCTGCTAGACTGTGCTTTTTGGCATGCTTTAAAAAGGTTCGGTAGCGTCTTTGTGGTTTAAGAGGTTTCTGCCGTATGAATCCTTTTCCCTTTTTGAAGTTTTGGAATCGTTCCTTTCCATGAGCCACTTTCGTCTTTGTAAAACGCACACCAGTCTGTCCACTTTTCACCGCCACTTTACCTGCTTGATAGGTAAACCTGCCATAGCGTCTGGCTTTCAAACTAGTATCCTTTAAGGTTCTTAGACCATCTAAATCATCATCCTGTGCCACCAGGTCAAGCGATTCAGAGGCAGCTAAGCCTAATCCAGCTTTGAACTTGGTGGAGTTTTTCTTAGACTTTTGGACTTTCTTGAGTTGTTTGACCTCACGTTTGGCAGAACTTACTTCTTTTTCTGCACTGAGTCGATCAAATGACTTTTCTTGGTGAAATTGAAAGCGAGACTTCAAGGAAGTAGTTTCTTTTTGGAAAGTAAACTTGGAATCAACTGCCTGTTGTTTCTCACTTAGTTTCACTTCTGACAAATGTTTTCTTGCCGTCCGCAAACGTTCTTGGGCATGTGGAAGTCGATAGTTCTTGATTTCCTTTACCTTCAACAGTCTAGGAGACACATAGGTAATTTCCTTTAGAAACTTCTCATCTGCTTCCTTTTGGCTACTGAGTAGATTTTCTTTTAACTCTGTTTTCTTTTCCTGAAAAAGAGAATTCTGAGCTGGTTTTCGAAATCGTCCTTTATTAGGAACAGTCTGTTTTAAGGCTCTAACTTCTTTCCGATAATGCATACGAGCTGATTTTAAGTTGCTTCGAAAGTTTTGCCTGGCTTGTTTGACTACCTTTTTATCCTCTTTCATCTCATGTCCTCATTTTTTCAGGGTCCGTACTCATGATGTCAAAGAGCTCAGTGTGTTGTGGAATCTTATTCTTGAATGGGACAACGGTGGAACCGGCCTTGATTAGTCCAGCCCCTTTTTCAGGATTGACCAAGTATTTCTCCAGTTCCTTGGAAAGTCCAAGCATATGCACCAATTCTTCGCGATCGCTCTTAGCCTGTTTTAATAGAATCATAAACTCGCTATTGGCAATAATACGTCTGCCATTGGCATCTAAAAGAAGAGTCTCCACATTTTGAGTAATGCCAGTTGGTATCGCACCATACTTACGGACACGACTCCAGAGTTTAAAGAAGAAATCAGAGGCATATTTGTCCAATAAAAGAAGCTGCATTTCATCAAAGTAAATCCAGGTCTTCTTCCCTAGTTTCTGGTTTTTCACCACCCGATTCCAAATTTGGTCAAAGATAACCATAAGGGCAATTTGTTTTAATTCATCGCCTAGCTTTTTGACATTGTAAATCAAGAAATGACTATCTGTCTTGATATTGGTCCGATGTGAGAAAATATCCAACGACCCTTCCACATAGAGTTCCATATCGAGTGCCAAGTCCTTAGCTTCCTGTTCAGGTTGTTGAGATAAGACAAAGACCCATTCGACCAAGGAGGGTGTGTCAAAATGCTTATAGGTGAGTCGTGTCACACGGTCAATCAAGGACTTCTCACGACCATCCATTTTGCGGTCCAAGAGCTTTCCAATCCAGGACAAGAGAAATTCGGACTTGACCTTGACCGGATCCTCATCCATATTCTCATCGGATAGGTCTAAGACATTTAAGAAGGTAGTGGAATCTGGGGCAATATCAATACTCTCCCCACCAAAGGCTCGACCGATAATACTGTACTCATTTTCTGGGTCAACAATAATAATTTCAGTATCACTATCTACTTCCTTGAGCTTAGTAGAGATGATTTCATGTTTTGTCGCCATCCCTTTGCCAGCTCCAGAAGTCCCTAAAATCAAACCTGACGGAGTATTTAACTTGCCACGGTCAATACTGATGATATTACTTGAGATTTGATTGATGCCATAAAATTTCCCACCCTTGTCCTGAATATCAACGGAAGTCCAAGGTGCATTCACGGCAATGTTTGAAGTCAATAGAGACCGAGAAACACCTTCAAGATAGTTTTTCCCAAATGGCAAGAGACTATTAAAAGCAGCTTCTTGCATGTAGGTCAAATTATCGATAATCATATCATTAGACCCTGCTACTTGCTTGATAATATCAAGAGATTGTTTGAGTTGGTCTTCAGTATCTGCCAGCACACCAATCAGAAATACGGTGTCAAACAGTTTATCTCCTGTTTGGGTCATGGTTTGAAGAAGAGCTTCTGCTTCATCGATGTTGTTTTCAAGAACATGGCCGACCTTCTCCAAATAGATGCCAGTCCGAGCCATCTTTTGTTGTTCCCCAATTTTTTGTGATTCCATCAAGGTTTTCTTGGTTCGTAACTTGGTCATGGTCTCAGACTTGGTGGAGCCTTTAGCATGTAGGCTAATCATCACTTCCAAATCAGACTGCATCAGGTCACGAATAAATTTATCCCCTAGCTCCATACCGTAATCACGAACATAGACAATCTGTAATAATCTATCGTCCAATTCAATATGATTCTTGTGTTTAAAGGAAAGGTAGGTTGGGGCAATAAAGTGTTTGGTGGATTGACCTGAGAGGGTCAAATCCTTGTAAGAGAACGGTAAATGATTTTCACCTCGCAACATATCCGCAAGGACATTCACTCGCACTTCTCCACCAAGCAGACCAAGAGATACATCAATCTCTGAAAAGCCACTCTTGAAATATTCCCCAATTTGCGACAGAGACCGAAAAGCTAGTTTTGGTGTTTGGTCGCTCTTGCCAAATGAAAGAAACTTGACAGCCGAAAAGTTGTTCTCGCCCGCCTCTAAGTTGGCATTCATTATGCGATTTAATTCATCACGATAAGCATCAAACCCATCTTCCTGTAAGGGATAGAGAATACTCTTACGGAATTTTTCCAGATTGACCTTTTGATTGAAAATGGTCAGTTGGAAATTGGTCTTATCATCCAGTGAATTGATTAAATCGGAATATTTCTCAACAATAGCTCCCTTATCATCTAAACCAACTGTTTGATAATTGACATCACCTAAAAGATAGGTTTGTGAGAAATAGCTTGGACTGACCTGCATAAGGCCATTCTGAAAAAGCCCTTGATAGGCTAGCGTATTTACGGTAGAAGGTCTAATCTCCTGCTTCTGTGTTTTCGTCTTTTGCTTTTTGTCATTAGAAGAGGTCTTTGGTTTCATTGAGTGTTTTAATTTTTTCACGTTGGTCTCCTTTTCTTCCAGTAAATGTACGATCTGGCACCGTTAGTTCATAATGAAAACGGTACTTGAGATAGGTTTCAAATGGTAAATCATTAGGGCGATAGACCCCAAATAACATGAGTGGAATGGTAAAGCTAAAAACAAAACCATAGACAAACCAATCCCCAAATTGCCAGTAAAATAGGTTCAAGCCCAATACCAAAATAGTTATGGCGACGGCTGGAAATACAAAAATAACCTGTCTAGTTGTAAATCCTAACCATGCCCTGTGTTGAACCTTTGAAATGTCCTTAAAGACACGTGTGTTCATAAATAATAGCTCCTTCTTTGATAAAAGGACTAAGATGAAAATCTCAGTCCAGTTTGAATTGCTTCATGATTTTGACGCAGTAGACGTCTGAACTCTCTACGCTAGTTCCTAGCTATGACAGTTCTAGTCGTCCTTGCGGAGGTAGGACGACGTAATCGACTGCAAAGCAGTTCCGATTCCTGGCCTACTCTCACATCCCCAAAATACTTCGGGCGGTTCGTTGACTACCAACTAAGGCAATGATTAACAATATGGCTTGTACCAAGCCACCAAACATAATGGCGAGTGATTCCATCACTCCAGCTCCATTTGATACGGCAATCTTTCCAGCCGACTCAAACAAGGGAACAAGCGATACAATTAGAAAAATCAAAATACCTTGAACGGCATAGACCATGATGTTTTTAAGGTAACCAATCCCAACACTTCTCCAGTCATCACTAAGGAAGGTCGGAATGGTAACAGGGGCAAAAGGAATCATCAGATAAAGTTGGATAAAGCGAATGGTAATCAAGATATTGACAACCATGATACTGGCCATTCGTACCAACCAAATGAGAATCGCAAAAAAGCCAATAATCATTTTTCCTACAATTCCAGATCCCTTGATACCTGTGATGGTATCGTAATTAGCACCACCAGTCGTGACAAGCCCTGCCACTTGTTCAATAACATAAGAGGCAAGGGCAATAATGGCTTCCACAATAACCGTCGTATTGGTAATTACGACCGCGACCATGATGTAGCTGACAATCATAGGTGCCATAGCTTCAAAGGTCATCGCACCACCTGAGTTTGCGATTTTCTTGGCCATTTTTGAGAATTCGAGTACGAGAACAACCGCAAGAATAGCTACTCCCAAGGGCTGCATAATCCCCTTGGTAATGGCTATCATATAAGACCACACCGTCGGATTAAAGTCTGCCAGTGATTTAACCAAGTTGGCGGTTGATTCTAAATCCACTTGAAACCCTTCAAAAAGGCTATCGCTAGATACTTTTTCAGAGGCTAGAAATACAAAAGGTGACGTAAAATTCATCATCATGTCATGTTCTGACCTCCTCTAAATGGTAATCTGTGTCACAAAAGCACCTGCAGCTCCCACCATGACACCACCAACAATTTCTAGAATAGCATTTCGGACACCTGGACCACCATCTTTAATGTTGGTTGAAAGGTTGATAATGCCCATGACAACAAGAAAAGCTCCCACTGCAATTAAGCCTTTTTGTAATAGAGACATGGCTTGGGAGAACATGGAGCTGGCGTCCACTCCGTAAACAAAGCCTGTTAGTTTTTGATTCATATTTTTCCTCATTTCTATTAATGTAGTGACGTTTCTGTGCTTAAATCCCTTATTGTATGGCCTGACAAATCTATCTCTTCCTCAGTGATTAGGGGATTGATGTGGTAGTGCCACCAGCGTTCATCAGATTCCTTATCTGCAAGCCATTTCCAATTCTTATGTTTGAGTGGAAAATATTTCTTTGATCTAAATACTGGCACTCCTGCAATGCGTACGAGGCACTCATCTCGTTTCATATTCCCGACTTCATCAGCCGTCATCAAGTCACGGGCAATTTTCTGGTGAGAGGTCGAACTTGAACCCGTCTGCCCAAAAGAACGACTGGTGCTTCTGACATCAACAGTTTGTTTACCTAGAAGACCACTCATGAATTTGAAAGTTTCCTCGTCATTTCCACCCAAATAGAGGAGGCTATCACAGTTCCCCAGAATAGTTTTCCAAGCTTCTTTTTCCTTATAAAGTCCTTGGAGTTGGGCAATATTTTGCAAGATTGGAACTAAACTCATGTTCCTAGAGCGAACTGTTGAGGTTTGTTCGGCAAAGTCTGGGATTTCTCCGACATTCGCAAACTCATCCAGATAGCTTCTAACATGAATCGGTAGTTGCCCTTTAAAGTCAACATCAGCCTGTCTGGTCAAAGTGGAGAAAACCGTAGAGAAAAATAAAGCAGATAGGAAACGAAAGGTCGTATCATTGTCTGGAATAACAAGATAGACCATAGTTTTCTGCGTTCCCCATGTTTTCAAATCCAGGGTATCTCGATGCGTTAAATCAATCACCGATTGAATATTAAAAAGGGCAAATTTAGCTGTTGTGACCGCAATCACCGAATCCAAGGTCTTGTCCTTGTAGTTTTGGAAATCCGCCCAATTTCGCATAGTAAAGTTTTCGTGACCGTATTTTTTAGCATAATCTTCAAACAGGACTTCAAGAACACTTTTTTCCTGATTGTCTCCCTTTGATAAGTGTTTGATGAGTTTCCCAATCTCTGAAAAGGCTGGATAACGGCCACGCTTACGTCTTGCTTCCTGCTCTTGCTTGGAACTTCCTGGAGGATTGTAAAAATCCACCAAATAGGAGGCAATCGCTCTCACCAATGTCATGGAAGCCTCATCCCAAAATGGATCACTACGAGAACCATTTCCTTTGGTATTATTAAAATAGACCGTTAACATGCGGTTCAAATCATTCTCTGTTTCTACATAACGAAAAGGATTAAAACCGTCTGAATTGGTCATATTAACCAGATCTAAAACCTTGACCTGATAACCGTTTTCCAAAAAGAGTTTACCTGTCTTCTCAGCCAAATGGTCTTTAGGATCCACGACAATATTGGAACAGTTAAGCTGGATAAGGTTGGGTTTCACAAAGCGAAAGGTCTTACCTGCCCCAGAACCCCCAATGACAATCAAATTTTTATTTCGGTCAAACTGGGGCTTCTTCTTTTCCAACAAGGTTAGACGAACATCACGAGCCAAAATCGTGTCGTTGAAAGGATTCTTGCTATAAAAGAACCGCTTTTCCTTACTGGTTCCAAATCGTGCAGAACCGTATTCTTCCCCTTCTCGATAGACCTTCTGTCCTGTCGATACATAAAGATAGACTAGTGTCATCGATAGAACCCCAAGGACAAAGGCAAGAAGAGACTTTTGAGTAAAAGTAAAAAGCCATAAAGGATTGAAGACTTGATTTAGCCCCTCTCCTAAGAGGTAGGCAAAACGTTCCATAGGTGGGGCATTGGTTAAACTATCATAGAGCAGGGTTAGACGATGGCAGAAATAGCCAAAGGCGAGACCCAAGAGGCCAAAGACAAATGCTTTTTGCCTGGAATACATTACAAGGTCACCTCCTTGGTCTTGACTGCCGAAGGTTCTGTCACTCTAATTTTCTCTTTAGCCAGTTCTATCTCTTGATCCAATGTTTTATCAAAAGTTAGCCCTTGTAACTTTTCTGGATTAGACATCAGTTTCTTCAACAATTCATCTAAGTGATGATCAAGCAAGGTCTTGTCCTTGGCATAAAAGTAGAGATAGTCTTTTTGCCAACTAATAGCGATTGGCAGTTTTTCTGACTCCATCAACTCCTTGAATTTCTCCACATCAATTGGCTTATCTAAAATGTCTTTACTAACATTAATCCCTTCAATGGCGTAAGGGCTTTGAAGGAGTTCTTCCAGTTTTTGAACTCCAATCTTATAAGCTGAATCTTGAGCTAAAGCTTGTCTAGCCGACCATTCTAAGAGCTTTAAGAGGGTTCTGACTGTCAATAAACTACTTCTTTCTACGTATTGCATTGCTTGACGCTCTTGTTGTTCAGATGACATGGTGACCTCCTCTTCTTTGGATTCCCTATCAAACATAAGGTGCTTCCATAATACGGAAGCACTCTTGATTTTGGTATCACAAGAAGGTCAAGACATAAACCAAACTATTCCAAAGTAAATGTAAGGCGATTGCCGTCATACAATCTGTTTTCAATCGAACAACAGCCAGGGTCAAGCCAAGACAGTTATAGATGAGCCAACTCCCTAACTGAATAGGACCATGGGCTAGAGCAAAGAGAAAACTGGTCACTCCTATTTGTACAAAAGGGGATGTCAATTTTTCCCACAGCAGTTGCCTATAAACTACCTCTTCAAGGACACTTGCATTCACTAGAAATAATAAAAAGATAATAGGAGGAACCTGCTTTCCTACTTCAACTAGTACCGATTGATTCCTAGTCTGAACTGGAAATAGAAAACTAATGAAGGCAGCAAAAGCAACCATAACCACAAAACCAAGAAGCAACCATCTTAGGCGATTTTGTATGGTCATATTTTTTGCTCGAACAGTTTTATGACGGGCAATCTCTAAGCAAGTCACACTTAATAGGACCAATTGTAGCAAGACTATACCCTCTATTGTCAGATACTCTTTCAGGTATAAACTCACCAGAAGACCGTTAAGCTGTATGGCTAGATAAAACATCACTATCCTTATCATTGTCACCTCTTGAATAAATCTTCATAATCAATATCTAATACCAAAACAATTCGCTCAACCCATCTTGTTTGTGGCATTAGACGATTGGATTTGTAATGCCGTAATTTTTGATAGAGGCGATTAAACTCACTTGGATAAACATATTGACCTTTGAATACTTTGCGAGCTAGTTCTGCCCAAGTGAGTTCTTTTTCTGCCAGAATGATTTCTAAATTGTCCCAAAATCGTTCATTCATCTTCACACCTACTCTGTCACTTGTTTCATCAAGCTGGCCTGAAACAACTCTTCTTTTACCTGTCTGGGAAGAAAGGTTCGCACCTCATCTAACCCAATAGCTGGATAGACATGATTCTGGCAGACAATGAGAGGCAAACGAAGGTTTTGGTCTGGCTTTTGTAGAATGAGCTGAATCATCTCATTCAAACTTATCGAATATTGACGTTTAAAGCGAAGAAATCGTGGCGACAGCAACTCAAAACAATCCGTGGTTTTGGCAAAGAGTGACAGTAAGATTTCACGGTTTACATCACACGCATTTATACAACGATAAGTCACACCATAGGTCGTCAAAATAGTTAGTAAATCTTGATTTGTATTGGCATTATTTCCTAGATATACCTCAAGCATAGGCTCCTCCTTATAGGGTTAGGCTATTTTCAACTGTTGGTTCGGGAGTTGAGAAATAGCGACTCATATCAATAGGCATCCGTCCTTCACTAAAGCACTTGACCGTCACCAAAGTCGTTAAAATGCCTTCCTTTCCCCTAGCAGAATAATTTTCACCAAAGGCACGAAAGGCCAGGTGATTGTCTTTCGTCAATAGTGTATCTACACCATTTTTAATATCCCTAGTTTCCATAAAATCCGAAATCCGATGAAGATTGGATTCGTAGAATAGGGGATCATTCATCTCTTTGTGGTAATCATCTTCAAAAGTCACCTCAAAGTCACAATCAAAATTGGGGAGCGACAGTATCTTTTGTAATAACTGATTGGTTTCAACTTGGTGAATACGTTCCTCTAATTCAGTACAATCTAGGATACTTTTCTTATGTAGTAGGTTCATGTTTTTCTTCCTCTTCCATTCTTATAAGTTCTCTCGCAATGGCTTCAATAACTGTGACAGTCACACTATTGCCGGCCTGTTTGTATAGTTGGCTCTTACTAGAAACCCCCTCTGCTCTTTCATAAGCCCAGTCAGGAAAGCCTTGAAGTCTGAAACACTCTCTTGGTGTCAGTCGTCTTATTCTCAGGCGATAAAGTTTCCCCTCTAAGACAATGCCTGTGACTTCATACCACTTATCCTGTCGATATTCCAAAGCAGCAACCACCACTCCCATATTGTCTGAAGTCGTCAGAGTATTGGATATTCCCTTTCCCACACGTCCCCTACGTTTGGTTGAGTCTGGATAAGCCAGATTGACAGAGTCTCCAAGAGTTGCCTTTGCGTACCCTGTTTTTGTGGCTTCCTTGATTTTCAGAAATGGCAGCTCCTCCCTCAGCAAAATCTTTGGCACCTTGTCTCCACCTTGCATGGTGGTCAAAGTCGGTGACAAGCCAGAAGTGTCGAATACTCTTCCAGTCTGGTCAAAGCTAGTCGGCAGATTTCCTGCGACAACAACTCCGTGTCTGTCTTGACTTGTCAAAGTAAACATAGGGTCTTGATTGTCCTTAAGTCGACGACCATGTTGCCGTTTTTCTAGTCTATCTGGTGTTAAGACTGGAATGGCGATTTTAGCTCCCTCTCCTTTACCTCTTGTTAGTGTAGGAGCAAGTCCACTCGTCAGATAGACTTCACCATTCAAACCACGTTTAGAGGGATTGATATTTCCTAGCCTTTCAAGATGAGCTGGGCTGTTTTCTCTTCTGAGAGGAAATATGAATCTGGGACGGTATCTTCTAGAATGTCCGATAATAAAGACCCGCTCTCTGTTTTGCGGGACTTGGAAGTCCTTACTGTTAAGCACCTGCCATTCGACATCATACCCCAATTCATCCAACGTGGAGAGGATTGTGGCGAACGTCCGTCCCTCGTCGTGATTGAGTAGGCCTTTGACGTTTTCCAAAAATAGAAAACGTGGTTGGATTTGTTTGGCCGCTCGAGCAATCTCAAAAAAGAGAGTCCCTCGAGTATCTTCAAATCCCAATCGTCTGCCTGCGAGTGAAAATGCTTGGCAAGGAAATCCCCCGCAGATGATGTCCACTTGCCCTCTAAATTGTCTAAAGTCATGGTCTGTGACCTCTTTAATGTCATGATATTCTATTTCCCCTTCTGTGTTAAACATGGCTTTATAAGATGTTCTAGCGAACTTATCAATTTCACAAAAGCCCAGGCATTTATGACCCTGTGATTCCATTCCTAGCCTAAAACCGCCTATCCCAGCAAATAAATCTAAAAATTTCATTTTTCCTCTCTTTCCAAGTAAAAAAGAGCCTTACGATTTGTAAAACTCTTGCCTATATATAATCATCCATTTCTGGTGCTCGGATGATTTCAACAATCAAAATGATGATAGAAATCAGATAGATTCCACCTAGTATCCACCAAATCATCTTAATCACCTCCCTTTACTTCTTGTCGTCTCAGTTGCTTGGTCCATTCTGACAGCACTCCATTAAACACATATTCAGCTATCACTTCTGCTGACCGAGCAAATCTCATATGTTCCAATGCGTACTGATAACGATCACCGAAATAGATCATGGCATAGTCACTAGCCGACTGAGATAGACCTGTCTGTCTTAACTGGTCATGAACCAAACCCCAAATATAGTCTCGATCGTACTTAGTCACATCATCTACTTTTGGAGTAAAGTTTTCTCCTTGTTTGTCATCTACTAGCTGCCTCTCCTCCTCGTCCTCAATAAGGAAATCACTCCTTTTAGTTTCACTATATTTAGTCTCACTTCCTTCAGTCTCACTAGGGGCTGAATTTAAGACCGGCCCCGTCTTTTTTTGAGACCCCCCTAGTATTTTTTTAACACTAGCCCCGTTTGAATCTAAGACTGGGGTAGGTTCATGTTCTAATTCCCCCAAGTAAATCTTATTTGCCATTCGACCTTTTTCACTAGAGGACTGTTGGACTTCATCAATTAAGCCATATTCACGTAAGGTTTTCTTGATAGAGAGTAATTTTGACTTTGAACAGCCTAAAAGTGCCATCAGATTTGAATTGGAATAAATCAAGTAAATAGCCCCATCTTCATCAATCCAACCTTTACTCAAAGATAACTCCAACCGATCTTTTAAAACCGCGTAGGCTACCTTAACCTCCAGCTTCATGTCTTTATACCGTTCACTCTCAAACAAAACTTTAGGGAGTTTATAATATCGCTCTGATGTCTGATATTGATTAGCGGTAATACGTTTCATGATTGTCCCCCCAAGACTAATATTCCAACATTTCCAAATTCATCAAATCGGATTATACCTACTTGTTCCATTTCATCAATTAGCTGAGTTGCTTTCTCAACATCAACTCCCAAGATAGCCACGAGATGACACATCACCATTTGACGCGATGATTGTTCCTTCTTTTTCATGAATTCCTCCTGAAATTAAAAAAGCGAGAACACTTATTAAATTGTTCTCGCTAAACTATTATATTTTATGACGTATCTATTTTTTGTCTACGCAGTCGACATCCAAACAGACGTTCACATCAATGTACTTTTTTTGAACCTTTTTTATGTCAAAATCACTCTTTTCAATAAAGACAAAATGTTTGAAAAAGTGCTTAAAATAAAGGATTTTTACCCTTTGCTTCGTTGTAGCAACACTACGCACTCCACGTGTGCTGATAGGTCTTACCTATATTATGGAACGAAATAAAGTTGGTCAGATTTTTGATTATACTTTTGAACGAAACTATTCTAATAAAGTCTTTGTTCTTTATCGTTATTCGGTATATCATTTTTTAACATTCCATATACATAACTATCCGTCCACTCACCTTTATTCCAATAATCTTTAATAAAATGCGCTTCCTTCCTCATGCCAAGATTATTACATAAATTTGCTGATGCTGTGTTTCTAGAGTCTAAATTTGCTTGAATCCTGTGAATGTTATATTTCCCAAACAGCTCAAAAATAACTGCTTTTACAGATTCCATAGCATACCCTTTCTTGGAAAATTTTGGATTGAAAACAAATCCAATTTCAACTGTTTGCTTCATATTTGTATACCAAACTGATATATCTCCGATTACCTTTTCATTTAGTAAAACAGCTAAACTTAAAGAGGAACCCTGACAAAGTACATTATTATTAATTTTCTTATTAAATTCCTTATCTTTATCAGTTTGATTCCATTTATCTTCAAGCAAATATTTACAAACATTTTCATCTGAATAAATCTCATAGGTATCCTCTATATCATTTTCAACAAAGGGGCGAATACTTAATCGATCCGTTTTTAATTTCATTGCATTTATCCTCCATAATCAGCCTTTATTAGGTTATTTCACGCGATAGTAGAACAACTTATTATATCACTAAAAACAAAAAAACGTAACCTTTCGGCCACAGTCACTTACAAATCTACCTCAGTCCCCTCTAAGAATTTTACACTTATCTGTCCATCTTCTGAAATTGTAATATTATCCAATGCCTGACACATCTCATACGAATCGAATTCCCAGGATGGCTTGTTTATTATATCAGCCAACTTTGTACTATAATGCTTTTCTAGCGGACGATTTTCTTCTATAATCTTATTCCACTTCCCATGCAACAGATCCACGTTCTCACTCAATAGTTCTACAGCCATTACTACGGCTTTCTCTAACGTTTCTTCATCAATATGGTTATTCTGACAGCCAATCTGTCCTTTGACCCTATATCGATTGTTACATTGCCAAACCTTGCGTTTACCTCGACTGGTGGTCCAGTTCTTTCGACCAAAGGCTGAACCACATTCTTTACAGAACACCTTAGTTGTAAAAGGGTTATCGTCATTTTGCATGATATAGGACTTGAGCTGATGCTCCTCTCGGTAGGCTTTCCTCCTTGCCAATTCCAACTGTACTAATTCCCAAATGTCTTTGTCAATAATAGCTTCATGGCTATTTTCTACATAGTACTGGTCAACCTGACCGTCATTTTGAACTCGTTTCTTAGTCAAAAAATCAACCGTAAAAGTCTTTTGCAATAGGGCATCACCTTTATACTTTTCATTTTGAAGCATTTTCTGTATAGCACTTGGATACCAGTTAGCCTTTCCAGTCCAACCAGGTATTTCATTGTCATTCAAATATTTAGCTATGGACTCAGGACTATACCCCTCTAAGAATTTCTCGTAGATAAATTTGACAGTTTCTGCTTGCTCTGGATTGATGATAAGTCTACCATTCTCATCCTTGTCATAACCCATGAACTTAGTGGTATTCACACGAACTTCACCACGTTCAAACTTCTTACGAATCCCCCAAGTCGCATTCTCTGATATGGAACGTGACTCATCCTGTGCCAAGGAAGAAAGTATCGTCAACAGAACCTCACCTTTCGAATCTAGGCTATCAATATTCTCCTTCTCAAAAGTTACCCCCACCCCAAGTTCCTTCAACTCACGGACGTACTTAATGCAGTCTAGGGTGTTTCTGGCAAAGCGACTGATTGACTTGACCAAAATCCTATCCACCTTACCAGCCCTACAATCTTGTATCAAGCGGTTAAAGGCATCACGTTTTTTGGTATTGGTTGCTGAGATGCCCTCATCCGCATAGATGTCAACTAACTCATAGTCCTCGTGTTTGGAGATATAATCTCGGTAATAATTAACTTGGTTTTCATAACTTGATAGCTGTTCGTCTTGGTCGGTGGACACTCGGCAATATGCGGCTACATTGACTTTCTTTCTGACCTGATGTTGAACGCTGGTCTGCACTTTCTTGGCCGGAATAACTGTAATACTTTTCCCCATCTCTATCCCTTTCTATCACTTTTACTGGCGAGGTTACTGTCCAATTTGAGATATCTACTTCTGGCACACGCATCCCTTGACAAGCTGCTTTTCCTTCCTTAATGTATTTGGAACAGCACCAAACAATTTTTTTCTTGTAAGAAACTTGTCTCTTTAGAGTCGAACCACAATGCTGACACTTTAATAACCCCGTAAATTTATAGGTTTTGTTTCTACCTTGTTGCCATCTTCTACTGTTTAGTTTTACCTGGACTGCTTGCCAATCTTCCATTGAAATAATAGCTTCATGATTATCCTCTATCAGGTATTGTTCGAGTTCCCCCTGATTAATTTTTTTAGGACCATTCACACCATCGTGAAAATACTTCTGCAATAAGACCGAACCGTTGTATTTTTCATTGCTTAACATTTGACGGATTGTGGTGTCATGCCATTTAGCACCTGTAACCGTCGCAACTCCCTTTTCATTTAACAGTTTGGCAATACGATGAGTACCATACCCTTCAAGGTAAAGTGCAAATATTTTTCTGACTATCAAAGCTTCTTCTGGATTGATAATCAACTCACCATTCTCGTCTATATCATATCCTAAGAATCGCTTGGTGTTAATGACTAGCTCTCCTCGTTGAAACTTCTTTTGAAATGCCCAACGTTGATTGCCACTCATACTCCTCAACTCGTCCTCAGCAATACTAGCTAATACTGAAAGCATCACTTCCCCTTCACTAGAAAGGGTATGAATGTTTTGTTCCTCAAAGAAAATGTCTACTCCTATTGCCTTCAGTTCACGACTAATTTCAAGAACTGTAACCGTGTTTCTAGCAAATCGAGCAATTGACTTGGTATGAATAATATCAATCATACCTTTACGACAATTTTCAATCATGGCTTGAAAATTTGGACGATTATCCTTAGAACCAGATATACCTCTGTCATGATAAACACCCGTAAAATCAATATCGTCTCTATTGGAATACAGGTTTTCAAAATAATGTTTCTGATTTTCTAACGATTCTAACTGACTTCCATTAGTCGTCGAAACTCGAATGTAGGCACAGATCCTCTGCTTGTGCTTTTGTTTATTGACTCTAATCTTTTTTACGGACATTTACTCTCCTTCCTATGTAATGGCACACTATATATCACTCTAAAGGGAAAATAAGTCAAGTTATCAGACAAACTAATTCGACCTGATAAATTTATGCCAAAGTTCATGGAATACAAATATTCCTCCTACCTTACTAGGTAGGTTTGGGAGTAATTTTTCCGCACTTATTGAAAAAAAAAGCAAAAAAATAAAGCCTGATGTTCCCACCAGGCTTAAGACTTAATTATGATATTCTAAACCAACCTACAACTTTACCGAGTTTAACTGTTCCAGTAGAATCGTAGAGTGAGCCATCCGCCATCCATTGCCGTTTCACACGACGAGTAATTCCACCGCCACCAATTTCTAATTGGTCATTGATACCGTTCTTATTATAGTCAGAATATCCATCAATATTCTGTTCCACACCATCAATACTTTTTCCGTCAGAATCTGTCACACAGACACCAATATGCCCATAGACCAAACCATCTGTCTCAATGACATAAAAATCACCTGCTTTAGGATTCACACCCCAAGCATCGTAGATTACTTGGAAACCATTTGATTTTGCTTTCTTCAAACAATCAATGGCATTTGTATAGGACATATTCTTGTCCGTAAGCTCTTGAACAATCTTATCCACCAAGGCAACACACTGTCCACCATAAGGGTTAGATGGAACGGTCACCTTTTGACCGACCTTGGATAATGCTGACGCAACCACACGACTGGCAACACTGGTTGGAATAGCGGTTGTTGTCCTTGAAGCTGTGTTAACCTTGAGTGTTTGCCCAACTTTCAGGATATCCGACTTCTTCAAACCATTCACCGCAAGTAGGGCATCTACTGTTAAACCAAACTTCCGAGCGATTCCATAATACGTATCGCCTTTCTGTGCTTGATAGGTCTGCTCACTATGGCCTTTAGTTGTTCCTTCTACATCCTGCTCAAGCACCCATGACTTGATTCCATCAAGTAGATAAGCTCTCTTACTGTTGGACTGGTGAATATTCTTCACTTGAAGGATTTTGTAGGTGCGCCCCTTGACCCAGTTGGCGATTTTCTGACCAGTCTGATAATGAGTCGCATGAGGCAACACCCTAAGACTATCACCAACAAGATAGACTGGTTTTGAAGGAGTTCCTGAACTCCCAACGGTTGAACTGGGTGTCGAGGGAACTATGGTCTTGACCTCAACTCCTGTTATTGCTGACACAAGACCTCTCGCAATATCCTCTTTCTTGTTCTCAAAAATCGCCATATCTTGTTCATTATCGATGAAAGCAATCTCCACCAAACGATAGGTGTATCCACGACTTGCTGCTTGATTGGCATTATATAGCCAATCTACCTTCTTAATGCCACGATTTTGGAAATAGTGTGAAAGGAGAGACAGGATAGCCATATCTTCCTTATCTGCTTCTAAGGAAGATTGAATCAAGACTTCTGTACCTTTAGCACTTCCATTAAAGGCATTGAAGTGCAATTCAGTAATCGAGTCGTATCCCTTACCAATACTAGTAATACTCCGATAATCATAAACATTTTGTTCGGTAATAAAATCAATTCGCTGTCCACTGTACTTAGACATTAACTTGGCTAATTCTCGAACCTTTCCTGCTTCTGTGATACCTAGTTTGGCATTCACTGCTCCAGGATCATAGCTTGTTCGCCCTTGGCCATGACCACAAATGACTAGATGTTTTCCCATATCTTCTCACCTCTCGTTGATTTGTTTTAAGATTGCTTGTAGTTTCTCAGGTATTGGTAAACCAATTCGAACGGTATTTTCTAGAATACTTAACCCCTCATTACTGAGATAAAAGAAAATGACCATGGTTCGAATTGTTCCACCCTGCTTGATGATTGCAGTATCAATCAGATGACCTAGTGAAACTAAAAATAAAATGGCTATCTTTTTAAAGATGCCACGAAAACCGATACTACTTGACAATTGTTTCTCTACAACTGCCGCAAAAATTCCTGTTAGATAGTCAATAATAATGAAGACAAGTAGGGCATATAAGATACCATCCAACTCTCCAAATAGACTACCAATCAAGCCTCCAATCATGGAAAATAAAATCTTATTAAGAGTTAACAGTTCCTTCATCGGTCACCTCACTTTCTACTGGGCCTTCCTGCACAATGGTAGGGTCTGACCAATCCGGTTGACCGTTCTCATCAAACCGCATCAGATAAAAACATTCATGAAATAAATCAGAAAGATTCAGAGTTAATGTGGTACTACCCCACTGATTAAACGCCCAAACTGTTTCTGTTGTAACCAACTGCCGCCTTCCATTTTTAATGGCAGGTCGCCTTACTTCTTCAAGATACATGTAAAAATCCTGCTCTGCTGTCTTACAACGAATGAACTCTCCATTCTTACGCATGTAAGCGAGAGCTGTCTCCAAATCAAATGGTTCTGTTACTTTGTCAATATTGAGAAGTGCCATGATAACTATTCTCCTTTCCTTTCTTCAGGTTTTGTCTGAACTTCTAATAGCTCAGTCAATTCCTGTTTTTCTTTACGCAATAGGCTAAGTTCCTCATCCCTTTCCACCAATTGGATGGCAATGAGGTTCTTAGCGGTAATCTCATCAGATAGCTTGGAGACAAGCTCCTGGATGGTTAATTTTAATGATTGGTTGATTTGTTCTAGATTCATCTGTGAACTCCTTTATTTAATCGTATCCCATGTCAAGATGACGTCACCTCGACCTGTGATGTTTACTAAGTGTTTAAAATTGTGATTGAATTGATGAAGTACGTCTTTCAAGCTGACATAGGTTGTCCCATCTCGATAGATGCGGATATCTCCGATATTCAAAATAGAACTTGGTCGGTCAGATGCTTTAAAAGCATCAATACTCAGTCGGTTAGGCAACGTTACAATCTCCCACCCATCTGGATTGGTATATGGAGCACTAGCTAAACGTACTTTATCACCTACCACATCAATTTGGTCAGTATCAGTACCGTTCCATGCTCTAATCCCTACAAAGCCACCGTCATTGGCATTCCAGTTGTTCCATCGATTGGAACCGATAATGGTTACACCACATGGCTTGCCGTTTGAGGTACCTGTTTCAAATGAAACCCACTGGTGAGGATAACCACTAACCTCACGAGAAATGGATGGAGAGTTTGTAAAGAACTTGATGTTTCCAAGTGACAGATTGATTTTCATGGCTCCGTTGATTGCTGACAAGATACCACCAGAAATGTTGTTGGCAGATAGTGTTACTGACTGCACTTGGGTTATAAAGGCTGATTTGGCAAATAACTGCTTAAGATAGGCTTCTGTTGCCATAAACTTGGTAAAGAAAGCTTGGTCAACCTTTAACTTATCCGCAGTGATTGCTTCTGCTCCAATTCGAGCTGCAGAGATAATACCTGTCGTAATCTTTCCTGCATCAAGACTGGCAATCTTACCGCTCGCAATTACTCCATCTTGGATATAGGTTGTGCCTGTAATTTGGACGAGTTTTCCATCAATCTTGACTGTGCCATCCTTATTGAGATTGAGCTGACTCAGGACTGTTCCTGCACTGGTCAGATTTCGAACCGACCACGCCCCTGCAAGTGTTGAAACCTGAGTTTGAATGGCATTAACTGCCGCCGTTGTCGCTCGACTTGTTTCTAGATTGCCCACTCGTGTCACAATCCCATTAGCCGTTTGGACAACCTGACTGATTTGATTGGTGTGATCTCCAATTGTTCGAGTATGACTACTTACAGTATCCCGCACTTCATGAAAGGCGGTTACCGTCGTAAAGTCGTCTAATGACGGTGTCCAGTAGTCTGGAAAAATATCACCAGTTGATACCATTAAGGCTCTCACATGGAACTTACCAGTTTTAACCCCATCAACTCTGACTTGAAGTTCAAATCCTTTAGAGTGTTGGTACATCTCTTGAGTGACGGTGGCGGTCAGTTTTATCAAGCGATAGTTGTTACCCGTTGTCAGATTGCTACTCCATTTATTATAGAAAGGGTGATACAAATTCCAGTTGGTCCATGTCCAGGCATTTTGACTATCCAAGATTGGACCTTGAAGTTTCATAGTACGAGACGTTACAGCGGGGTCAAAGGTAATCTCATCCGCTGAGACATGAACATATAAATGAACTTTTGATCCAACATAAATTCCACTACTATCCCCAAATTGCACTCTTCCTAAAGAGGCTATCCAGTTACTATTGGTATTTATCGTCTGATAAGCACTCCATCTGTCTGAAGTACCAGCTATTAAGTTGCGATGCGAAACTGAGGTAGGGATTCTGCTTTCCGTTTGACTGATTCGCTGGGTAAAACTATCATAGGTGGTTCTAACCAAATTCTGCACACTAGTTGTCGTCGCATAGGGCTGGAGAGAACTGCTGGTTAGATAGCCACGACCCATAATATTTGAATCGACCTGTGACTTGGTTTGGTAGCCTTTTGAGTTAATTGCAGATTCAACTTGCGTACTCGTCAGTCGTTGTTCGATTTGCCCAGCCTGTGTTCGGATAGTGGTTTCCGCACTTGCTACTCGACCGCTCAAATTATTAAAATCCGTCTTTGCGACTTTCTGTGAGATGGCATCATTGGCAATAGTTAGCTCAGACTTGGTCTGACTAATCATTGTCGCATTGCTAGTTGCTTTTGAAAGGGCTGCTTCTGCCGTAGATTTCACACCGTCCACAAAGGTCTTGTCAGCTTTAAGTAAAATGGACTGGGTCGTTTGATTAATACTTGTCGTATGATTCTCAACTGTACTCTTGAGATTGTCATAGTCCATTTTAGATACTTTACTAGCCACATCACCCAACAATTGCCTGATTTGGGTTTCAGCATTCATCATTTTATTCTCAGTATGAGTAAGCTTTGTAGACAGCTGAGTTTGGCCCTCAGCTGTCTGAGTAATTAGTGTTCTGGTTTGACTGAGATCTGTGATTAAGTCTTCAGGAGCAGGTGACCAGTCAGTAGGCATAGAAGAAAGTTCAAACTTTGGTCTTCCAGCTAAGGCATTTCCTCTGACTTGCACAAAAAGATTGAGCTTTGCTACACTAACAACCGATACACCATCAGGAATACGAACCGTTCGGTATATTCGCTCGCGAGGTTGGGTTGCTGAAACAACTTTATAGCAGTTTAGATAGAGAGGATTGCCATTGGATAAAGTCAAGCGTAGCTCGCATCCTATCCTAGACTGTCCTCTTTCATCAGGCGACAGATTTTCCCCCTTGATATCAACGCTGATCGTCACAAACTTTCCTGCCTGAGCATAGTCGATAAAGTCCGAAGCACTATCTAGAAACTTACTCCCGGATGTAATATAAGTATCACTTTTTAGTATGTAATTTCGACCACCAAAATCAACTGGAATCTTAGCTACGGTCTCTCGAATCTCAGTTGTTATCCGATTCCCCAATTGCGTAATCGTTGACTCTGCAGTTTCGATTCTCTGTTTTGCTTGGTTAAAATCGCTAGTCTTAACACGCTGGGAAATTTGGTCTGCTTGCGTTTGAATCATGGATTCTGCACTAATTACTCGACCAGTCAGACCATCCACCAGTTGCTTACTCGCAAGTAGTTTTATATCCTCCTTGGTTTGTGTGAGATTGGTAGTGACAGTTGCCAACTGTCCACCTATCAGTGATTTTGCTACATCAACCAATCGACTCGCCTCAGAGATAGCTTGTGATTTTGCTGTCGCAATTTTTAACTCTGTTTGACTACGCTCCGTCGAAGTCAAGCGGTTAGCTTCTTGAATCGCATCGAGCTTGGCTTGTTCTGCCCTTCTGAGAGCTTCAGTTGCCCCAGTTTGAGCCTGTACTGCCTTTTGTTTGGCTTCTGTGGCTAGGTTGGTATTTACCCCAGCCTTTGCCAATAAATCACGAGTTGTGCGTTGCTGTTCCTCTTCTTGTTGCAGCATCTGTTGGTGAATAGAAGAAAGCTCACTATCAATGCTAGCCTTTAATCGATCCGCATAGACCTCCCCATGACTTTGAGCCTGAAGGATTGCATTATCAATGGCTACTTGACGTTTCTCAAATTCTGCATCAAAGGCTCTATTGGCATTCTCAAGGGCAATTTCAACGGCAACATCCTCACTACGCTTATTCCCATCAATGAGATTATTTGCTAAGGTAGTCAAGCTATCGCCAGTTTTACTTGTTCCGATACTTGCCTTATCATCAAAAGTGATAGAGCGGTAATTCTTAGCTAGAGGATCATAATCATAGGCGATGGCTTTCTTCTTCACATCAATGCCGTGTAACTTGCTTTTTAAAGTCACTGTATCGCCTAGATGAACTGTTTGACCGTCTAACTCAAATGCCTCAATGATGATGGCATCTTTTGGTTTATCAATTCCCTCTAAGCGAAACTTGCTACTAGCCCACTCTATTAACTCCTGTCGAGTTTTGAGATTATTATTGGTATAGGTTACTTCATTGATGAAAGGATAGGAGTTTATCAACGGACTGTCTACTGTGACTTGAAGTACAGTTTCCCTATCCTGCCCCTCTTGTTTAAAGCTTGAAGTGGCATGGATACGAGTGATAATCTGTGTACTTTCTTTGGTTCGTTGATACTTCTTCAAATTGTAGTGAGTAGAGATGACTACCCCACGGTCTTGTCCCCGCTCACCCTTTATAGTTAGGGCAAGGTTATCACGAACCAGTTCACCCTCCCAAGTTCCAAGAATAGAATGTTTACCATCCATCAGGCTGGAGTACAGCGTCTGTTCCTTGTCTGTTGTATAGGTTCTGTTCTTGACAATGTCACTGGTAAAAGAAAAATCTCCCAGTGGAGACTTGCTTGCCATGACCATGCTTGATAGAGCTGTTGCACAGGTTACCTGTTCACACCTAAATGGAGATACCAACCTAGTCATGATGTCATCTGATATGTGATAGGCCACAACTTCAAGACTGGTGTCTCCTTCGATTACTTTCTTTATCCGAAACAACTGGTGTCCCAATACTGGAACTGGACTACGAACGAGGTAGTCCTCTTTTAGCTCTCGAAATAGACCGCTGTCTGTGATTGGATAGGTAAAATTCAGGACAAAATCCCCATTCAAGGTTTCTTTAACGCTTGCTTTTATGGTCTCTGGGAGTGGTTTCCCATGCCATTTTGCCGTTCGAACCGTTTTGTCTAATAATGATAGCACTCTATGCCCACCCCCAATTAATTTCTATTGTTAATGATGTGATGCCAGCACCTAAGACAACTCCAACTGAGTCATTCCTACCTGCATCTATAGAAAGAAAATCACCAGACCATTTTACAGGCTGACCTCTTTGTGTCTTAAAACTTGGCTGACTAGGATTATTATCCATAATGAGTGTTTCTTGTAATCGCTCCAAGCGGATGACATCTTCCCCAATTGTAAAGCTAGTTTCACTAGTCGAGTTGCCACTTATGGTAATCTTTGGAAAAGCGATGGCTGAACCTTGACATCGCAAAACACCACTGGTTCTAAACACCTGCGAGGTTGTCGTTTTGAACCACTTGGTTGGGTGACAAGAAAAGGTAACCTTAAGCTCATACACCCCCAGCTTATCCTTTTGAACTGGAGTATGGTGAACCTTGTAACACCAAAAGCGTATGGTCTTGAAACTAGCGTTCTCAAGCCAAAATTCTTCTTTCAAAAATAGCTTCAAAAAGGAAAACAACTGTTCTTCACTAGGTTTAACAAGATAGAGTGTATAGCTCAGTTCCATGACACTTCTGCGAGGATTGGTTTGAAGAACCGCACCTGACAGACCTTGGTGTTCTATCAATTGCGTCTTACTTTCACTAACTGTGATAGAAGGGCTATCTTCCACGATTACCTTAAAAGGAAAACTAGCCGTGGACACCCCACCAATGGTTAATGCATTATGTCTAATCATGGTTTCACTCCTCTCAATCCTTGCTGACGTTCTAATTCATACACTAATTTCTCTCCAACCATCTCCGCAAGTCGATGAAGGTCAGTCTCTTCCCTTACCGTGTTTCCAGTAATGGTAATGTGAATGGTTGGTAGATTGCTTGTCATGGTCTTTGCGATTCCTCGACCAATTGCCCCCAATGTTTGTTCATTCAAAGGCAAGACTGCTTCTTTTCCAGCCTCACCCCCTACCATTAGGCTATTGCCGTTTACACCAAATGCGGTTGGTTTGGTTAAAATTCCTCCTTTGGCATACCAATCAATGGAGATTCTTGGGATTCCACCCTTCAACCAATCGAGTGGATTGGCAGACCCAGACACCCTAAAGTGAGGGAGGGGGATATGCGGCCAGCGAATTTGGAAGTTAAAGAGATTTTTGATGGCATTGATAGCGTTACTCACGGCATCTTTTGCCCCATTGATGGCATTGGAAATGGTATTCTTGACACCATTCCAAACGGATGACACCGTGCTTGAAATGCCATTCAAGACACTAGAGACCGTGTTTCGGATACTGTTCCAAATATTGGAGACTGTTGAGCCGATGTTAGATAAAATACTGGATATGGTCGATTGGATTGCTGTCCAGACGGAAAAAACAACTGAACTAATGGCGGACAGTAAGTTTGCAATGGTATTTTTGATACCTGTCCAAGCAGTTATGATGTACTGGGCGATGAAGTTTAAAGCTAATGAAATCAGGGACTTTATTCCCTCCCAAGCCGTAGCTAGGACTTGTTTAATGGTTTCCCACGCTCCAGTCCAATCACCAGTGATAACCTGCATGACTGCCTTAATGATACCAAGCACCACATTGATGGCAGTCTCAACCACAATCTTTATCATCTCCCATGCGGTTGTGATAATGAGTTTGATATTTTCCCAACTAGCTTGAATCAATGGTCCAAGAATTGTCATTACAGTAGTGATGACAGATGAAATGGCATTCCATACTGTGTTTGCAGCATCAAGAATCAGTTGTTGGTTTTCACTCCACCATGTGGTTAGGGTTCCCCAGATGGACATAACAAAACTAGAAATCTGCTGGATGATCATAGTCAGAAAGGCATAGATACTATGCCAGATTTCCATCACTGTCGTTCGAAAGCCTTCGTGGTTCATCCAGAGTTCTTTTAACCCAACAATCAGTAAGGTAATGGCGGCTACAATACCAACAATAATCCCCACAATCGGCAAAAATGCCGTTATCATTCCAACAACGGTTGTCCCCATAGCGGCTGCCGCAACCTGTAAGCCCAAGAAAACAGGAAGTAACATCCCTACCACAGCTAAAATACCTGTGAAGATAATGACGACTTCCTTGATGGGACTGGATAAGTTGGTAAACCAAGTCGCTAGTTGACTAACAATGTCTGCCAAACTTTGAAAGACTGGAATAAGCATCTCCAGAATCGGTTGACCGATTGCTGCTAGAGCATTAGTTCCAGACTGTCTTAAGTTGCCCAGAACGTTTTCCAGTCCGTCTGATTCCCTTGCAGCTTGTCCCAAGGCTCCAGAGAGTTCATTGCCGTCCTCTACCATTTGAAGGAGGGTTAACTGCTTCTGAGCTTCTGATAGTTCATTGAAGGACTTTCCATAGAGCTTGTTCGCCGCTGCATTACGAGTGGTTTCTGTTGCAGAAATACCTAGAGCTGCGTCATTTTCATAGTTTCCTTTGAGGAAGGACTGCAGGTTTTCGGTGACTTCTTCGATGGATTTGTCGTAAAATGCTGCCCCATCAGCCGCTGCTCTGGTGGCACGAGTGGTCAGATCCAAAGCCTGAGCCGTATCCATCCCAGAGGTTTTGGCAAAGGAAGCCATCTGAGTGAAGGAGCCTTGAAGACGCTCTGGAACAATGTCCATCTCTTCCCCAATCTTATTGAGAGCATCCTTAGCAGCATTCTCCATATCTCCAAAGACGGTAGAGAATTGGGCATTGCTGGCTTGAAGTTGCGCTGCCGCAGACATGGACTCTGTTCCGACTTCGAAGATTTTCTGAGAGATGTCTGCTAGCTTCTCACTGGTCGCTTGAAGTGCCTCAGCCCGAATGGTGTCAGACATGGCTTTCATGCCATCTTGAGCACCATCAGCAGAGGATTTGGTCTCATCCATCTCGTTGTTCAGGTTATTGAGAGCGGTCTTTGCTTGGTTCAACTCAGCTTCCATCTTATTGGCTTCAATGGAATTCTCACCATATTCACTCTGTGTCAAGGCTAGTTGCTTTTCGAGATTGGAAATTTGTTTAGAAACAATTTCTGACTGAGCTCCAATCTTTTGTTGGGCTATGGCATTGCGTTCTGCTTCGGAACTATTGGATGACAAAGCACTTTCTTGTAACTCAAATTGAGACGTGACCTTGTTCATCTCACTTGCTAACTGCCCCTGCTCCACTTGGAGTTTATCTAATTGTTGAGCCGCTGAACTACTGGCTAGACCGTGATTCTCAAGTGTTGATGACACATCAGCTAACTTAGTTTCATAGGACGTCAGCAGTCTTTGAGTAGTTTCCACCTCACGTTGAAAGGCACGGTACTGGTCTGCCCCAATATCCCCAGCCTTAAACTGAGCCTCAACCTGATCCTGTGCTTGCCTTAATGTTGCTAGCTTTTCTCGAGTTGTTTCAACTTGTTTAGCTAATACTTCCTGCTTTTGAGTAAGGAGGGTGACATTGCCTGTATCAAACTTGAGAGCCTTATCAATCTGTCTTAATTCTTTGGTAGCTTCAGATGCTTGTTTGTTTACACCCTTAAGTGCATCTTGTAAGGGTTGGGTATCGCCACCAATTTCAATCGTAATTCCCTTTATGTTTCCAGCCATAATCCCTCCTTTCTACCATCAGAAATTATCAAAATCAGCTTGAGTTGCTCGGCGTGTCTGAGAAGTTTCTCGAGTACGCATCTCCACATAGTCCGTTTGGTAGTCAAGTGCCATCCCAATAGAGATATGTTTTAAATCGTCAATGGTCAGACCAGTCTCCTTACAACAGGAGAAATAACTCTCTACTGTGAAGATTTCTTCACTCGCTGTTTCTGTTTCATCTGCTTTTTTCTGGTTGACATCCCTTGGTTCAACATATTCATCAAGACAGGGGCTACTTCCTGCACTGGAAATTCCTCCAATTCCATGAAGAAATCCACAAAAGGTTTCACACGAGGATTGGCAGATTTGGCAAAAACCCAAAAAAGACGATGGAAAAAAGTCATATCAAAGTCAGATAAAATAGACACATCAACCTGACTTGCCTTGAGTTCTTCCCCTTCATCCAGCTGGTCTAGCTTATCCAAGATAGCTTGACTATTGACCATAGAAAAGAGATCTTGGAAATAGTCCTTGCCAAACTGCTCTTTATAGGCGATTGGAGTGTAGGCATTGGTTGCTAACTCGTAGGTTGTGCCTGCTATGGTAATACTTTCTCTCATGGACATCTCCCTTACTTACGAGGTTCAAAAACTGCCTTGAACCAATTTTCACGAATCTCATCGCTCGTTTCCTCTGTTGTTCGTCGACGTACAACCTTATCAAGTGGGCGAGGGCTGGCAGTAAAGGTCAACTCTACCTCATTGATATCTGAACCAGACTTGGTTTTTGAACCAACAGTCGGACGAGATGCGTAACAATAATACAAAACGTGTAATGTTTCTTTCTTATCCCCTTCAAAACGGAACATCAACGCAAAATTTTTCTTCTCGCTGTTTGCGATTTCTGAGATGGTATTTGTCGTCGCATCCAACTGTTCTCCAAGGACTCGAGTCAAAAATTCCTGCGTTAGAAGAGCAACTTTTAGCGTTCCTTCATAACCATCGTTTGACTCCGTTGTATAAAAATTGATATTGTCTGCCTTATAAGAACCCTTGTCTCCTGTTGGTTCAAGGGTTAATTCTGCCGCACCACGAAGACGTTCTACATTGCCGTATGTCAACGTACCATCAGAACCTTCGCTTGTAACTTCTGCCCAATGGACATCTTGTAGTCCAAAGGTGACCTTATTCTTTTCAGCCATACTATCCTCCATGTAATGTGATGTAATAGGTTATTTGGTAGAGTTTATCAGATGAGATATAGGTCTCTATTTTTTCAAAATATATAAGGTGGCTGTCAAATAATGACTCCACCTTTTGTTCAGTTGTTAAATCTTTCTTAGTGGTATAGAGTTCCACTTGCAGGTTATTCTGCTTATGATAGGTCCAATTGTCTGCACCATGATTATCTGAATCAGTCACCAAATATACTAGATACGGTGGTCTTGGATGACTCCCTTCTTCAAAATGATGGTAGGCGACTGGGAGCTGTAATTCTTTGAGAATGGCGTACAATTCGCTCAATAACATGTCATATCACACTCGCTTTCTCAGCTTTTCTTCTAAGGATTGTATCGCTTGTTTCTCAACGGGAGCGATATGCTTTATCCCCTCAACTCGCCCACCAGAGCTTTTGGCATGACCATTTTCTAATAGATGTGTCAGGCCTGGCGTTCGATTATGAATGGTTTTAGTTAGACCTGTACTGATATCAACCGTTGCTTTACTCTTCCACCCTTTGGCATAGGAACCACTCTTTCTAGGTGACGTTGCTTTCAAGGTTTCAATAGATTCCTGAGTGACTTCCTCCACAACTTCACGCATCACCTCTGTGGTATCCTGCACATACTCAGCCAGCTCATTTGCGATGGCAGTTTCTAGTGCATCCAGTCCAATTTTAGTCATTACTCTCCTCCTTAATGGCAACGATGTAAATCAGTTGCCTTGGCACTGTATCTCCATCAATCGACTCAATCTCATAGGTTTGACCACGAAATTGAATGTGAGTCGTTAAGGAATGAAGTCCAAGAATTGCCTTATCATACCTGAGGGTGAACTGGACTTTCTCTTGTTCCAGTTTCGTCACACTCCCATCCCTTTCGGTCAAGGTGAGAGGACGACAAGAGCACCACCGTTCAAATAAAGGTATCCATGTCGAAGTTTCATTACCAATCTCATCTTGAACAATCTGTCGACCATGAAACGACAATCGTTCCCTCAAAGGTGCAATCTTCATCAAAACACATCCTTTCGTTCAGCCAACAGCAAATGATAGAGAGTCTCTTTCAACTCCTTATGATTGGCAGCTTCTCTGTGTTCATAAAGATAGGCAACCCCATAAAGGATTGCCGTCTTTAGAACGTCTGAATAAATTGATTGTCGCAAAATATCTTCGCAGAGTTGTTGACTGGTTTCAAGCAACTGCTCAATCAGTCCATCCTCATCATCGTGTTCCACTTTGAGATACTGTTTTGCTTCTGCTAAACTAACCATGACTACTTAGCCTTTACTGTTAGTGTCTTCACGGCTTCAGGTAAGACTAACTTGCCATCAACACGTTGTGAAGCAAGAAAACCAATCTGTCCATTATTGGCATAGAGTTCGTTCAGACGTTTGAAGGTGCGTCCCTGACGGTCCGCAATCCAATAATATGAGAAATCACCAAATGCAATGGCCTTGTTTCCTGCTTCAGGAAGTGGGGCAAAGGTTGATGTATAGTATGGACGATTTAGAATCAAATCTGGTTGTCCAACTTGAGTGGATGGCTGCCAAATGTAATTACCGTTGTTGTCCTTGAGTTTACGGATAGCTTTGACAGTCGTATCATGTAAAATCCAAACTGCGTTCTTACGATATGGTGCTGGTAAAGAATGATACAGTTCAATCATGTCATCAAAGGTAATATCCTTTGTAGCAGTCGTTGGACCTGTAACTTCTGCCTGAGTAAAGATACCTGTCGGTTTCTTAGAACCATCGCCAATCAAGAATGCCTTTTCTTCTTCCGTTCCAATACGACGAGCAAATTCAGCTGTCATATAGGACTCAAGGTCAAAGACTGAATCGTTAAGTAACTCTTCTGAAATACGAATAGCAGTCCCAATCTTATGAGAGTCTAGAGTCACCTGACCAAAGGTTTCTTCTGTTTCAGGATAGAGACCATTTTCATCCATCCATGAGGCCGAACCATGTCCAGTCACAACAGGAATCTTTCGCTCACCACTAGATGTTTTGATAACAGTCGCAAGGCTGCGGAAGAAATTCTCTTCTTGTAATCCTTGAACTAGTTTCTTCTCATACTCATCAGGAACCAGATGACCACCTTCGGTATCTTCCCCAACTCGAAGGACATCTTTGACATCAAAGAAGTGACGTTTACGAACACTTGTCCAAAATGTCTTGGCATAGCTATCTGAAGCCACACCCTTCTTTTCCTCTTCAGTAGTCTTGTCATTCAGAACTGTAGTGGGCTGCCCAATTAGAGCCTGTGAGGCTGGTTGAGAAAGTTCAAGGTCAATCTTTTCTTGTCGCTCCAACCGGGCAATCTCTTGATTGTAGAGGTTGATTTTTGCTTCCATGTCATCATAGCGTTTAGAATCCTCCTCTGATACCAGTCCATCTTCTGAGCGAACAGAATCAAGGAAGGTTTTTGCTTGTTGCCAAGCTAGGTTACGTTTTTCTTTCAATTCAAGTAATTTAGACATCAGTTCATTTTCCTTTCGTTATTTAAGCAAATTCAATCGTTTTTCCAACTGATTGATCGGGATTGTTTTCTTTGGTTGTTGGACTCCAAGTTTCGCCTGCATTTTGACAAGTAAATCTTGTTGGGCAGCAGTTCGACTGAAAGAATAACTCTCAGTCTCCATTCTATGTTCCTCTTGTTTGTCAAAGAGAATCTTGTCTGCAAAGCCCAGTTCAACAGCCTTTTTGGCATTGAACCAAGACTCTGAGTCCATGAGGTGTGATAGCTTGGTTCTTGAAAGTCCTGTTCTTAGTTCATAGGCATTGATGATGGATTCCTTAATTTCTCCCAACATTTCAATGACTTTCTGCATATCTTTGGCTTCACCTTGTGCCACTGTCCAAGGATTGTGTATCATCATCATGGCTACTGGACTCATAGAAACCGTTGTACCTGCCATTGCAATGACACTAGCAGCACTTGCGGCCAATCCATCAATCACTACATGGACATCACCTTTGTAATCCATCAACATGTTATAGATTTGAGCAGCCGCAAAAACATCACCCCCTGGACTATTAATCCAGAGGGTGATGTCTCCGCTTCCTGCATGTAAATCATTTTTAAATACTTGTGGCGTGACTTCATCGCCAAACCACGTCTCTTCAGCAATCTGTCCTTCAATACGAAGTGTTCGACCACTATCATCTTCTGTAAAATTCCAAAACTTATGCATCCATATCCTCCTCATATTGAGTTTCTTGTTCTAACGTTGCTTGTTTCATAAAGCCACCCGCATCCTTCAGTTTCGTCATATTGCCGTTTATCAAGTAGAGATTGCCTCCTTCCTCATCTGAAAGGAGATTCAAGTCCTCAAGTTCACGAATATCATTCGTCGATAGCCAGCCATTTTGTCTCCCAATCGCATAGCCGTTCATACGACTCTGATAATCGCCACGAAGAAGACCATCTACATTGAACTTCACAAAGTAGGTTTTCTTTTCTTCAGGTAAAAAAAGAGACCTCTTGAAAGCCTGTTCGAGACGAACTACCCAAGGGTCTAAGGTGTATTTAACAAATTCTAGAGATTGTTGCTCAATGTTTGAAAATGAGGATTTCTCCAAGTCACCAACCATATGAGGTGGAATGCGATAGAGCCTTGCAATTTCATTGATTTGAAATTTTCTTGTCTGAAGAAACTGAGCTTCTTCAGGTGGTATGCCTACTTGAGTGTATTTCATCCCTTCCTCAAGTACTGCCACCTTATGTGCATTGGTTACCCCATTATAGACTGCATTCCATGAATCTCTCACACGTTTTGGATCTTTGAGAATACCTGGGTGTTCCAAAACGCCACCTGGATTTGCACCATTTTTAAAGAATGATGCTCCATAGTTTTCCGTAGCCAATGTCATACCGATAGCATTTTTGGCAAGGGCAATTGGAGAATAACCGATCAAGCCATCAAAACCCAGACCAGGAACGTGGAGAACATCTTCTGCTCTCAAGATAGCATCACCCTTTTCCTTAAAGTTAGGATTTTCTTCTGACTGACGCTTGTATTTGTAATAGAGCTTTCCGCTTTCGTCCCGTTGAACAGACATCTTATCTGGTAAGAGTGGGTAAAGACTGATTACCTGTCCACTCCTATCTCGGATAATCTGGACATAGGCATTGCCCCATATCAGAAGATGGGTCATCAAGGTTTCTCTAAAGACAAAGGATGACATCTCAGGGTTAGGTTCATCATGTAAGAGAAAATAAAGGGGATGTTCCACCTTCTTCTCCTTTCCAGTTGCCGTTCTCTCATATACATGAATGGGTAATGAAGCAACTGCTTCAGCTAAGATACGGACACAAGCATACACAGCTGTCGTCTGCATAGCTTTAAACTCATCCACATTCTCCCCACTGGTCGTTCGTCCAAACAGATATGAGAAGTCCTGACCTTCATAACTATTTCGTGGTTTATCTCTAGCACGCTTACGTCCCAGTAAATCTAGTAATCCCATACTTCCTCCTTTTGAGTACGAAAAAAGCACCTCAATTGAAGTGCTTTTCGTTTATTCTTAGATGTTTTTCATTTCTCCTTCTTCAAGAAGATACCATGTTTTGTCGCTTTCTTGAAAAAGATAAATGTAATCTGCCAAGGTATCCTCTGCCAATTGGCTGATGTCACCGATGAAACGATGTTGCTGGGCATTCCCCTGTAAGGCATCGTGTTCGATCTTATCAAGACTATCTTCAAGCTGAATGATGTCACCTTTCTGAAGTAATGCACGAATTTCTTTGCTTGATTTAAAGTGTTTCTTTAGAAGTTCCCCAGTGTATTCTGGATATCCTTCATACGCTACCTCGATTGTTTGTGCTGTATGGTTTTTAGTCAATATTCCAATCCGTGCTTTTGTTGCCATTATTTTGTTCCCCTCTTCTTTTTGTAGTCACATATTACCGTAGAAGCAAGGACTTATCAAGTCATTTGGGCGATATTATCAACTATTTTTTGAACACTTTGAATAGAAAAAGCACCTCCGCTTGGAGATGCCAATATTAGTTCACATCATTATCTTCTGCGATATCTCTCAATAATACATCAATGTTAGAAGTACCATGTAATACTCGAAGTACAGTTACAACCTCTCCAACAAAACGATAAAATATAACATAGTTTTTAACAATAAGTTTTCGAATCACAATACCCTCACTCTCAAACCCTTCAAGAATAGGACAACGTTCTGGAAACGTTGATAAGGATTTGATGGATTGTTCAAAGAGATGGATATTTTTATCTGCTGTTAAAGGTGATTGTAGCTCTATCGCAATAAAGCGATAAATGGCAGTCAAATCGTCACTGGCTTGTTTTGTCAATCTCACGGGATATTCAATCATTAATTTACCCCTTTAATACCTTTGAAAAAATCTTCCGCCAAAATCGTTTCTTCATGATCCGCTGAGTGATAGCTCTGCACCAACATGTCTTTCAATTCACCAGCAGACAGTGGTGAGACATCCACAGAAGAAGGTGCTTGTGGTAAGGCAATATCAAACGGAATGCTTCGTGTCATAGAAACCTGCTTTAATAGTAGGGTAATCAATGTAGACATAGGCATTCCAAGCTCTTTCAAGACACTTTCTGCATTTAATTTATCATCCGAATCAACACGTACATTTAAAGTGGCTGTTTTTCCCATACTACTTCTCCTTTGAATTTTGTACTGCAATTGTAACGTATTTTGCTTTATTTTGTCAACTAAAAACTCAATATACCACGTTCATCATAAACACTTCCTTCATCGGTTTGATGGCGAATACAACGGTCCAGTCCCATAATGAGTGCTACAATACCGTCAATCTTCTCGACTGACTTTTCCTTATCAGGCTTGATATTGCCAGCAGGGTCTTGTCTCATGACTACGTTTTGTCCCATCCATTTCAGAACTGGATGCCCACCATGTTGAATCTTGCCTTCCATCATAAGTTTATAGAGTTCCTTTGATGGTGGACTCATATCCTTGTACCCCTGACCGAAAGGCACCATGGTCAAGCCCATTCCTTCTAGATTCTGAACCATCTGCGTCGCATTCCAACGGTCATAGGCTATTTCCTTGATATGATAGATTTCCGATAAGTCTTCAATAAACTTTTCGATAAAACCATAGTGAACGACATTCCCCTCTGTAGTTTTGATGTATCCCTGACGCTCCCAAACATCATACAGAACATGGTCACGTCGACACCTCAGTTCCAATGAATCTTCAGGTAGCCAAAAAAATGGCAGAACGATATAGTTTTCCTCTTCAAATCTAGGAGGGAACACCAAGACAAAAGCTGTTATATCTGACGTACTAGAAAGATCTAAACCTGCATAACAGCTACGACCCTTGAGACTTTCATATTGGATGGGATCATTTCCCTTCGCATAAACATGTTCTGGAATCCAAGCAACACTTGAGCTTGTCCACATATTTAGACGGAGCTGCTTAAAAACATTCTCTTCTGCAGGATTGTCAAGTGCCTGTTGGTAGGCTTCTCTAACTCGGTCAATCCCAATAGTATGCCCTAGTGAAGGGTTTGCTTTGAGCCAATTGGCTTCATCATTCCAATCATCCTCATCAGATAAACCATAAACCACTGGATAGAATGATGTGTCCTTCTTTCTACCATTCAGAATATCCAATGCTTTGGTATGTAACTCATAACAGATAGAGTTTCTATCCGTTCCAGCTGTTGTGATAATAAAAAAGAGGGGTTGTTCCCTTGCATCTCCTGACCCCTTGGTTAATACATCATACAAATGACGATTAGGCTGAGCGTGGATTTCATCAAAGACCAAGCCAGATACGTTTAGTCCATGCTTTGTCCCAGTCTCTGCAGAAAGAACTTGGTAAAAACCAGCGTTAGAATAATTTACAATACGCTTGGTTGCTCCCATTATCTTAGAACGCTTTTCCAAGGGGCGACTCATCTGCACCATTTGCTTGGCTACATCAAACACGATTGACGCTTGATTTCGGTCACAAGCCGCACCATAAACTTCTGCACTGGCTTCATTATCCGCATAAAGTAGATAAAGAGCGATAGCTGCCGCTAGCTCAGACTTACCATTCTTCTTTGGAATTTCTATGTAAGCTGTTAGGAATTGGCGATTGCCATCTTCCTTGACAATTCCAAATAGGTCACGGACAATCTGTTCCTGCCACGGCAACAAATCAAATCGCTTTCCAGCCCACTTGCCTTTGGTGTGGGAGAGGTTATTGATAAATGTTACTGCCCTATCAGCCTTTGCCTTATCATAGTGTGAGGTTGGAAGCATGAATGGACTTGGTTCATAATGATATCTCATAAAATTCCTCCTAACAAATCTTCCATTTCATCACCGCTACCAACTTCCGCATCCATCGTTGCTAGACGGTTACGGGCTGAAGGTGTCAAACCAAATTGTTCACAGAATTTAAGCATGATTTTGAGGTTAGTCTGGCTGATAGAGACTTGAGGGACTTGTTGGAGATAGCCATTCGGAGTTTTGATGATGGAGCCATGCTTGGAAAGGAACTCTTCCGCCTCTTTCCAGCGAGCGTATGCTTGACAGTAACCTGCAAAAGCAGTCATGTCCATTTCGGTTAAAATTCCCATCTGTTCGAGAATTTTTCCCATCCGTTTCCACTCCTTCTTTGCATCATCTTCAAGCCACTGTGGGCAACGTGGGGCTTTTTGTTTGGGTTTGACTTCATTCGTAGGGAGTGGTCGCTTACCAGGATTTCCCTCAAGTATTTTCATATTCGTAGGCTTTGGTTTTCGCCCCCTGATTGCCACAATCTCACCTCCTTTAGAGTAAGAAAAAAGAACTCAATTCGAGTTCATTCTTAAAGTTCATTAAAGTTATCAAGAACAGCCTGACAAACTGTTCTATCAATGTCGTCCATGTTATCTATTTCATTCCCATATCTATATTGGTAGATATATTCACCATCACGTTTTATTGTCAGTATTCTAATCCATGCACCGTCTATATTCCTTGGGTCTGTTGTGTCTTCACGGAGAAACTCACAAACGTAATGTCTGTCTCCAACCGTTCGAGTCATAATTTCCCACATCTCACATTACCTTTTCTACGATATCAATTCCATACAAAACATTTAGGCAACTGCCGTTTTCCCACTTGACTAAGAGTGAACCAATGTCATCCACTCCAATCACAGTTCCAAGTGTGCCTTTAGGAACTGGATGTGGGTCATCCATTCTAACTAATCTAACCTTAGTCCCAACCGGATAGGTTGTCTTTAAGTTATTGAACATTTTTGCGTCCATGTTATTCTCCAATCTTTTCAAATGCCCACTTAACTGCATGTCCAAAGTCTTCGAATGTTCCTGCTTCTTGGAAAATGCGGTCAAATCTGCGGTCAAAGTTTTCAAACTCTTCAAGACTATCAGCCGTTTCGTAAATCTCAACTTCTGTTCCTTTATATCCATTCGATGCAACGATGACCCAATCTTTGTAAGGAATGATACTTGCGGTTGCTGGGTAGATTTCGTAAAGTTTTTCAAGTGTTGTTGTCATGGATTTGTTCTCCTCTTCCTTTGTTGTGTACATATTACCTCTAAAGGAGACATATATCCAGTCATTTCTCGATTATTTTGAAGATATTTTCGATAATTCTTCGCTTGCTAGAATGGCACAACCAATGGCATAGACAACTGTTACTGTCACACCATTTCCAGCTTGTTTATACAGTTGGGCATCGGAGTTTACTGCCTGGGCTTTCTCGAACAAATCATCCGAAAATCCTTGTAGGCGAAAACATTCTCTAGGGGTTAAACGTCTGATTTTTACAACGCGACTATTCCAAACCACAGCACCCATTTGACCACCACAGGATAGGTTATGGGCAATTCCCTTCCCAACTCTTGCTCGTCTCGTTGGAGAGTTGGGATAGGATAAATCTACTGAATCTCCTACCTCTGCAACTTGATAACCTTGCTTCGTACCATTTCTGACTTTGATGCCTTCGAGAACACCATGGCGGTCTTGAGAGGTCAAAGTGAACATTGGCTCATCCTGTTCCTTGAGCCTACGTCCATTTTGACGTTTCTTGATTCGATTGGGTGTTAGAATGGGTTGAATTTCGAGTACTCCAGAGTTCATGGCCGTCCTCTTTGTAGCTCCAGCAGTATATCGTGCAGTGATACAACGTGCCTCATCTGTCAACTTTGGTTCTGTCAAAGATTGGTCAATTAGATAAAGACCAGTCTTAGCACCCAGTCCCCCACCCTCACCAACAAGAGTTGTGGCAATTCCACTAGGGTCGTAGACACGGTAGCTTTGCATACCACCTACAAGTTGCTTAAGATGGCTACCGCTTTCTCCGCTGATAGGTAGTACTTTTCGTCGACCTCTGCTTCTAAGATGTCCGAGAGTGTAGATGCGTTCTCGATTTTGGGGAACTCCGTAGTCTTTTGAATTGAACACTTGCCACTCAAGGTCGTACCCTGCTTCATCCAAGATAGAGAGATAGTCGAGATAATCTCGTCCCCCGCCACTTGATAAAAGTCCCTTAACATTTTCAAGGAGTATCCACTCGGGTTTATCTTCTTCCTCTTGGCTTTGGAGGAGGTCAACAAATGTAAAAAAGAGTCCACTTCGTTCACCGTATAGTCCTGCTCGCTTCCCTGCGATAGACACATTTTGACAAGGGCTTCCCGCAGTCCATAAATCTGCTTTTGGAAGTTGTGTTGGGTCAATGTTTGTGATGTCGTCATGAAACCATTCTCCTTTCGTGTCATACATTGCTTCATAAGATTTTCGTGCAAACTTATCCTTCTCACAGTAACCGATACATTTGAAACCAGCTAATTCCAAACCACGACGAAAACCACCCACTCCTGCAAAGAAATCAAGAAAAGTTAAGGTCATACCGACTCCTCCATCATTAAATAGGCTTCATCAAAGGTCAAAGTCTGTCCATCTCGCAACACCGTCACGTTATGATTTCCTGTTGACTCTATATAACGTTTGACAATGACATCCACAAATTTCTCATCCAACTCAATGCCGTAACAAACTCGACCAGTTTGGTCTGCGGCCATTAGGGTTGAGCCAGAACCAAGGAATGGATCAAGAACAATCGTCCCACGCATGGATGAATTTTGAATAGGATAGGCCATGAGCGGAATGGGTTTCATCGTTGGATGGTCCTTACTGGATTTTGGACGGTCATATTCCCAAATGGTCGTCTGTTTACGGTCACTGAACCACTGGTGTTTTCCCTTTTGTTTCCAGCCAAATAGGCAAGGTTCATGTTGCCACTGATAGGGACTACGTCCAAGCACTAATGAGTTCTTCTTCCAAATGCAACATCCACTGAGATAGAAGCCTGCATCTTTAAATGCCTTACGGAAGTTCAGTCCTTCCGTATCCGCATGGAAAACATAGATGGAGGCATCAGCTTCCATATGTTTTTCTACCTGAGTGAACATATCAAAGAGAAACTGGTAAAAGTCACTATCAGGCATATTGTCATTGAGAATCTTTCCAGCTGTTTCTTCAACGTCTACATTATAGGGAGGGTCTGTCACAACCAAATTTGCCTTTTTATCACCTAACAGTTGGTCATATGTTTCAGCTTTCGTAGAGTCTCCACAAATCACTCGATGCTTACCAAGTTGCCAAATGTCCCCTCGTTTTGAGAAGGTGGGTTTCTTTAATTCCTCTTCTACATCAAAGTCATCATCTGATAGGTCTTTATCATGGACATTTGATAGGATATCGTCAATTTCTGGTGGTTCAAAACCAGTCAGGTCGAGATTGAAATCTGACTCCTGTAAATCCAAAAGCAAGTCCGCCAAAAGCTGGTCATCCCATTGACCGGTGATTTTGTTAAGGGCTATGTTTAAAGCCTTTTCATCTTCCTTGGATAAATCGACAATGACACATTTGGCAGTTTCATAGTCTAAGTCCTTCAATACAGTCAATCGTTGATGGCCACCAATAACTGTCAAATCTTTATTGACAATGATGGGGTCAACGTAGCCAAACTTGAGTAGGCTTTGCTTAATCTTTTCATACTCCTTGTCACCCTTTTTGAGTTTTTTCCGAGGATTATAAGAGGCTGGGTGTAATTCAGACAATCGAATCTCTCTAATTTCCATTGTTGGTTGACTTGTCATTGGTTTCTCCTTTATAAAAGCGTGATTGGATGTAACACGAATGGCTACAATATTTTCTATTTGGATTGGCATAAGATAAAAATGACCTGCCACAATGTTGGCAAGTCAAATCTTCATATGCAGTTTTTGATTTATCGTGTTCGTCAGAATGAGTTGTCCACCAAACCTTACGACATTTATCCGAACAGAACTTCTTTGGTCTACCTATTTTGTGTGTTTTAAGTACTTGATAACACTGAGGGCAACGAAGCCCATCATTCTGGTCGGATTTTGCCATCTGCTTTGTTGCCGCACCATGACCAAGCAATGCTGGATTTCGTTTACAGTATTTCTTAACGGAATCTCTAGATAAACCTGTAGCCTTTCCGATGAATCCATAACCAAGACCTTCTGCTCGCATTTTCCAGATTTGTTTGCGTTGACTTTCGTCCATTAGTTTTCCTTTCCAGCTAAAAAGGACTAAAAACAACTATTATCTACATTGTTTCTAGCCTTTTTCACTATTTTATTACCAAAATTACATACTAGGGAACGCTACATCCCCACATTAGAAACGTGATAACGGTGGGAAGAAACGTCAAAATGAAGCAATTTTAATGTACCCACTTGCGAATTTTGCGAAATTTCACGTTTGAGGGGGCGTCGGTCTTAGTCTCCCAAGGGTTTAGAGATTTCATCCCCCCTCCCCCAATGGATGAAAAATGAGATACTTTTGTAACGAAACTCCAGGACTAAAATCGATACGTATACTCCACATATCGGTCAGTCGTCTTGGTCTTTCTATCATGACAAGACTTACAAAGTGCTTGCCAGTTAGATTGATTCCAAAAGAGTTCTTGGTCACCTCGGTGGGGAGTGATGTGATCAACAACAGTTGCCTTGGTCAGACGACCTTTGGCTTTGCATTGAACACAGAGTGGATGAACTTTTAAGTAACGAAGTCGTGCTTTGTTCCACTGGGCATTGTATCCTTTTGCTTTGGTTGACTTGGCATCCAATTGGTTGTTTGCTTTATGGTTCGCACAATACTTCTGTCCATATGATACTAAGTTAGGACAACCATTTTGTTTACAAGGTGTACTTGGTCTTCGTGGCATTTTACTTCTCCCAAGGAAGATAGTCTTTCGTGAAATGCCCGAAGCAAGATGTTTTGGTGTAGTCTACATTCAAGAGATGAAGTTCCTTAATGATACCTTGTGGTGTTAAATCATACCGCTCACGAATCATTCCTTCCAGCTGTTTTGTGGTGTAACGACTGCTTCCAAAGGTTTCTACATACACCGACACTGGTTCTGCAACTCCAATGGCGTAGGCTAATTGTACTTCACATCGTTTCGCATACCCTTCTCTAACAATATCCTTAGCAATCTTTCGTGCCATGTATGCTGCGGAGCGGTCAACCTTGCTTGGGTCTTTTCCAGAGAAGGCACCGCCACCATGATGTGCGAAACCACCGTAGGTATCTGCCACAATCTTACGTCCTGTCACTCCTGCATCCGCAAATGAGCCACCAAGTACAAAGCGACCAGTTGGATTGACTAGAACTTTGAAATCTAGATTCTGACGGTAACGAAGTGCTACTGACATCATAGCTTCAGTCACAATTCGTTTCACTTTGGCTAGGTCAGCCGTTCCGATATGTTGGATGGAAACTAAGAAGGTGTCAATCCGTTTCTTCTCATAGTCGTAGGATACCTGTGCTTTTGCATCCTTTCCAAGTAAGGGATGACCAAGTGACATCAGTTTCTCAAGGACTCGAGTTGCTAAGACATAAGGAAGTGGCAGGTACTCCGGTGTTTCATCTGTCGCATAACCAAACATCAGTCCTTGGTCACCAGCTCCACCATTATCAACACCTTGGGCAATATCAGAACTTTGGAGTCCAAGTAGGTTAGTTACCCGAACATTCTTCATACCAAGTGGCTCGACAACCTGACGTACAATGTTCTCGAGATTAAAGTAATGTCTAGTTGAAATTTCACCAGCTACCACAACTTGGTTATCCTTGATTAAGGTCTCAACTGCCACTCGACTTGATTTGTCAAACTTGAGACACTCTGTCACAATAGCATCTGAAATCTGGTCACAGATTTTATCAGGGTGTCCAACCGACACTTGTTCACTAGAAATAATCATAATTCCTCCACGCAAAAAGCCCAACCTTTATGAGGCTAGGCTTTGGTTTATTTTACTGATTGACGGCCTGCTTCGTAGGCTCTCTCCAATGCTCTTTTGATTCCCCAAACCGAAACATCGTAGAAATCGAGGTTGTCGCTCCAGCGTTTTTCCAAGGTTTCAACTAGTAGTTCTTCTTTAGCAATCTCTGTTAAAAGGGCATTGAGTTTTTCTTCTTGGCGTTTTGTCATGGTATTGCTCTCCTCTTCTTTTGTTGTGTACATATTAACTCTAAAAAGGAGATATATCCAGTCATTTCTGAGTATTTTTTGTCTTTTTTGACACTTACAATTCTACCACAAATTTTGACAAAGTGAGGTCAATGTTAGGTCACACTTAGTGCAGGGGGAGGTCAGGGGGAGGTTACTGGTAGGTCAAGGGGAGGTCAATGTTAGGTCAGGGGGAGGTTACTTTTCCAAAGAAAATCCCATTTTCATATACACTTCCCTAACATGGTCTAAGACCTTACGTCGCCAATTTCTAACAGTACTTCGGCTAATATGAAACTCTCTCATCAAGCTATCCCAATTACTATCTGTCTTAAGCATGGATTGCGCAAAATCATATAAATCTCCCTTAAGAAATTTTAAAGCCATCTCAAAATTATCAAGGTCATTAGCCAATCGGATATACCGTTGCGATAAATCCGCCAATTGTTCCTCATTTTCCTGAATCATCTTCTCACGAAAATTCAGCGCAATCATCTCTGACCTTTGATTGGTAGGTGTGCTTTTAACTCTAGGTTCATCAGATTTTTCAAAAACGAGTGAACCAATAACCTCATTTTCTGTCACTGGTTTGAAATGTTCCAAACGATACTTTAACATCTCCAAGTCACTTTTGAGTTCATTGTAATTCGTCAGTATGTGCTCTGCCTTATCCATCTTTCCCTCCTACTTGTGCTCTAACAGCTGCAATCAGCCGTTCTTGTTGTGCATCTTTGTTTTCTAGTGCCTTGAGGATTTCCTCATCAATCGTTCCTTCAGTCACAATGTGTTGGATAACAACTGTCTCAGCCTCTTGACCCTGTCGCCAAAGTCGTGCATTTGTTTGTTGGTATAATTCCAATGACCAGGTTAATCCAAACCAGACCAAGTGGTGTCCACCTTTTTGGAGGTTCAACCCATGACCTGCACTAGCTGGATGAAGTATACCAACTGGAACATTTCCCTTGTTCCACTCACGAATATCTTCTTCTGTTTTCAGCACACGACTCTTTACCTTGAGTTTTTCTAAACGACCAATAATCCGAGCTAAGTCATGTTTGAACCAATAGGCAACTAAGATAGGTTCTCCATTTGCGGATTCAAGGATATCTTCAAGGGCATCTAGTTTCTGTTCATGAAGCGGCACGACTGTATGATCATCAGAATATACAGCACCATTGGACAACTGAACTAACTTGTTCGTCAGGCTTGCAGCATTTGCGGCAGTTACTTCTAGTCCGTCTAACTCTGACAATACATACTCTTTCTTAAACTGACTGTACTTTTCTTTTTCCTTTTCTGACATACGCACCAGTTTCTTGGTTGAAATCAATTCAGGCATATCCAGATAGTCTAGGGCTTTCATGGAAATGGTAATATCACTAATCTTGTCTTGAATTTGACACTCCGCATAATCCATAGGGATGTATTCATAAACAATGTTTCCATTGCGACGACCTTCTTCAAAGTAGCGACTACGAAACTCACCGATGAACCGACCAAGACGTTCTCCTCCGTCAATAACTTTAAACTCTGCAAACAAATCCATTAACCCATTTGAGCTTGGTGTTCCAGTCAAACCAACGATACGTTTCACGTAAGGACGCATTGCCATAAAGGCTTTGAAACGTTTGGACTGCCAAGACTTGAAAGAACTCAATTCATCAATCACTACCATATCCCACTTGAAGTAGGGACTACATTGTTCCACCAACCAAGGGAGGTTTTCACGATTGACAATATAGATGTCCGCATCTTTCTGAAGAGCTACTTTTCGTTGCTTAGGAGTTCCCACAATTTTCGAATAACGCAAGTGACGCAACTCTGACCATTGCTCAATCTCATCACTCCATACTGTATTTGCGACTCGAAGTGGTGCAACAACCAATACCTTAGTGACTTCAAACCTATCAAACATCAGCTCATTCACCGCAGACAAGGTTGTAGCCGTCTTTCCCATCCCCATGTCTAAGATGACTGCTGCATAAGGGTGACCTATGATGAAGTCCTTGACGACTACTTGATAGTTATGTAATGTCAATTTCATCTAGCACCTCTCCAATCATCTCAATGCGGTCAATCACATAAACCGTAAAGCCTAACCGCTCGAACAGTTTATATCTTGACACTTGTAACATCCTTGGCTTTTGGTCAGGAGCTTTTACTTCCACCAAGCCAAACTTGCCATTGGGTAAAAAAACCAACCTGTCTGGCACACCAGAAAAAGATGGTGATACCCACTTAGGACAAATGCCTCCTCGAGCTTTCACAGACCTCACCAGAGCTTGCTCAACGTACTTTTCTCTCATCGTTCTAAATCCTTTCATCAAATTGAAGTGTGTAGGTCTAGTGCAGTCATTTCCAAAACTCCTCTTATATGCTTTTTTTATAGTAATTTTTGCTTATAGGATAGTTTTAGAAAAGACCATAATAGACCTACACAAAATCAAAAAATGTCACTCATGTTGGTCGTTTCAATCATTTTTCCGAAACCTCATTAAAAATAAGTTCCAACAATTTAGTCAACGACCTACACACCTAAAATAGTCCATCACCTCTCTTGTGGAGGTAAGGTGGATAAAAATGTTGGTCATTAATCTAAGAAATCATAGCCATCATCGACCAATTTCAAACCAAGAATGAGGTTACCTTTACTTGTCCGTTTTCGTTTAAAACCTGCTTGATCAAGAGCAGAATAAAAATCTGTCGTACTGCGTGTGTACTCCATGTTTTTGGCGCAATAGGCACGATATTGACTGTAGAGCTCTCCTGATTTTTCTGTCAACTGATCACCAACTTGACAGCAGTCACTAAGGAAGTGTCCTAACCAATCATTGGCCTCACGATAGGCTTTGACGGAAGATGATACCGCAGTTGGTACTTTTGTTTTGAAGTTCGCTTTGATAGCTTTTTCTGCACCTTCGATAATCCAAGACAAAATTGCAGGTGCCGCATTGTCATACAAATGATCCGCAAAGTTTTTGATGTCAGAGCGACCAGTGATTTTAGCATTAAAGGGAATAACAACCAAACGTCGCCAAGTTCCATCATCGTTCGCACCTACTTTAGGCAGATGGTTGGTGTAAAGAACCAGCGTGTGTGACGGCACGAAGTGAAATGGATCCTTGTACTTTTTCTCAGCTTGGATTTCATCTGTTGAGGTAATCTGCTTAACAACAGCTGTATTGAGACGCATACCCTCAGCCATCTCAGATGCAATGACCAGACGTTTCCCTTTAAGCTCTGCAAGCTCAGGACTCACGTTACGCTTGTTTGACATGGTTAAAGCATCCGCAGATAATTTCCCTGAGTAGCTACCTAGCACACGAGCAATGGTATTCCAAAAAGTAGACTTGCCGTTCGCTCCGCCTCCATAGGCAATAATCATGTGTTCCTGATAGACCTTACCGATTGCCGCCATACCAATAATTTCTTGAACATAATCAATTAATTCTTGGTCATTACAGAAAAAGGTAGCTAAAGTTTCCTGCCATAATCCAACTCCATGATCACTAGGAGAGACTGCTGTCATTTTAGTTATATAATCTTCAGGATTGTGTTCTTGTGACCCGTTTATTCCTTTTCGTAAATCATAGGTAGCCTCTGGGGTATTGAGTAATAAGTCATCACTATCTAGTTCTGACAATTCTACTGAAAGCATCGGCTTTGCCGTATTATAGACAGCCATCAAATTCTTATAGTCACGATGTTTCATAACAAATTTATGGAACTCTTTAGCTGCAAGATAGGCTTTTAAATATTTCAATTGAAGTGGAGTTTCAACTGCATTTTCTAGTCGCTTTCCACCAGCCTTAATGGTCAATTCATCAATACCTGAATACTGAAGTTGTTTTTCTGTAGTTTCTAAGAGTGCATTCGCTTCAGCAAGTTGTTCATCAGTAAAGTGTACAACTGCCCCTAATGCCAACTGCTTGTTCTCACGCCAATACGTTCCATCGTAATAGAGATAATCTGTCGCATTGGTATAAGCTAATTTGTCACAATACTCACGAGCCAATACTCCTGCTTCACCGACATCGGAGTAGTCATCTGGTTTCAGTGTTTCTCGATTAAACTGTTCTGGTGAAACATAACCTTCAGAACTTTTAATGGTTTTATTGTAGAAACGTACTGCACTGCCCCAGATGGTATCTAACTCCGCTTTATCCAATGGTGGTTCACACTTTTCAGCTTGTTCATCAAAGCCATCCCTTGCTTCTTGTGTCACGCCTAGCCGTTTGAGAATTTTCGCAGCAAATACAGACATCGTTGAATTACGACTCCCTTGCTGGATTGGTCCACTTGGAGGAGTATAAAAGTCTGCATCGAAATCTTCCTCGTCATCAATAGATATAGCTTGAAACAAATCTTCATCAATAGTTAGCCATGAATCATGCCATATAACCTGAGCATTTGGATTTCCAAAGAAGAACCTTGCCGCATCCTTGGCATTATCATCAAAAAACTTGTATTGATTACAAAGTTCTTCCTTCATAGCTACGTAGAAATCTTTATCAGTTACCTCATTGATTTGGAAGTATATATGATATTTTGGTCTTGGAGCTTTTCCTGACTTTGCCTGCATATGACTTCGACTAGTTACCAAGGCAAAGTTATAATCCGCAAAGATTTCTTTTAAACTCTCTACAGTTATCCACTCATCTGGATTTTCAGTGTGGTCATTATCAATATCCATGACCAAAACGTCCGACTGAATGAAATTGGTATTTGAGCGTGTATTGTTTAAAAACAGCCCCGCCACATGGTCAAATTGCGCAACAGTTTGTAGCGATATTTCATCAGTAATAGTTACTTGATTGGGATAAACCGTGGTTGTCTGAACCCCAGTCTGTCCTGAATGAGCTAAGGTAAATTGCATTATGCACCCTCCATATTTTTGCAGTAATTTAGAAATATATCTTCTTAACTTACTAAGTAAGAATCTGACAAATTTTTCCACTCTTTCAGAAAAAAATTATTCAAAAAAATAGAAGTTTCCTATTAAATGCACAGGAAACTTTTTTGATATTCAAAAGTTTTTTCAAATCTAACGGAAAAACATCACTTGGTTCTACTTAGTAATGTGTAAGAGGTATGTCTAAAAAAAAATCTCTTACAAAGTGGAAAATTTAATAAAAACCTTACTTAGTAAGATAGGAGGACCAAATATGGTAAACGAACCATACATCAAACCTGATGAAGACGTAGCTGATACTCTCATCGCTATCAGCGTCATCTCAAAACTACTCGCTCGGAAAATTATGGAGGAAGAAAACAATGAGCAAAATGAAAGAACTGAATAGACTAATTCATGATATGGAAGAAACCGCAAAGTACTACCTTCGATTGGTGGATGAGTTCAAAAAACTCCTATCTACTGATGATGAAACAGTACCTAAATCAAATCCACCAAAAAATGAACCACAAAAGGAAATTCAATTGGAGGATGTCCGTGCAGTCCTTGCTACAAAGGCAAAAGATGGCTTTAAGAATGAGGTTCGTGCTCTTCTAAATGCTTACGGTACTTCTTCTCTATCAGCTCTTGACCCTAGACACTTTGCGGCAGTCCTTGAAGAAGCTGGAGGGATTGGAAATGACTAACCACGCCATTCTATCTGCTTCTGCATCACATCGATGGTTGAACTGCCCACCTTCTGTTCGGTTAACAGAAAATATGCCAGATGTAACCTCTGAGTTTGCCCTTGAAGGTACGGATGCTCACGAGTTGTGTGCTTATCTAGTCGAGAAAGCTTTAGGTAGGAATGCGCGTGATCCAACTGAGGATTTAGCATATTACAACGAGGAAATGCAGAATTGCGCAGAAGAATACCGCAACTATGTCATGGAACAAGTCGAGAAAGCCAAAGGCTACTCTCGGGACCCTACAGTTCTTGTCGAACAACGACTGGACTATTCTAAGTGGGTACCTGATGGATTTGGAACTGGAGATTGCCTTATTGTGGCAGACGGACTTCTTCAGGTTATTGACTATAAACACGGACTTGGTGTTCTAGTTGATGCAGACCATAACCCACAAATGATGTGTTATGCCTTAGGTAGCATTGAGATGTTTGATGGGCTTTATGATTTTGATAAAGTCACCATGACCATCTTTCAACCACGAAAACATAACATATCTACCTTTGAGATAGAAAAGACTGAGTTGCTTGAATGGGCTGAAAACGTGCTCGCTCCAAAAGCTGAACTTGCTTTCAAAGGTGAGGGGGACATGCAGTCTGGTAAACACTGCCAATTCTGTAAACTCAAGAATGTCTGTCGCAAACGTGCTGAGGATAATTTAGCTCTTGCCCAGATGGAGTTTGCGAATCCAGAAACACTAGACAACGAGGATATCACAGAGATTTTGCCTAAACTAGATTTGTTGATTTCATGGGCAAACGACATCAAAGCATATGCTTTAAATCAAGCGACCGAAGGAAATCACATCCCAGGATACAAACTGGTTGAAGGTCGCTCTGTTCGTAAGTTCTCAGACGAAGCTGCTGTCAGTCAGATTATGATTGAAGCTGGCTTTGACCCTTACGAGAAGAAACTGCTCACTATCACTGCTATGACCAAACTCTTAGGCAAGAAAACATTTAACGACCTACTTGGTAGTCTCATCATAAAACCAAGTGGAAAACCAACACTCGTTCCTCTTGACGATAGCCGTCAAGAGATGAACCTAGCAAAAAATGAATTTAAAGAGGAATAACTATATGACAACTAAAGTAATAACAGGACCAAACACTCGCTTCAGCTACTTAAATGCCAACGAACCAAAATCTATCAATGGTAGCACTCCCAAGTACAGTGCCTCACTCATCATCCCAAAAGAGGATACAGTCACCATTAACAAAATCAAGGTTGCTATTGAGCAAGCATACAAAGAAGGTGAGTCAAAACTCAAAGGCAATGGCAAATCTATACCTGCATTATCTACTCTGAAAACTCCCCTACGTGACGGTGACCTTGAACGCCCGGATGATGAAGCCTACAAAAATGCTTACTTTGTAAATGCTAACTCTCCACACAAACCTGGTGTGGTTGATGGCAATCGTCAAGAAATCATTGATACTTCCGAATTGTACTCTGGTATCTATGGTCGCGCTTCTATCACCTTCTATGCTTTCAATTCGAATGGTAATAAAGGTATTGCTTGCGGTTTGAATAACTTGCAAAAATTGCGTGACGGTGAACCCCTTGGTGGACCCACTCGTGCTGAGGATGATTTTGCGACAGAAGACGATGATGACTTTTTGAACTAGAAATGGAGAATTAGATTGATGATGTATACTATTTTAACTTGTACTATTATGAGCCTCTGGGTGCTTATCGGAATATACTTCGGCTATATGACCATTAGAGATGACATTCGAAATGAAATTGAACGTAGGGCTAAACGAAAAAAAGATAAACTTAGCCAAACACCACTCAGTCGAAAAAATAAATAGAACTCAAGGTGGCAGTACTTCTGTCACCTTTTTCAGAAAGGACAAACTATGCCAATTAGAGAACTCAGCATTGACATCGAAACCTATTGTGAAACTGACTTACGAAAATCTGGTGTCTATCGCTATGCGGAAGATGACAGTTTTGAACTCCTTCTGTTTGCGGTATCTGTCAATAATGGACCAGTTACTGTATATGACTTAACTAAGGAGAAATTACCACAAGACATTCTTGAAGCTTTAGTAGACGATAGAGTCATCAAATGGGCATTCAACGCTTCATTTGAGCGGATTTGTCTATCCAACTGGCTCAAGAAATATCATCCTGATTTATTATTAGATAGATTTTTATCTCCAGTTTCTTGGAGATGTAGCATGATTTGGTCTGCCTATTTAGGACTTCCACTCTCTCTTGAAGGAGTTGGAATAGTTCTCAAACTCAAAGACCAAAAGATGAAAGAAGGGACTGACCTCATTCGCTACTTCTGCGTACCTTGTAAACCTACCAAGGTCAATGGAGGGAGACTTCGCAACTTTCCACATCACGCGCCTGACAAGTGGGCTACCTTTATCGATTACAACAGACGTGATGTTGAGGTCGAATTGGCCATCAAGGAACGACTGAAAAACTTCTCCGTACCTGACTTTGTTTGGGAGGAGTACCATCAAGACCAAGTCATAAATGATCGCGGGATTGGAATCGATGTAGATTTTGTCAAAGCTGCTATTGCCATTGATGAAGAAAGTAAAGCTAAAATCCAAGAAGAACTAAAAGAGCTTACTGAACTTGAAAACCCAAATTCTGTTCTTCAGATGATTGGTTGGTTACGAGAACATGGAGTAACCACTGATTCTCTCGATAAAAAAGCTGTCAAAGAATTATTAAAGATAGTTGATGAAAAGACAGCTAAAGTCCTTAAGTTAAGACAACAGGCGGCTAAATCCAGCGTCTCTAAGTACCAAGCCATGATGAACTGCGTCTGTAAAGATAGCCGAGCTAGAGGGATGTTTCAATTCTACGGTGCTAACAGAACAGGTCGATGGGCTGGTCGCATCGTTCAACTACAAAACCTCCCACAGAACCACCTTCCTGACCTTGATGAAGCAAGAGAAATCTTCAAAACTGGTGACTTAGAAGCAACTGAACTTCTCTACGATACACAGGATACCCTGTCACAACTTATTCGGACTGCTTTTGTTCCAAGAGATGGTAAAAAGTTCATTGTGTGTGACTTCTCTGCCATTGAAGCTCGAGTGCTCTCTCACTTAGCTGGTGAGAAATGGCGGAGCAGAGTCTTTGAACAAGGCAAAGACATCTACTGTATGTCTGCTTCCCAGATGTTTGGAGTTCCAGTTGAGAAGCATGGACAAAACTCCGACCTGCGTCAGAAAGGAAAGATTGCCGAGTTGGCTTGTGGCTATGGCGGGTCAGTTGGTGCACTTAAAGCCATGGGAGCACTTGATATGGGACTTTCAGAGGAAGAACTCCAACCACTAGTAAACTCATGGCGACTAGCTAATCCGAATATCGTTCTCCTATGGTGGGATGTCGATAATGCTGTAAAGACTGCTGTAAAGGAACTAATTCCAACATCTACTCACGGTATTCAATTTGAAGTCAAAAGTGGCATATTGTTCATCACCCTTCCTTCTGGTCGCAAACTAGCGTATATCAAGCCAAGAATTGGCGAGAACCAGTTCGGTGGAGAGTCCGTCACTTACGAAGGAACTGGAACTGCAAAACGTTGGGAAAGGCTAGAAAGCTACGGTCCAAAATTTGTGGAGAACATTGTCCAGGCTATCAGCCGTGACATCCTTGCTTACTCTTTGAAACAACTGAGAGAGTTTAAAATTGTAGGCCATGTCCATGATGAAGTAATAATCGAATGTCCAATGGAACAAAAAATTGATAAGATTGCATCAATGATGGGTATTGCACCAGACTGGATGTCTGATATTAACCTTCGTGCCGACGGATACGAATGCTTATTCTATCAGAAAGATTAGCAAAAAATCGCCACCTCACAATTGAGATGGCGATTCTGTTATTTATTTAATTCTTTATAAAGCTCAAACCCTTCTTTCTTAGTATTATTGACTTTTTTATAGCCTGCAGATTTCTGAACTCCTAGTTTTTCAAAGATTTCCTTATTCTCATAACCATCAAATAGCATTTCCAAAATTTCTGGTGCTTGAAAGTTTGATTCTGCAAGTTTTGATTTCAAAAACTCAATTTGATCCATGAATAGATAAAGCTCAATCCCATCATCAATAACTGGTAAATCTTGCTTCTCTGTGAATGCTTCCCAAGATGAAATCTTAAGGGCATTTTTACTCGGCTTACGAAAATCTTTGAGATAATCATTAACTGAGTTGTTATACCACCAGACCATCTGTTCATAGTCCTCTTCTGCGACTGGAACAAAGGCAGTTAGTATTGAAATACCCATGATACGACATTGACGAAACGTACCACGTAGCAAACCTGAATGATGTGAAGTCATGTAGTAATCCTGTACGAACATGGGAGCTAGTACTTCACCTTCAGTTGGATGTACCCCAGTCGATGAAGATTGAGCTTGGCAGTAGTTGAAAAAGTTGACATTGATTGTCATGATTGATTGGCTTTCCAGTTAATACCGAAAGCACACATGACAAATCAAGGCATGCAAAAAATATTCTTGACCGCATAGTTACTTTCCTCTATGTTATCGGTCAGCCAATTTCACAAGCTGAAAAAGTAATCAATACCAAAACGTCTGAAATTATGGTCGTCGTCACGACTCAGTTTTAGTAATGATGATCGTTTAGAGATATCTCATCTCATAGCTAAATTGTAATAGAAAACAGCCCGTAATTGAAGTTCACGATTAAAACGATTATTATTACAACTCGTTATTGTTTTTTTAATTATTTTAGGTTAGAATTACTTTATAATAATCCAGAAAGTAATCTATAAATGGAAAGTAAATTTACATTCAAAAATAAGATTGAAAAATATTCATTAACAGACACTTTTGATCCGAACTCTGGTCAAGAGATACTTACATTATATTGCTCACATTTACCTAAACCTGATTATGCAAAGTATAATTTTGATAGCTTAACAGGTCTTGTTACAAGTAATGTAGACTCAAAAAAAAATAATCCGTTTGGTGAGTTCTTGTCCATTAACAAAAGTACCTTTGTAGATTATTTAAATAAATATGGATTTTTATTTGATTGGGAAAGTAGTGAAAATTTTGATAGCATTGAGTTTAATTACATTCTTGAATTTCAAAGCAGACTTAAACTTCTTTTATCAATCTTTAACAATATCGCCAAATCGATTGAATACAAAGAATTATTATTAAGTACATTCTTATTAATTGGTAAGCCACAATTAGAGCTAAATCTTGGAAAAAGTAAATTCATATTCCCCTCTTTGTTTCCATTTCATGTGCTTCGCAATTCAATACCAGAAAAAAACTTAAGTGATATGACAACCAGACATACCTCTTCAAATGGTAAAATAACAACGTACATAAAAGTGGAGAATAAATTTTCCGAAAACGGATACACATGTGATTTAGATTTTTTATTTTATCAAGACATAATTGAAAATTCAGAATACGATGATTTTATAAAAGATATTTTTTATCTATATGTAAACAAGCCTGCAAATCTTGAACCTATAACTGCACACATTATTGACTTCATTTATTTGTTCTTCAGTAAAGTTGGTATTTGCGATATTTCAAATGCGAATTTAAATTTTGAAGATGATGACTTATCAAATTTTATGAAATCAAGTGATTTGAAAAATGCACTATTAATCTTGTCAAAGGAAATACTTGCACTGGAAATTAATAGAGGATTAGCTAAAGTCCAACCTAAAATAAATTTAGATACTTTACTACCTGATTGGAATTTACCAGATTTAATTTCAGCATTTTACTTCACTTTATTTTACTCAAACCCTAAAATTGCTATGTATAAAATATGCGAGAATATAGGATGTAACACCCCATTTTATGTTCAAAGGTCAAATACAATAAAAAAATATTGCTCTGAAAGTTGTAAGAACGCTTCTTCTCAGAGAAGATATAGAAATAAACAAAAAGACTTTCAGTGAAAATTATCACTGAAAGTCTTATTACATATTTGCTAATTTTTCATCAACCTTCTCGGAGATTAAATCGGATAATTCTTGGATATACTGAGTCCGATTTCTAGCAGAATTATGTACCAAAGTTTTTACATCGACTAAAATACCTTGAACTCGCTCATAAGTTTTATCCTGACCCTTCCACTCACCAAGAGCTTCACCGATATATTGATACATTCCGTCTGTTTGAAAAATTTCGTGACTCTTCGAAAATGGCATTAAGAATGCATTATATACTTTTGAATTATGTCCATGTATTTTTTTTAACGAATCTTGATTTGCCACATACTCACCATATGTAATTTGCTTATTAATACTTGTTGACGGAGGCAAATCTTTCATTAAGTTAGTTTGACCGAACTTGTAGTATTTTGCATCTAATACAAAAACATTATCATTGTAAACCATAATAGTATCCGGTTCTAGTGCATACCCTTTTGAAGTTTTTGTCTCAAAAACTAAATCCCATTTTGTTCTAGGAAAATATGAAGTTTTATTGGCAATTCCATATGTATAATCTATTAGATTTTCCCAGATAAATTGGAAATTATTAGTTCCAAAATAAAACTTATCCGGTTCCTCTTGCCTATCCTTATAATTAAGTATGTCAATCATACTTTGGAAAAGTCTTCTCTCCAAATCATTAAAAGTTGTAGCCATCTTTTTTTTGATAATAGACTCAAACTGAGATCTATTATAGTTTATACGAGCTTTTTCAGGTAGAGGAAGCTGATACAGCCACCCCATATTTAGAAACGCTTCATATACACAGAATTTGTTTATTTCCGTTAAAAGAGTAATGTCAGTATCACTTTGCTTTTTAGATTCCATTTTCAAAAATTTGAATCCATTTCCTTGAACAACTGGTTGAACACGTTTTATAGTCCTCGACCAGTTAATTCGGCCTCCCAAAGTTTGAATATAGTACTCTTCAGTCTCCTTATAATATGTACCACGATTAATAAAATCATGTATAACAAATGTATAAGCCTCCATTGGAAAGTTTAACGTTTTTAGAGCTTGATTCACGTCTACAGTTCTTAGGCGAGACTCTTCATCATTATGAGCTTGTAAGACGGAAACAAGGGCAATTATATCTCTTCTTGCTGATTCTGCATCTTTTGCAATCTCAAAACCTAATGGAAAATTGACAGTAACTTCTTGTACACCTTCTATTATCTCAGCTTTAATACCAACAAACGTATCACCTTCCATATTTGTTGCAACACGACACATATCCAGTAAGGATTTATTCGGTACTGTCAGCATCTTCTTCTCCTGTGTCGATGTTATTATCTATTAAAGTTGCTTCCCTAAGATTTTCTAACTCCTCTTTGATATCTTTTGCGAAAACATCAAAACGCCCATTTTCAGGATTATCATTATCCGTGAATCGCTTAATAATTGCCTCTAAACTTGGATACAAAGCAACATCAAAGATATCTTCACGATTAAATTTGAAGGCATCATCCCAAAGATATTTCAAAACTTTTTCAGCAAAGCGTTTATTTTTTTTATTGAATTCTTTACCAAAATCACCTGCTGGTACTTGGCGTATCCTTTCAATATTCAATACATTACCGGAAATAAAATATGCTCCCATTCGCTTATCTTCGGAAGTTAGAGTCTGACTACTAGTCTCAAGAATTTTTTTATTGATAACTTTGTTGAATACTTTCCAAGAATATTGTGTATCAGCAATAAAATAATTACCATATTCCGATAAATCAACATCATTTTCAATCATTTCCATTGTCCATCGACGTTGAAATGCTGTATCAAGAGTGAATACATTTTGGTCTGCGGTATTCATTGTTGCAAGTAACGTTAAGTTAGAAGGGATTTTAATTTGATGAGACTTATCACCATAAATTTCCGTAGCAAGTATTGAATTGTTAATACCGTACACGCTCTCACCACTAGCACTTCTATCCAATAATTGAAAGATTTCTCCAAATATTCCGGGAGCATTACCTCGATTTAACTCCTCAATTACAAGATAATAATGTTCACTAGGATTAGCAATTGCTTTTTTCACAATTCTTGTAAAAGGCCCTGGTGAAAAAAGGTAGGTAATATCTCCATTATCTTTTACAGTAGGCATTATTTGACCAACAAAGTCAGTATTCATATAGTCTGGATGAAAGACTAATCGCTCCATTCTATTTTCATCATTGCAATATTCAGTAGCAATTTTATAACTTTTTCCGGATCCAGGAACCCCATAGAGAAGAATATTATCACCCACAAGGTTTCTATTGTCATGAGTGGTAGTAACTATACTTTGGCTTTCCATTTCAACAAGTTCAAAGTACTTATTCACATCACTTAAATCAAAATCTGCATCAACTAGATTCTTTACAATTATTGCTACATGTTCAGAGGAAGCATTAATTAACTTTAATAAAGCTAAAATTGGTGATATATAACTATCACCCCTGTGGATTTCCTTCCCTCCATGCCACCAATGATAATCGGTAACAAATTTCTTTAGAAATAACGTTTCAGTTTCAGATAGACCTACTGAGATAGTATCAAATACATTTTCATCTAATTCACCATTTCTAGCTGATTGGCAAAATTCTTTAAAATCATCGCCAGATAGTCCGTCCAACAGGATGGATTTATATTTAAGAAATTCTTTGTAATATGGAGCTGCTATAAAAGCAAGATAAAACCATTGATTCGGAATTATTATAAACTTACCATTAGTGTGATATTTTGAATTATACTGTTCAAAATAAATTTCATCACCTACCGTATCAATATGTTCTTTATAATTCTCTTTAAATTCATTAGAGAGAATTACCTCAGTGTCATTTTTTGATAGAAATTCCGATGCTATTCTGCTTTGTTCATCAAAAATAAATCCTAAATCATTTAGCATAATTAGGCCTCCTAGATTGACTAATATTATAAAATATGTTAGAGTGTCAATTACAGGACAATTTGACCTTTAACAGACACATTTTAGAAAGTAATAGAAAATTGACTACTACCAATATTTTATCAAAAAAAACTCCAATTGCAGAAAATCTTTCGGGAAATGATATAAAATATCTACGAAAAAAATATAATCTCACTCAAAAAGAATTAGCAGATGCACTCGGTCTTCAAAAATTTGGAGATAGAACCATTAGACGTTGGGAAGCAGAAGAAACACATCCTTCAAAACTCGAACAGTCCAGTATTCAGTCTTTTTTTAATTCTCTAAAGAATCCGCCTTTTATTATTAGTGAAAATCTTCCGTTCAAAATGATTGATCTTTTTGCTGGAATAGGTGGAACTAGATTAGGTTTCCAATTAACAAATGAAGTAGAGACTGTATTTACAAGTGAATGGGATAAATTTGCTCAAAAAACATACATTACTAATTTTGGAGATACTCCAGAAGGTGACATCACACAGATTGATGAAAATACTATACCAGATCATGATATACTCGTTGCTGGTTTTCCTTGTCAGGCTTTCTCCCAAGCAGGTAAACGTCTAGGATTTGAAGATACTCGTGGGACTTTGTTTTTTGACGTTGCTAGAATAATAAAAGCTAAACGTCCAAAAGCTTTTTTACTTGAAAATGTCAAAAACCTAAAGACACATGATAAAGGTAAAACATACAAGATAATTATCTCAACTCTTGAGGATTTAGGATATAGTACATCTACTGTACTTTTTAAGGCCAGAGATTTTGGTGTACCTCAAAATCGAGAAAGGATTTATATAGTTGGATTTGATAAAACTTGTGTGAATAATTTTAGTGAATTCCGTTTCCCTGAACCGTTTCATGTAGAAACTAAACTAGGAAATATTCTACAAACTGATGTTGATGAAAAGTATACTATCTCCGATAAACTTTGGGAAGGTCATCAAAGAAGGAAAGCTGAACATAAAACAAAAGGAAATGGATTTGGTTACTCACTTTTTAACGTTGATAGTCCGTATACAAATACACTTTCAGCTCGATACTACAAAGATGGAAGTGAAATTTTAATAGAACAAAAAGGAAAAAACCCACGTAAAATTACTCCACGAGAAGCTGCTAGACTCCAAGGTTTCCCTGAAGAGTTTATAATTCCAGTTTCTGATACACAAGCCTACAAACAATTTGGAAATTCTGTATGTGTACCAGCAATTCATGAAATCGCTAAACAAATACTGGCTGTCCTCAAAAACAGTTAATATATAAAGCCTATCAATTGAATTGATAGGCTTTTTTTTAATCTAGTTGCAAAATATAAATATTCTGATATAATTTTGTTGAGTTATAACTAGACAAAAAGGAGGACAAAATGTTTTCTCACAGAAGATTAAAACAACGAAGACTTGAAATAAAGTTATCACAGACTGCAATCGCTAATCAATTAAATGTTCATCGTTCCGCTTACCATAATTGGGAAAACGGAAGAAATATACCTAATCAAAAAAACCTCACCTCTCTAGCAAGAATCCTAGATGTCCCAGTCACTTATTTTGAATCTGAATACAATATCGTCAATAACTATCTTCAGTTATCTCCTGATAATCAGGTAAAGGCAGAGGAATATGTTGAGGGGCTTCTACTTTCTGAACAAACCACAAATGTCACTCCCCTCTTCTCAGTACAAGTGCTGGCAGATGTTCAGCTTTCTGCTGGTCTAGGAGAAGGATTCTTTGACGAGTTTGAAACTGAAACTGTCTACTCTGATGAGGAACAATACGGCTACGATATTGCCGCATGGATCGATGGAGATTCTATGGAGCCTGTCTATAAGAGCGGTGAAGTCGCACTTATACGCTCGAACGGTTTCGACTACGATGGGGCTGTCTATGCATTATCATGGAATGACTCAGTTTATATCAAAAAACTCTACCGTGAAGTAAATGGGTTCAGAATGGTTTCCTTGAATAAGGACTATCCTGAAAAGTTCATCCCTTATGAGGATGAACCAAGAATTGTCGGTCTCGTTGTAGGTCATTTTATGCCTGTCGAGGGAGTATAGTTATGAAATTAAAAGATATTTTAGAACTTGGAACGTATGGCTTCAACCATGATTGTAAAGTTGAAATATTCAATATGGACAACTTTGAAGAGCGACTAGAGAATGAAGGATTCGATGAGATTCTGATTCCTCAAAATGAGGATGCCAAAATCTATCCCTACGCTTTTTTAATAGAGGATTCTATTTTGATTGCAATGACTGAGGAGGATGACAATTCCAATGAATGTTAAAGAAATGATTTACATAAAGGATGAACGCATTATCTTCACTCCTGATAAGTTCGAATACGACATCACTGATTACATCGGTGAACTTATCGAAGAGCTAGAGAAACTCAAACGGAGATAATCTTATGGGCTATATTGACTACTCTATAGAACCTCAAAGTGACATAGCCTTCCTCGATATGAAGTCATTTTACGCTTCGGTTGAGTGTGTAGATAGAGGTTTACATCCGCTCTATACATCATTATGCGTCATGAGCCGAGCAGATAACTCTGCAGGATTAATACTTGCTTCCTCTCCTATGTTTAAGAAAGTCTTCGGTAAAGCAAATGTAGGTCGTTCCTACGACTTGCCATTTGATATCAACACTCGAAAATTCAGCTATCAAAATGCATGGAAACAAGGAATTGAGGTAACACCGAAGTATAAATCTTTTATCGAACACTGGGCAAAGCATACACTCATCGTTCCTCCTAGAATGGACAGATATATTGAGAAGAATTTAGAGATTCAACATATCTTTCAAGACTATGCTGCTCCAGATGACATTCTCCCCTATTCTATCGATGAAGGCTTTATTGACCTTACTAGCTCACTTTCTTACTTTATTTCTGATAAGTCAATATCAAGGAAAGATAAGTTGGATAATGTTTCGGCTATGATTCAGAGGGATATTTATCGCAAAACAGGTATTATCTCAACTGTGGGAATGAGTAATTCCAACCCTCTTCTAGCTAAACTAGCTCTAGATAATGAAGCTAAGAAAACTGCTACAATGAGAGCTAACTGGTCATACCAAGATGTAGAAACCAAGGTATGGGCCATTTCAAGATTAACCGACTTTTGGGGGATTGGTAGTAAAACCGAGGTTCATTTACAAAAACTTGGTATTCATTCAATCAAAGAACTGGCTAATTTCAATCCTGATATTCTCAAAAAAGAATTCGGTAAAGTCGGTGTTCAGCTCTGGTTTCACGCAAATGGAGTTGACGAGAGCAATGTCCACGAACCCTATAGACCAAAATCACGAGGATTGGGTAACTCACAAGTACTTCCTAGAGATTACAGAACACAAAGAGAAATTGAAATCGTATTAGCTGAAATGGCTGACCAGGTTGCTAACCGTCTTCGCTCGGCACATAAGAAAGCCACAGTAGTTTCCATTCATATTGGCTATTCTAGGACTGAGATGAAAAAATCAATTAATGCTCAGAAAAAAATTGATCCCACCAATCTTCCAAAAACAATGGTTGGTCATGTACTTGAATTATTCCGAAAGAAATACACCTCTGGCGCAGTGAGACAAATCGGTGTATCTTATAGTGGCTTCGTAGATGAAAACTATACTCTATTATCACTCTTTGATGATGTAGAACAAATTGAAAAAGAAAATAGACTTCAGACAGCAATTGATGTTGTCAGAGAACAGTTTGGCTTTCTAGCTATTCAAAAAGGAACCGTCCTAACTGAGGGTTCCAGAAATATTGAACGCAGTAAACTTATTGGCGGACATTCCGCTGGTGGTTTGGAGGGATTAAAATGAAACAAGAAACAAATACAGTACAATTTTCAGAAATCCATAGCAAAGGATGTAATGATATTGAAGTGATTGAAAAGATATTACACGGAGTCGTTGAAACAGCGTCGTCAAAACTTCGCCAGAGAAAACTTATAACAACTGAGATATCGTTACGACTAGAACATGCTAAATCAGAAAACCGATTACCTTTGGAATTTACATTTAGTATTGAGCCAACAAGCTCATCTATTATGATCTATACTGAGGTAATCAATCGCTTTAAAGAACATTACACTGGTGGGGGAATTCAAGGTTTTACGATACAATTTGATAAAAATATCGTTGCGCCTGCATAGAAAGGATTTGATATGATTGACCGTTCATACTTACCATTTCAATCAGCAAGAGAGTACCAGGATACAAAGATGCAAAAATGGATGGGATTTTTCCTATCTGAGCACACTTCAGCACTCACTGACGATGCAAACAAAGTAACGTATATGTCTGATTTATCACTTGAGAAGAAATTATTACTCCTCAGTCAGGTGTATGCTGGGCAACTGCACACGCGCATTTATGTCGTTGAAAAAAACAAGCGAGTTTCCTACACTGGTACAATACCAAGTCTGACCAAAGATTTCATTTTGATAAAAACTCCAACAGGTCACATCAATTTGAAATTGAAAGACATAATTAGTATTGAACTTGAAGAGGAGGTCCTCTATGAATCAGCTTGAGTTTCAGCGTAATCACCTACAAATGGACTATTACAGCGAGAGCTACCAAGATTTTGAACGTGACTTCTACCGCTACTCCAATATGAATATTCCATTGACCTTCCTGACTGATGATATCCTCAAAACAATGGAGACTTCTCGTAAGAATTACTTTGTCCTAAATAAAGAAAAGGCTAGAGATAATCGTGATCACTTCTTCATTTTTGAGATAAGTACCATAGATGAAAATCCGCTAATCTACCGCTATTCTTACAAGAAAACAACTACATACTTAACACAAAAATAGGAGTTCATCAAAAGATGACTCCATTTTTCATATTTAATATTATTCTTTTTTGGAAAATTACTTCAAATTTCATAAATTGCACCTGAACGATTTATAGCGTATTAAAAGAATTTATCTGTGAGGCTAGTTAAATTCAAATTAAAGAAACCACTAGCCAGAACAGACTATACTGACTAGCGACTACCTTAAATTTAATGTTTCAGGTTTATTTTCTTATCACTAATTTCATAAACCACATCAGCCACATTATCGAGTAGCCGTTTGTCATGGGTGATAAACACTATAGTTCCAGCATACTCCTTCATTAATATTTCCAAAGCCTCTAAGCTTGGTATGTCAAGGAAGTTGCTGGGTTCATCCATTAGTAAGATGTTATATCTACCCATAAGCATTTTAGCTAACAATAATTTCATAATTTCACCACCGCTTAAAACAGCTAAACTTTTTCCTATGTCGTTTTGTTTAATTCCTATTGATGCTAATACAGAACGAATTTCCGAAACATTGTAATCACAATCCTCCTGCATAAATTCCAAGACTTTTTGTTTACTGTTGTACTTGTAACCATTTTGTGCAAAGTATCCTATTTTGGCCTTACGTGAAATAGTAATTCCATCTTCATGATTTAAGATCATTTGGATTAAGGTTGTTTTTCCTGTTCCATTACCTCCAGTTAGCGCTACTTTTGCTCCTAGAGGAATTTGAAAAGATGCATTTTCAAACAGTGCCTTATCCCCAAATATTTTATTGATTTTCGTACCGACTATAGGGTATGGATTATGGAGCTCCAATGCTTTACTTTGCCTGAAACGAATTCTGCGAATGTCTTCCGGAGCTTCTACATTTCCTAAGGCCGCAATCCTATGTTCTAGGGACTTAGCGACATTATGCATCTTTTTTTCCTTACTTCCCATTGATTTTTGATGAGCTAAACGCCCTCCGCCCTCAGTACTTTTTTTCCTTGAAGCACCTTTTGCCTTTTTTTCTAATTTACGGGCCTGCTTTCGCTTTTCCTCCGCAGCCCTTTCCAGTTGGGCACGTTCCGCAATAAATTGTTCGTATTGTGCAGCTTGGCTCTTGCGTTCTTCCTCTTTCTGACGAAGATAATCAGAATAGTTTCCCCAATACTCAGTGATTTTGCCATCTTTCAGTTCCCATATTTTATCTACTATTTCATCAAGAAAATAGCGGTCATGGCTAATAACTAACAGTGCACCTGTAAAATATTTTAGCTGTCCAATTAGAAAATCAATTCCTTCACGGTCTAGATGACTGGTAGGTTCATCGGCTAAAATACCATGTACTTGTGCTGATAAGGCCTGTGCTATTTTAAGCCTTGTTTCTTCCCCACCGCTCATGGTCTGAATATTTAATTGCTCAACACCGAGCTTGCCTACTAGTGCAAAATCTTTTTCCTCCCGCAAACTTACTTCATCCAACTGAGGGATAAAGGAAAGTTCACCCAGACGATTCATTTTACATCCTGGAGGAGTTAATTCCCCTAAAAGCACCTTGAATAAAGTGCTTTTTCCTGCACCATTTGCTCCTACTAAACCAATACGGTCATAATCATATACTTCTATTTCATCTATATCCAAAACATCTCGCCCTGTGAATTCCACACGAATGTCTTTTGCTTTTAATATCAATTCCATAACATTTCCTCCTGTCTATAATCGCATGCTTTCATTTGCTTGTACGCAGGGAAAACCCTGCGATTTTAGCAGGAAGAATTACATGAAAATAAGATACATAAATATCCCTCCAATATTATATTATTTTAAATCTAATTTTCTAACCTCTGTTATCATCGGGCAAACTATAGCAATGCCAATAATTAAAATACCTGATAGTAAAAACCAATGATTTACACCAATTCTATCAGCAAAGAATCCAGAAAGAATTAATCCAATTGGCATTGCAAATGACATAATACTTCCGGTCAAAGAAAATACACGTCCTAAATATTCAGGCTTAATCTTCTCCTGAAAAAGAGCTGTTTGCACACCGCTATAAAATGGCACCGAAAGCCCCATTACTGCACAGCAAGCTACAAATATAACAAATCCACTTGGCGGAAGTAATCCTGAAACGGCTAAACTGGCTCCCATTATAAAGAATGAACCTGTTATTAGCAATACACGCTTTTCAAAGTTCCCCAACCTTCCTAATAGTAGACCGCCTACTAGCATTCCAGATGCAAAAGCGATTTCGGTAATGGAAATATGCACAGGTGTTCCATTAAAATATTCCATGCTAATTAAAGGAAATAGTGCATTAATTGGCATATACACAAACGTATATAGCGTTCCTAAGAGTAATAAGGCAAATAAGCCTTTGTTTTGTCTCAATGCGACAATTCCTTCTTTCATTTCTCTTAAGAAATTTGGTTTCAAACTTTGCACTTGATCGCCCAGCTTAGGAATACTTACAATTGCTACCGTAATAGATGCAATCATAGCACCCAATATATCGATAGCAATAATTGCATTTAATTTCCAAACGGAGTATAACAATGCCGCAGCAGCCGGACTAATAATATAACTTATCGACTGCAAAGACTGACTATAACCTGCACATTTCGTAAGCTGTTCTTCTGGTACTAAAAGCGGCGTAACCGCATTGAGAGCCGGAGAATGAAAAGCCGTTCCAATGCTACGGATAAACAATACTACCATAACCATCCATACAGATAACTCCGTATACAATGCAACAATAGCGAGCACTGCTCCAGCTGCTGCTATAATTAAATCAGCACCAATCATTATCTTCTTCCTATCATGACGATCCACTAATACACCAATGGCTGGTCCAAAGACCGCATAGGGTAAAAACCCTACTAGTGAAGCCATAGACAAAACCATCGCAGATCCTGTTTTTTCTGTAAGGTAAAAAATTATCGCCATTTGCAGGATGGCACTAGTGATTAAAGATACCGCCTGCCCTGCCCATATAGTATAAAACTTAAATTTCCAATTTATATATTTTTCCATTTCTATTATCTCCTGCATATTATTTTGCTTAAATTTCTTTTTTAAATAGTATTCTAGGCAATAAAAAATGCAGGCCAAAATCCACAATGTGGCTTTTGGTCTGCATACATACAATCTGGAAACATTCATATTAAAGACATAGTTAAATAAAGGTATAGTTAAATAACCTATATCCTCACCTCAACTAATGAATGCTCAATATCGTATAAATAAGCACAACAAAAAAGCCTATCATTGGAATAGATTCTGCCTTTTTTATTGCCAACTTATCTAATACGCATTGATGCTGTCATAGTTTCGGTTCCTCCTACATATTTATTTATATCAACCTATAGAATAACACTACAAAACGATGTATTCAATACAAAAATAATCAAATGTATCTCATGATTCCATTTTGCAACCTGATTTGAAGGCTATGACGAAGTGCTTTATCTTCATTATCCATACCTCAATCTACCTTCTCTTTTTATCATAACATTTTACAGCTCTTATTTCAACCTTTATATAGTTATACTCCCACCAATAAATTTTATCTTAATTCCGTACTATTTATTGTCGTTTTTACGAAAATCAGATAGTTCTTCAAAATCTTTCAATTCAAAAACAAAAGCCTTATCTTCAGGAATGTGAATCCCCTCTACCCTATAACGCTTATCAGATTTCCATTCACTCATGATTGTTAAGAGTGTTTCTTTTAAATTTTTATGACCTACCTGAACAATACCTTTTTGCTCCCCTACAGGTTTTGAAAAAGAAAATGCTCCTCTAGTTTTTGCACGACAAACTTGTATACCCATTACCTTTGTATCCTTATTAAAAGCAACAAGTACATGTGCTGGGTATTCTAAAGCTTGGACAATTCCTTTACTAAAAGTAACAAAGTTCTTGTTCACCGTCATACTATAATCTGATGAGTAACGTTCAACATTAACAACTTCAAGATTAAAATCTTTAAAACGCATAATTTACCTCTTTCTTATTTAAAAACTTCGTGAATGTCTTCCGACTTCCAACTAGGATCAAGTACAACAAAATCCCTCAACTTACCAGATTTGAGTTTCTTGATGTAGAGTTTAGGTACAAATATCTCAGAAGTAGATTTCGATTTTCTTCTAGGTTGCTTGAGTAATTCTTGTACTAAATCCCATCTTGATTCTGGTATGATAGAGGGAATTCCATTTTTTAATCGATATTTTGGCTTTTCACCATTATTTTTCCGTGTTTTATGACTAAAACAATCAACAGTAAATGTCTTCTGCATGATGATTTCGCCTTTATATTTCTCGTTCCTGAGAATATTATAGACAGCTAAACTTGTCCAACGCTCCAAGCCAGTAACTGTTGGTATATGATTGGTCATTAAAGTTGAAGCAATCTCACTTGCAGTCATACCTTCAATGTACGAATCATATATTAGGCGAACAATTTTTGCTTCTGTCTCATCTATTACTACTCGACCATACTGGTCTTTCGTATACCCCAGAAGGTTATGGGTAGGAATCATTGGTATCCCTCTTTTAAAGCGTTCAATTACAGACCATGTAATTGAAGCACTTTTTTGCTCACTCTCACCTTGAGCTACTATGGCCATAATACCAAGAATGAATTCACTATTCGTATCAAGTGTATTCAAATTTATATCTTCGATGTATATTCCAACAGGCGGGGACAGCGCCTTCAACTCTCGGTAAATGCTAATAAAATCTAGCTGATTGCGAGCAAACCTGCTAACACTCTTAACGATTATCAAGTCAATATTCCCACATCTACAATCATGAAGCATCTGTTGGAATTGTTCACGTCGTTTGATTGATGTTCCTGAAGCTCCCTGGTCAGCATAGATTCCAGCCATTATCCAATCAGGGTTACTATTGATTCTTTCAGTATAGGTTTGTTTTTGAAGTTCAAAACTACCTGACTGAGATTCGTCAAAAGTACTTACTCGACAATAGGCAGCAACACGCAACTTCTTAGTCTTAACATCAGTGAACTCCCGCTTTGCAGGAATAATTTCAACAGTTCTCTCAGATACAAATGCATCTCGAATTTTCTTCTGTTGACGAGTAATTTTAGAATTCCGTCTTACCATTGGTTTTACCTCCTTTCTAGAAATCTACATAATAATTATATATATTAACCACGTTTTTCTAAATTAGAAGATAAAAAATGACCTAACTAAAAATCAGGCCATTTATACTTGTAAATAAATTTATTATTTTATGCCAAACTGGTACGACAGAATGATTCCGCCCATCTAGAATCTATGTAATATGTATTCGTTTCTAGGTCTTCAACATCAGCGAGGTAGTACTCATACTGTTCTTGAGAAAAGTCGAGAGATGCTACTGCAATCTGGTTATCAATAAACATAAACTGATAGCTTTCCTGTCCAACCTTGGTGAAAACCATATGCTCATAGTTAAACTGAATATCGCCATCCTCCAGAGGACTATTCATAAACTTCATAAGCTCAATTGCTCTATCATCATACCCTGCTGAAACAATCTGTACCTTCTCAACGAAAGACTCTATATCCGAAACTACTCGAATTCTATACTCACTGAGATCAACACCCTCAGAAATCAAAGAGCATATTTGCATAGAAAGCACATCAACATTACCGTCTGCACAATATTGAATAATTGTTTTTTGTTCTTCATCTACTACGACTGTTGGGTAATCAATTAGCACCATATGGTTACAGTTATGGCAGGTAAACTTAAAGAAATCCCAGTCCAAAATAGCAGAAATAATGTCGGGGGTCTTCACCGCATAAACCCTATCAAATCGTTCAAATATACTTTGTTTTCCACAATTAGTGCAGTTTGTTTTTGTTAAAAATATAGTTGTCATTCTACTTTTCCTCTTCATCATTAATAAGTAAGCAATTTGCTTTCACTTATTATATTCGCAAGAAAAAGTAAAATTTGCGAATTTTTTCAAAAAAAATAATAAACTTCATTTAAAACCGTTATGTGTTATTGTATCAATTTCAGAACTCACACTTCAATTGATTATTTAGGCGATTTTGAAAGGTGGGTACGTTTCTATTCCCTCAAACTCCTTGTCAATGGAAACAAACACGTACCCACAGGGTAAATGGAAATAGAATAAGGAAATTTCTTGCTATCACTTCTACTTACTCCAAAAATTTACTCACTCTAATACTTCCCCAGCACATAACAAAAGCCTTGCAATCAAGGCTTTTCATTATCCCTTTCGTTCAAAGGTTTCTAGGCTTTTACCAGCAGAGCAACACACTCCACATGATGCGTATTCGGAAAAAGATCCACCGGTCGTACCTTAATCAGTTTATATCCCAATTCCTCATAAAGCTTAACATCACGCGCCATGGTCGCCACATTACAAGATATGTAAACAATCTTCTCAGGAGCAACGGACACCGAGGCCTTGATAAAGCTCTCGGTCAAGCCCTTCCGTGGCGGATCCACGAAAATCACGGTCGGCTTAATGCCATCAGCTACCCATTTTTGCATGGCATTTTCAGCACTATCGCAGACGTAGGTCACATTGTTAATCCCATTTCGAGTCGCATTTTTCTTGCTATCTGCCACCGCTTTTTCTACCACTTCAACACCGTAAACATGCTTGACCTGCTTGGCAAAGGAAAGACCGATGGTGCCAATTCCCGAATAGGCATCAATCACGACATCATCGGCTGACAAACCAGCAAACTCAATCCCTGTCTGGTAGAGCAGCTCTGCCATTTCCGTATTGACCTGATAGAAAGACGGCGCTGAGATTTCAAATTCATTACCCAACATCCGGTCAACAATTTTCTCCGACCCATGAAGCAGGCGAAATTCTTGCCCGAAAATTGCATTGGTATTCTGGTCGTTGATGTTCTGAATAATAGAGATCAGATTTGGGAAAGCCTCTGTCAAACGCTCAATCAAGGTCTCCACACGGAAAATTTTCGGACGAGTTGTCACCAAGACCAGCATCATCTGCCCAGTATAATGACCGCGTCGTACGACAATATTGCGAAATAGCCCAGTTTGCTCCTTCTCGTCATAGGGTTTGAGGTCCAGCTTACGGAGTAAATCGCGCGTTGCCACAATCAAGGCATCAATTTCCTTGTTTTGAATATAAAAATCCTCAATCGGCACCAAATCATGGGAATTTTTCCGGAAAAAACCCGTCTCCAGCTGCCCGTTGACCCGACGAACGGGCACCGCAGCCTTATTGCGGTAGGCCAGAGGAGTGCTCATCCCCTGCGTATCTTCGACCACAATGTCTGAAATTCCAGCAATCTTACGCAGAGCCATTTCCACCTGCTTCTTCTTGAAAGCTAATTGGGCAGAGTAGTTCAAATGCCCCAAGTCAGCAATGCCCGTTCTTAGATAGGTTAAATCCAAGTCTTGATTGCGGTCAGCAGAGAAGCTCAGCCATTCTTCCACCTTACCAAAACCTATATTCTTTTTTAGCTTTAGAACTTTCATCTTGATACGCTCACCTGGTAGTGCATTGTCCACGAAAAAGACAAAGCCGTCCAACTTGGCCACTCCCTGACCCTCGTGGGTCAGGTCCACAATTTCCACTTCAACAATTTGATTTTTTTCTAACATTGTTCTACTTTCTAAATGAGGTCACGAAAAAAGTGACCGAAGTCACTTTTAAGTATAGCACATTTCACAAGAAAACTGGCGCATTCTTATCTTAGACCCAGTTCTCTCAGCACTTCTTGGTATTTATAGAAGTCAATTTTTAGTCCCATACCACCATAATTATCATACTCATCAATCCAATCGTGGTTTTCTGGTATGGTTACTCGTTCAATTCCATTATGTGCATCCAGCAAAATACCTGGACCACGAAGCAACGGAAAAGCTAGTGGGACATTGGTAGAGGTCATAGAGTAAATTTTTCCAAGCGCCTCAGCACCAGAGAATAATTTGGTCGGATTCTGAGCTTGGCTGATAATTGCATCCAAAACCTCTTGTTGCCGCCTTGTCCGTCCAAAATCACCTTCATCATCTGAACGAAAACGAGCATAGTTGAGCAAGGTTTTCCCGTCCATCTGCTGTGGACCGACCTGAATGGTTTGATAAGCTGGTGCATTTTCCTCCAGACGCAGGTCGTTGGGTGCTTCAACAGAAGACACCGTTTCACCATCAATCGTTGAAAATTGAGCATCAATGGTCACACCCGATGGAAAGAGCGTATCAATAGCAGATGCAAAACTCGCAAAATCAACAAGGGCATAGTATTGAATATCAATATCAAAATTTTCCTTCAAAACCTGCCGAATATTTTCAGCCCCAAGACCACCATTTTGCTCACCAAAAGTGTAGGCAGAATTGAGTTTGTAGTCACCTTCTCCACCGATAGTAACCAGCGTATCCCGCATAAAGCTGACAAGTTTTATCTTATTGCTACTATTATTGACATTCAGGACCATAACAGTATCCGTTCGAGTTTCACCGGTACTTTGTCCAACTCGACCATCTGTTCCTAAGATTAAAATATTGATGCCATCCTGTGTCGCCTGACCAGCAAATTGTTCGGTAGCAGGTTTGTTATCCACGCTAATCATCCCTTTGACAAACATAGCGCCCAAGGCAAGCAGCAATATCAGTAGTCCCCAGAAGATAAAACTTAAAAGTCGTTTGAAAAAAGGTTTCTTGGGTGGCTGACTACTACTATCTTCAGTTACTGAAATCGCCTTATTTTTCTTAGACTTTTTTAACCTTTCTTTTCGACTCAAGGTCGGATAGGCTGGTAAGAGATCCTCTTCCTCTACAAGGGGCGCAACCTCTCTCCAAGAATCTTCAAGTGAAAACTCTGGAAGATTAGAAGCCTCCTCCTCAAGTGGCGAAGGCGCAATGACTCGCTCCTCACCCTTTTCAAGATACTCTAAGTAATCCAGCTCCGTCTTTTCCTTCTCGTTTAAGTAGTGAATATTTTTACGCAGGTAGTCCAAGCGTAGCTCTTCATGATGTGATAAGGGATGTTTCGCCATATTCACTCCTTTCTAAGGTTATTACACACTATAAACCTTATAATTTCCTAAAATCTTATAAAAAATCCCTAAACTTTTCAATTCCTCCAAAGAATAGCCAACTAATTTATCTGAATTATTCTCAATATCCAAAATAAAGAAATACTCACCCAGCGCCGTTTTCAGCGGCCGACTTTCAATCTTGGTCAAACCGATTCCTCTCCACGAAAAGACCGACATAGCCTTATAGAGGGCACCTGGCAGATTATCAGGCAGCGTCAGGGCCAAAGAAACCTTCCGATCTGTTTTCCGCAATCCCAATTCAGGCGCAGTATGTCCCAAAATCCAAAAACGAGTAAAATTCTCCGCGATTTCTTGGATGTCTTGGGCAATGACCTGCAGGCCGTACTCTTCAGCCGCAGCGTGCGGTGCAATAGCCGCAAAAGGCTGATCCGCATGCTCCGCTACAAATCGGGCTGCGTAGGCAGTGCTTGCTGTCAATTCCAAACGAGCCTTCGGAAAATGCTCCTGAACATATTTTTTCCCCTGCGCAATGGCCTGCGGATGGGAATAGATGACCTCAATTTCTTTATGAGGCGCTGTCGCTAGCAATTGCTGGGCAATGGGCTGAACCACTTCTGCCACCGCATGGATTTCCGCCTGATGAAAAAGGTAGTCAATGGTCTCGTGAACACTACCTTCAATCGAATTCTCAACCGGAATGACCGAATAGGTCACCAAGTCAGTCTCATAGGCCTTGACGACCTCCGTAATGGTGCCAAAAGCCTGCAAATCCGCCTCCGGAAAGGCCTGCTGGGCAACTTGGTGAGTAAAGGACCCCCGCGGGCCCAAATAAGCTACTTGCATAGAATCTTCCTTGCTACTTGTTCCGGACTGAGTTGGTCTGTGTCAATGACCAGGTCAGCTAGTCCTTCATATAAAGCCATTCGTTCTTGGTAAATGGCTTCAAACTCCTCTCGGCTGTGCTGTAAAAATAAGGGACGTTGCGACTGATAATCTTGACTAATCCGCTCATAAGCTACTGGAAAGGAGGCGGTTAAGAGGACATTGTTGGGTTTATTTTTGAGCAAAACCTCCCTGTTTTTGGCGGATTTGACCACACCGCCACCCGTTGAAACCAAGCAATCATTGGGCAAGTCCATCAACTCTTCCAAGACTTGGGTTTCCAACTGGCGAAAGGCATCTTCACCCTCTGATTGGAAGAAATCCGCAATGGACATCCCAATTCGTCCCTCAATAATCTGGTCCATGTCATAGAGTGGCATATCCAAGAGTTTAGCAGTCGTGGTCTTTCCAACTCCCATAAAACCAAGTAATACGATTGGCATTCTCTCTCCTCCATACTAAGCTTATTTTACTAGACTTTCAAGATGATCAAAGAAGGCTGGGTAGCTGGTATTGATGGCCTCAGCGCGCTCAAGGACAACATCGCCGTCTTGAGCCAAGAGGGCTGCGATAGCTGTCATCATACCAATACGGTGGTCGCCAAAGGTATTAACCGTCGCACCGTGCAAAGGCGTTGGGCCCTCGATAATCATACCGTCAGCAGTCGGCTCAATCTTAGCCCCCATGCTATTCAAGGCATCTGCCACCACTTGAATACGGTCTGTTTCCTTAACCTTCAACTCCTCAGCATCGCGAATAATGGTTGTGCCATTGGCTTGCGTCGCCAAGAGAGCAATAATCGGCAATTCGTCAATCAAGCGCGGAATCAAATCACCAGCAATCTCCGTTCCCTGCAAGCTAGAATACTCAACCGTAATGGTCGCTGATTTGGCAATCTCATCCACATTGGACAAGGTCATCTTGCCACCCATAGCCTTGATGACGTCCAAAATCCCCGTCCGTGTTTCATTGATGCCGACGTTTTCAAGGGTAATTTTTGAACCAGGCACAACCAGTCCAGCCACCAACCAGAAGGCCGCACTGGAAATATCACCAGGGACAACAATTTCTTGCGCTGTAAATTCCTGCCCACCTGTGATACGGATTTCCTTGCCATCAACAGACAAATGACCGCCAAATTGGACAATCATGTCCTCCGTGTGGTTACGAGTGATTTCTTTTTCGATAATAACAGACTCACCTTCTGCCTGCAAAGCTGCAAATAAGAGAGCAGATTTTACCTGAGCAGATGCTACTGGTAATTGATAGGAAATCGGCTTGAGGGACTTGGTACCTTTGATGGTCAAAGGTGGCAAATCACGGTCTGTCTGACCAGAAACGGTTACACCCATTTGGCTGAGCGGCACCGTCACACGATCCATAGGACGTTTTGACAGCGAATCATCGCCAAACATGGTCGCTTCAAACTCTTGACCAGCCAAGACACCTGAAATCAAACGAATAGATGTCCCTGAATTCCCCATATCAAGGTCATTTTTAGGAGCCTGCAAGCCGTCAAAGCCAACACCGTGAACCTCGACCACATCCCCATTATCCTCAATCGTCACGCCTAAATCACGAAAAACCTGCATGGTCGAGAGGACATCCTCACCACGCAAAATATCATGAACACGAGTTACGCCTTTTGCCAAGGATCCAAAAATAATGGAACGGTGGCTGATGGATTTATCACCCGGAACGCGTATCGTACCTTCTAAGGCTCTTGCATTTGTTCTTAATTTCATTTCCATACCTCACATAGTTTCCCTTTCATTCTACCACATTTGCAGAATATTTTCAGATTTTTATGCCATTTTATCTTTGAAAATACCTATATTTGATAAAATTTTCAGAATTTACTGTAAATTTTTCAAAAAACATAGATATGGTTTTAATAATAGCTGCTTTCATGGTATAATAAAAAGAAATTTTATCAATCAAGGAGATTATCTAGTGTTTACACCAATTAGCGAAAAAATTGATATTCAGGATGTAAGAGACCATTCAAAATTATCCCCAGAAACCTTAGACAAAAAAGGAGCGCGCGACCGTGAGTTAGAGGCTATTTTAAAAGGCGAGGACGACCGTCTGCTCTTGGTCATCGGACCTTGCTCTTCTGACAATGAAGAGGCTGTTCTAGACTATGCTCATCGTTTAGCCAAGCTTCAAGAAGAAGTCAAGGACAAAATCTTTATGGTCATGCGTGTCTACACGGCTAAGCCCCGTACCAACGGCGACGGCTACAAGGGTCTCATGCACCAGCCCAAGACCGATGCAGCACCTAGTCTCATCAACGGTATCAAGGCTGTCCGCAACCTCCACTACCGTGTCATTACCGAGACTGGTTTGACGACGGCCGACGAGATGCTTTATCCCGAAAACCTGCCACTTGTTGATGATTTGGTATCTTATATTGCCGTTGGTGCCCGTTCGGTTGAAAATCAGCAACACCGTTTTGTGGCGTCTGGAATTGATGTGCCAACTGGCTTGAAAAACCCTACATCTGGTAACCTCAAGGTCATGTTTAACGGTATTTTCGCGGCTCAGAAAAAGCAGTCCTTCCTCTTCAACAACACAGAGGTTGAAACATCTGGAAATCCGCTGGCTCATGTTATCCTGCGTGGTGCAGTGACAGAAAGTGGCAAATACCTGCCAAACTACTACTACGATAATCTCTTGGAAACCATTGACCTCTACAAACAATTCGGTTTGGCTAATCCATTTATTATCATTGATACCAACCACGATAATTCTGGTAAAAATTATTTGGAACAAATCCGCATTGTCCGTCAAACCCTGATTAACCGTGATTGGAACCAAGAAATCCGTGACTATGTCCGTGGTTTCATGATTGAGTCCTATCTTGAAGATGGACGTCAGGACAACGCCGAAGTCTACGGAAAATCCATTACCGACCCTTGCCTTGGTTGGGACAAAACTGAGGAACTCATTCGAGAAATTTACAACAGATAAATAGATAGGAAACAAGCTATGGGAATTCATCAGCGCAGCACTCGCATCAACATTGAACAAGTTAAAGAATTGTCTAAACTAGAAGGAGACTTCCTAGTTGCCAAAGAAAAACGTGACGAGGAACTAAAAAAAGTCATCCGAGGTGAGGATGACCGCCTCTTATTGGTCATCGGCCCATGTTCTTCGGATAACGAAGAGGCCGTTTTGGAATATGCCCGCCGGCTGTCTAAATTGCAAGACGAGGTCAAAGATAAGATTTTCATGGTCATGCGGGTTTATACGGCTAAGCCCCGTACCAATGGCGAAGGCTACAAGGGACTGGTTCACCAGCCAGATACCTCAAAATTGCCTGATTTGATTAACGGTATTGCAGCCGTGCGCAATTTGCACTACCGTGTCATCACAGAAACCGGCTTGACCACTGCGGATGAAATGCTTTACTCGGCTAATTTCCCCTTGGTTGAGGACTTGGTGTCCTACCATGCCATCGGAGCACGTTCAGTCGAAGATCAGGAGCACCGCTTTGTCGCCTCTGGTATTGACATGCCGACCGGGATGAAAAATCCAACTTCTGGTAATCTGACCGTTATGTTCAACGCCATTTACGCGGCGCAAAACAAGCAGAATTTCATCTACCGCGATGCGGAAGTCGATACAGACGGCAATCCGCTGGCCCATGCTATTCTTCGTGGTGCTAGCACAGAACAAGGCATCAACGAACCCAATTACTACTACGATATTCTCTTAAAAACTATCAAACAATTCCAGAACTTTGGTCTCAAAAATCCTTTTATCGTCATCGACACCAACCATGACAATTCTGGTAAAAATTATCTGGAACAAATCCGTATCGTCCGCCAAACCCTGATTAACCGCGATTGGAACAACGATATTCGCAAGTATGTTCGTGGCTTTATGATTGAATCCTACTTAGAAGACGGTCGTCAGGATAGCCCAGAAACCTTTGGTAAATCCATTACCGACCCTTGCCTTGGTTGGGATAAAACTGAAGCACTGATTCGTGAAATCCATGAAACCCTCTAATCTACTGATACATTTGGGAGGTCTCACATGACGATTGACGGCTATACGCGTCTGGCTGCTGTGGTAGCCAAACCCATTAAACACTCCATTTCTCCCTTCATTCACAATCTTGCCTTTGAAGAAACTGGGGTCAATGGGGTCTACGTCGCTTGGGAAATAGCTGAGCAGGACCTGCCAGTCACACTTGAGAACATTAAGCGCTACGACATGTTTGGTATCAATCTGTCCATGCCATACAAGCAAGCGGTTATTCCCTACCTAGACGAATTGACAGAGTCTGCTCGCTTAATCGGCGCGGTCAATACGGTCATTCACCGCCATGGCCAATTGATTGGACATAATACAGACGGCATCGGATTTTTTAAGAGTTTGGAAAAACAACTGAATTTCCATGTGGCAAACAAAAGTCTCACCATTCTGGGCGGAGGCGGTGCTTCTACGGCTATTATTGCCCAAGCTGCTTTGGACAGTGCCAAGGAAATCAGCATTTTCTGTCGCCAACAAAGTCTGGACAGAACACAAACTACTGCTGACCGTATTGCCCAAGCAACCTGTTGCTCCATTCAGGTATTGCCGATTGACAACCAGGACTTGGTTCAGGAGCATGTTACAAAGTCTGACTTGCTCGTCAACGGAACCAGCGTCGGCATGGATGGTCAGTCTCTGCCAATTCAGGAAACCATTGCATTTCCAAAAAACAGTTTAGTGGCAGATGTGATTTACCAACCTTTTGAGACGCCCTTACTCAAACTCGCCAAGGAACAAGGCATTCCAAGCATCAATGGTCTAGGTATGTTACTCTTTCAAGCTGCTGAGGCTTTTGAGTCTTGGACAGGCAAAGAAATGCCGACGGACTTGATTTGGAAACAATTAGTCGAAAAATATGACATCAACTAGAGAGGACTCAGCATGAAACTAACTGTCAATCTTCCCCAAAATCCCTACGATATTCTCATCGAAAAAGGAAGCTTAGCGCAGGTCGGTGCTTGGGCAAGCTCACTCTGGAAGCCACAAAAAATTGCGATTATTACGGATGACCATGTTGCCTCACTCTATCTGGAAACGGCCAGAGCTAGTCTTGAAAAAGCTGGTTTTGAAACCATCACATTTGCCTTTCCAGAAGGTGAAGCATCCAAAAATCTGGACACGGTCAACCAAGCCTATGAGTTTCTTGTTCAGGAAGGCATGACCCGAAGTGACGGCATCTTAGCCCTTGGTGGCGGTGTCGTAGGTGATTTGGCTGGCTTTGTGGCCTCAACCTATATGCGGGGCATTCATTTCCTCCAAGTCCCAACTAGCCTGACCGCTCAGGTTGATTCGTCTATCGGGGGCAAAACGGGTGTCAACACTCCCTTTGCCAAAAACATGGTCGGTACCTTCTGCCAACCTGATGGCGTTCTCATTGACCCTAACACCCTAGAAACCTTGGGCAAACGTGAATTGATTGAGGGCATGGGCGAGGTTGTCAAATACGGTTTGATTGATGATGTCGAACTCTGGGACCTCTTGTCAGACATGGATGGTTCTACCGAGAGTATTTTGGCCAATGCTGAAACCATCATCTACCGTTCTTGTAACGTTAAGCGCAAGGTCGTTGTCGAGGATGAATTGGATAATGGTGTCCGCCTCTATCTGAACTTTGGTCATACCATTGGTCACGCTATCGAAGCTACTGCTGGTTACGGTCAAGTCATGCATGGTGAGGCTGTTGCCATCGGAATGGTCCAGCTATCACGCGTTGCTGAAGAAAAAGGCCTCATGCCTGCTGGCATTACGGATCAAATTATGGCTATGTGCAAAAAATTTGGACTACCGACCAGCTATCAACCTTGGAATAGTGAGGAACTTTACGCAGCCTTGACTCGCGACAAGAAAGCCCGCGGCAAATCCATCAAGCTGGTTATTGTCCCAACATTAGGACAGGCAGCCATTCACCAAATCCCCATTGAAGAAATGAAAGAATTTCTGAGAAACTAAAAAATGGGAGTGGGAAGACGAACAGTTGATTAGGCCTGGTTAGGAGCGTCAAACGCGAACGAAATGAGGTTGGCTACGCAATCCAACCTTTCACAGTTCTCCAAACTGTGAAAGCCAATCAACCACTGCGTCAATATGTTTTTGCTAATCAAAAAAAAAATGAGGTTGGACTTTATGCCCAACCTCATTTTTCTGTCTTTACAAAATCATTTCGTCATCAGCTATCTTTTCACCGCTGTTTTTATAGAAGAGGTCCATGAGGTGCTGCACGGTCAGGTTCTTCTTCTCCTCACCTTGGACATCGACAACAATCTGTCCACGATGGAGCATGACCAGACGATTTCCGTACTGGATGGCATTCTCCATATTGTGGGTAATCATGAGGGCTGTCAATTTTTGACCTTCAACAATTTTCTTGGTCAAGTCCATCACCATATCACTGGTCTTAGGATCGAGGGCCGCCGTATGCTCATCCAAAAGTAGGACTTTGGGCTTAACCAGCGATGCCATCATGAGTGTCAAGGCTTGACGTTGACCACCCGATAGGAATTGCGTGTCGACCTTCATCCGATTTTCAAGTCCAAGACCAAGTTCTTTGAGAGCTTCTTTAAAGATAGCGCGTTCACTTTCTTTGACACCCCAACCCAGGCCACGAGACAATCCACGACGGTAGGCAATGGCCATATTTTCCTCAATGGTCAAACGAGAAGCAGTTCCCATTTTCGGATCTTGGAAAACACGACTAATGTCTTTTGAACGCTTAGCTGCTGGCACATGCTTAATGGACTTGCCTTCCAGCAAAATGTCGCCAGAATCCACCGTCAAAGCACCAGCAAGTGAATTCATGAACGTTGACTTCCCTGCTCCATTACCACCGATGATGGAAATAAAATCACCTTCTTGAACATCAAGCGACAGACCACGCAGAACATGGTTCTCATTGACTGTACCCGCCTCGAAGGTCTTATGAATATTTTGTATTGATAAAATTGTACTCATCTGAACCTCCTATGCAGTTCCGTTTAATTTTGGACGGCGAATATTGAGCTTCTTCTGCAATTCTGGCACATACAGGACAACTGCCAACAAAATCGCTGAGAAGAGTTTGACAAGGTCCGCATCCATGCCCGGAATTTCCAAAATCGCAAGGATAATCAAGCGATAGATAACCGAACCCAGAGCCACAGATACCAGACGCCATCCCAAACGCAAGTTCCGCAAAACAACTTCTGCGATAATCACCGATGCCAATCCGATAACAATGGTTCCTGTTCCAGAGTTCAAATCCGCATAGCCATTGTTTTGGGTCAAAAGCGCACCACAGAGAGCTATCAGACCATTGGACAACATGTAGCCGTAAATCTTCATCTTGTCCACATTGATACCGTTGGCCTCACTCATGGGAATATTGTCCCCTGTCGAACGAATGGCCAGACCAATTTGCGTGTTGAACAAGAGCGTCAACAGCAGAATGACTGCCATAACAAAAACCGCACCAATCAAGAGAACCGCATTTATCTTAGACAAGCCTAAGTCCTGCAATTGCGTCACCAAGGTCACTTGTTTCAAGAGAGCAACGTTGGCTTTGCCGAGGATTTTCAGGTTAATCGAATATAAACCTGTCAAGGTCACGATACCTGTCAACAGGGCTGGAATTTTCATTTTAGTATGCAAAAGCCCAGAAACCAAGCCTGCAATCATACCTGCAAATAAGGCAAGGAAGGTCGATACAAGAGGATTTAGCCCATTGACAATCCCTGTCGCACAAACTGCAGCACCCAGAGGATAGGCACCTTCTGCCGTCAAATCAGCAATATCTAAAATTCTAAACGTCAAGTAAACACCTATCGCCATAATGGACCACAGTAGCCCTTGCGATATACTTGATAAAATTATATCCACAATTTTCTCCTTAAAAGTTTCATGTTAAATAAGCGCTGAGCACCCACTTCTATTCATACAACATCTCAGCGCAGTGGTTGATTGGCTTTCACAGTTTGGGGAACTGTGAAAGGTTGGAGATAAGGATTGCTTAGCAAGCCATAACAACTTGCGATTTGCGCTCCGAACCTGCCCTAATCAACTGTGCGGGGGCATGACAACGGACTAGCGATGCTAGGTCCTGTCATGCTCCCATTTTTTACTCAGAAACGGATAGTTTTGAGGTGTCAATTCCCAGTTTTTGCGCCATTTCTTCATTGACATGAAGATTGACCGCTTCTGGATATTCTACAGGAACCTCGGTAACTTTCTCGCCTTCGATAATCTTAATGGCCATTTTGGCTGTCTGACGTCCAAGCGCCTCATAGTTGGTACCGTATGTCAAAAGACCACCTTGGTCAACCATGTCTGTTGAACCACCGATAACTGGAACCTTGTGCTCAGCTGACAATTCACCAATCATAGACATGGTCGCAGCAACAGTATTGTCCGTTGGCACAAATACAGCATCCACATCCTTCATCAAGCTCGTTGTCGCATCTTGTACTTCGTTGGAGCTGGTAATTCCTTTCAGTACAACCTTGTAGCCAGCCTCCTTGAGCAATTTCTCAGCTTGTTCTACTTGGACTTCCGAATTGCGTTCGCTCGTCGTGTACAGAATGCCGACTGTTTTAGCATCTGGAACTGCTTGACCCAACAATTCAACCTGTTTATCAATTGGAGCCTGATCAGAAGTACCTGTCAACAATCCACCCGGCTTTTCAAGGCTTTCCACCAAGTCTGCTGAAATCGGATCCGTCACCGCAGCAAATAAAATCGGTGTTTCAGTCGATACCGTTGCCAAACTTTGCGCTGCCGGTGTTGCAATGGCCAAGACAAGGTCATTACCGTCAATCAATTGCTCTGAAATAGTTTGCAAGTTGGCCTGATCACCCTGAGCATTTTGGTAATCCAAGGCCAATTTGTCACCCTCTTTGTAGCCATTATCAGCCAGTTCTGCCACAAATCCTTCGCGTGCCGCCGTCAAAGATTCATGTTCCATGTACTGAAGGACACCAACCTTAACGGCACCTTCTGCCGATTTTTCCTCCGAGCCAGATGAACAAGCTACCAAAACCAGCAAGCCTGCACCCAGCAAGGTTACACTTGTCAATTTTTTTACTAATTTCATTCTCTCTTCCCTACCTTACACGTTTTTACTTTTCTAATGCTTTAATGGTTTCTGGGTCAATCCCTACTGCTACAGCCATTTCTTCGTTGATAGCGATAGCTGCAGTTTGTGGTTTTTGAACAGGCAAATCAGCTGGTTTTTCTCCATCCAAGATTTTGGCAGCCAATTCACCTGCCTGAACACCGATTGCATGGTAATCCACACCGTAAGTGAAGAGAACCCCTTCCAAGTAAGCAGCATCACTTCCGATAGACGGAACTTTTGCCTCCTTGAGCACCTCACCAATAGTTGACGCAGTTGACGCTACGGTATTATCCGTCGGCAGGTAAATGGCATCGACCTTACCAGCTAATGAAGTAATAGCCTGTTGCACATCATTGGTTGTCGTAACAGTTGCGACTTCAACCTTAACCCCCTTGGCCTCCAAAGCTTTCTTAGCTTGCTCAGCCTGTACTTCTGAATTCACTTCGCTTGAATTGTAAAAAATACCAACTGTTTTCGCTGACGGTACGACTTTGAGCAACATATCAATCTGCCCTTCTACATCCGTCGCGTCTATCGAACCCGTCATACTTCCACCGGGTGCATCAAGCGACTCAACCAAACCTGCCTCAACAGGATCTGTAACAGCTGTAAAGACGCTCGGAGTCTCACTGTCAGCATTCAACATAGCCTGAGCTGCTGGTGTTGCAATAGCAAAGTTGAGGTCATTCTTCCCAGCCAATTGCTCGACCATGGTCTGCAAGTTAGCTTGGTCACCTTGCGAATTTTGCAGGTCAATGGTCAGGTTTTCACCTTCCTTATAACCCGCTGCAGCAAGTGCCTCCACAAAGCCCTTCCGTGCACCGGTCAAAGCCTCATGCTCTGCGTATTGGATAATGCCGACTTTTGTCGTCTGGTCATCTGAACCATTTGCGCTACAAGCAGCAAGAGTCACGGCAGATAAAACTGCCACTGAACTAAGAATCAACTTTTTAAATCTCATGATTTATCTCCTTTTAATAATTATACAATGAAGCAATCAAACCAGAAAAAGACCGTCTAGAATCACTCTAAACGGTCCACACTATTCAACTGCATTTTGAAAACAAGATGAATGCTGCGTGCCGTTTAGATGTATCATCTATGGGCACAGGTCAAAACAACTACAGCCACATAGATACAAACCTTACGATTTTGTGTTTGCATCCATGTCTACCATGTCTACAAACACTATCTAAAATAGCCGTAGAAATAAGTATGAACAAGCATAGTCATGCGACCCATTTTCAGCATAGCTTGTTTCCTTTCACTGTTTATTTTGTAACTATCATACCTGTTTTCAAGACTTTTGTCAATAGAAAACTGCATAATTTTTCATCATAATATCATCTTTTTCCAATAAATTTGATAAAAGCTATGTAAGGTATGATTTTAATATTTCTTATGCAGTTTGCAAACGCAAAACAGCAACTTCTTCCTCAGTCAGAGACAAAAGAGGCGCAACTTCTTCATTTGTCATATTTGTGTCAAATAGACGTTGGATAAATTCTGAACGATTAGTTTCAGAGATTTGATTGAATGTTGATGTCATTGTTTATACCTTAACTTTCCATTGGAATGAACCAATAGTATCACACGACATAGAAAATGTAAAACGGAACTGTGAAAATATCCTATAAGTTTTCTTTATATGTTGGAGTATTTTCAAGAAAATTTACAAAAATAAAAGTAAGAAACAACCTACCAACAGGTATTGGCAGGTAGTATTTTATGATTCCGTAGTTTCCTTGGCCAATCGCTCGCGTTCCAAACGAAATTTACGATTGGGGTTGAGTTTATTGAAAAGCTCTTCTAATTTTTCAGCATTCCAAACATCGGCTGCCGAAACAAAATTTCCATCCTTATCCTTGAAGGATATTGGTTTATCACCCATTGCATACCTCCTTGAGGAATAAAATGTAGTCCTGAAACACAAGCTCAGGTTGATGATTATTGAATAATAGCGGGACACTCAGTCTTATGGTCCCGTCCAGTTTCTGGGAGACCAGCTGAAAAAGTCCACTAAACAGGTTACGACACGGAACCCAAATGGGCGATACTACCATTTGGGTGTAGTTAGTAAGGTAGCTAGCCAAGATCCCATAGGACTTGGCGTAGTTTGACTAGCAAGTTAACTTGCAGCCAAACTGCTACGTTAATCAACAAATTCAAATTCAAATTTACCGATGCGGACAGTGTCACCGTCCTTGGCACCGCGCGCACGGAGGGCTTCATCAACACCCATTCCACGCAACTGACGGGCGAATTTCATGACAGATTCGTCACGATCAAAGTTGGTCATGGTGAAGAGTTTTTCAAGCTTGTCACCAGACAGAATCCAGCTAGCATCATCTGCACGGCTGATGTCAAATTCTGGCTCGTCTGGGTTAAAGCCATAATAAGCCTCTTCTTCTTGGAAATCTGATTCATCATAAAGCAAGAATTCTGGCGTTTTCTCTAGCAATTCTGCTGTTGCCTCCAAGAGATTTTCCAAACCTTGGTGGGCAATTCCTGAAATTGGGAAAATCTGTGGCAGTTCGTCAAACTCGTCATAGTTGGCTACCAGCTTCTTCTTGAATTCTTTCAAATTCTCTTCCGCATCTGGCATGTCCATCTTATTGGCAACAATAATCTGCGGACGTTCCATGAGACGAAGATTGTAGGTTTCCAATTCATTGTTAATGGCCACATAGTCTTCATAGGGATCACGGCCTTCGCTGGCTGACATGTCCAGAACGTGCAAGATAACACGCGTCCGTTCAATATGACGGAGGAATTGCGTCCCCAGGCCGACACCTTGACTAGCTCCCTCAATCAAGCCTGGCAGATCGGCAACCGCAAAGGATTCGCCTGATTTAGTTCGCACCATTCCCAAATTCGGTACAATGGTTGTAAAATGGTAGGCACCAATTTTTGGCTTGGCAGCTGTAATAACGCTGAGGAGAGTGGATTTCCCAACAGATGGGAAACCAACCAGACCAACGTCCGCCAGAACTTTTAGTTCTAATTCCAGATTGCGTTCCTCACCTGGTTCACCATTCTCAGCAATTTCAGGCGCAGGATTTTTCGGCGTGGCAAAGCGGATATTTCCACGGCCACCACGACCACCGTGGGCAATGACGAACTCCTGACCGTGCTCCACCAAGTCAGTGATAACCTTGCCAGTCTCCGCATCACGAACGGTTGTTCCCTGCGGCACGCGCACAATCAAATCTTCCGCACCACGACCGTGCATGCCCTTGGTCATACCTTTTTCACCGGCATCCGCCTTGAAAATGCGGTTGTAACGAAAATCCATGAGGGTACGCAAGCCTTCGTCTACCTTGAAAATAACGTGACCGCCATGACCACCGTCACCACCCCACGGACCGCCGTTGGGAACGTATTTTTCACGACGGAAGGCAACCATCCCGTCGCCACCCTTACCTGCCTTGACCTTAATCTTGGCAGTATCTAAAAACATACTCATAATCTACCTAATCTTTCTCTGAAAAAGACGCTAAAAAGCGCCTTTTAGTTCATTAATGCATTGATTGCAGGGAAAATTAAACCAGCAATCGTGGCAATCACCATAATAATAACAATCAATAATGTAAAGCGTTCAAATAAAGTTTTCTTGTGTTTTTCTTCTCCAAAAGCCATTGCTTTCTCCTTCTACAGTCATTATCCTTTATTTTACCATAAAATGGCAGAGCGTTCAATTTTCATTGTTCAACTTCTCCTTGACCTTCTCCGCTACCTTATAAGGCACACCTGCTTCGGCGATTTCTTGTATGTTTGCTGCTTGGATATTGCCAATGGATTTGAAATGTTTCATCAGAGCCTGCTTGCGCTTTGGTCCTAAGCCCTCAATACCATCCAATTTTGAAGAGAAAGAATTTTTCGAACGAACCTGACGGTGAAACTCAATGGCAAAGCGGTGTACCTCGTCCTGAATGCGTTGCAGGAGGAAAAATTCTTGCGAGTTACGAGGCAGTTCAACCACTTCAAGCGGATTTCCAAACAGCAATTCGTGGGTCTGGTGCTTGTCATTCTTCTGCAAACCTGCAATGGGAATGGACATGCCTAGCTCCTGCTCGATAACCTGCTTGGCGACATTGACCTGCCCCTGACCACCATCAATGATAATCAAATCGGGTGGCACCAAGCCTTCTCTGAGGACGCGACTATAACGGCGGCGCAAGACTTCCCGCATAGAGGCATAGTCATCCGGCCCCTCAACTGTCTTAATCTTGTACTTGCGGTACTCCTTCTTATTGGGCACCCCATTTTCAAAGACCACTATGGCCGACACAGGACTGGTTCCCATGATGTTGGAGTTATCAAAAGCCTCGATACGAACCGGCGTCGGAATCCCCAAAAGCTGACCGATATTCTCCACAGCACCGTAGGTCTTCTCCAGATTTTTCTCCAATAGATTAAACTTCTGCTCCAGACTAACACGCGCATTCTTGGTGGCCAGAGCTATGAGTTGCTTCTTCTCCCCACGCTGAGGCTTGATGACCTTGGTATCTACCAGAGCTTCTACGGCTTCTTGGTCAATATCCTGCGGTATCAAAACCTCAGACGGTATTAAATGTTGCTGGTCCCTGTAAAACTGACCGATATAGGTCAAAAAGTCTTCATCCGCATCATTATAGTAAGGAAAGAGATTGACATTCCGCTCAATCAGTTTTCCCTGCCGAACAAAGAAAACCTGTACACACATCCAGCCCTTGTCTACATAGTAGCCAAAGACATCACGGTTTTGCAGGTCATGGGCCATGACCCGTTGCTTGGTCCGCAAGGTGGCAATGGATTGGAGGAGATCACGGTATTCCGCAGCACGCTCGAATTCCAGATTGACAGCCGCCACCTTCATCTTTTCCTGCAAATCAGTGATAATCTTATCATCATGCCCTGTCAAGAACTGGGCTACTTCCTTGGCCATCCTATCATAGTCAGCAATACTTGGCATATTGTCGCCATGCGCCAAACATTGTCTCAAATGATAATAGAGACAGAACTGATTTTCAGGTAATTTACACTTGCGAAATGGATAGAGTCGATCCAACAACTTGAGGGTCTGATTGGCAGCTCCGACATCAGGATAGGGACCAAAATACTGACCGCCATCCTTTTTTATATGCCGTGTAATCATCAGCCGTGGATGACGTTCCTTGGTAATCTTGATAAATGGATAAGACTTGTCATCCTTTAGCATGATGTTATAGCGAGGCTTGTTTTCCTGAATCAGATTAATTTCCAGCAAGAGGGCCTCGATATTGGAATCGGTCACGATGAATTCAAAATCGGCAATTTCAGCTACTAAGGCCTCTGTCTTGGTATCATGGGCACCACGAAAATAAGACCGAACCCGATTGCGCAGGTTTTTGGCCTTGCCTACATAGATAATTTTTCCGTACTTATTTTTGTGGAGGTAACAACCCGGACTATCCGGCAGCAGCTCCAACTTGTGTTTAATGGTATCGTTCATAGGTCTAGTATAGCAGTTTTGATCAAAAATTTCATAAAGAAAAAATGTGATTTTTTTACATTTTCCCTCTAAAAACTCTTGTTTTTGTCCTAAGACAGTAGTATAATAAGTCTATATATTATTTGAACGATTAAGGAGGAACTTATGATTACATTCGACCACATTACCAAGGCTTATGGTGATAATCTTGCCTTGGATGACTTAAATTTGACCATTGAATCGGGTGAAATTTTTGGGCTGATTGGCCACAACGGTGCCGGAAAAACCACGACCATTAGCCTGCTGACCTCCATTATTGAGGCGACGGAAGGTCATATTTTGGTGGACAATCTAACTCTGGCTGAGCATCGGGATGAGATTAAAAAGCGGATTGCCTACGTTCCAGACTCGCCAGATATCTTCCTCAATCTGACAGCATTTGAATACTGGCACTTCCTCGGCAAGGTCTATGACGTGCCGAAGGAGGACGTAGACCAGCGCATCGGGACCCTGTCAACTATTTTCGACATGACCGCCCGCCAGCACGAGCCTATCGATAGTTTCTCCCACGGTATGCGGCAGAAAACCATTATTATCGGCGCTCTGATACCCAATCCAGATATTTGGATTTTGGATGAGCCCTTGACTGGACTGGATCCGCAAGCCTCCTTTGACCTCAAGCAGATGATGAAGGAACATGCCAGAGGTGGCAATACGGTTCTCTTTTCAACGCACGTTTTGTCCGTTGCTGAGCAACTGTGTAACCGCATTGGCATTCTGAGAAAGGGTCGTCTGATTTTCGTAGGTAGCCTGGAAGAATTAAAATCCCAGTATCCTGATAAGGACCTGGAAACTATCTACCTGGAATTGGCTGGCCGCCAGCAGGAAAAGGTAGGTGAGGAGGCATGAACAAGTCTGTCATCTGGGAATTGGTGAAAATCAATATCCTCAACTCCAATCCGCAATTGCTGGCCCAGGTCAAGAAAAAGCAAAGCAAGCGCAAGGATGCCTCCTTTTCAGCCTACAAGAGTATCCTCTGGCAACAGGGATTTATGGTAGTGGGCTTTGCCGTCCTCTACACTGTCTTTTTCCTTGGAATTGACTATAGTCGCTCGGTTGGCTTCTTCTCTATGCAGCTGGGAATCTTTACGGTCATGGCTATCCTTTATGGATTTACAGGTTTTTTCTCCGTCTTCTATGACAGCAAGGACACCAAACTCTATCTGGCCCTACCTGTCAAAGCCAGTGAAGTTTTTGTAGCCAAGGTTCTGTCGGCTCAAGGAATGGTTCTGCCCTTCCTCATGCCCAACCTGACTCTACTGGGTGTGACCTATTATCAAATCGGAGGACTGACCCTGCTGCCACTTGCCCTGCTTTCCTTTGCCATCCTCTGGCTCCTGGTCAATGTGGTCAACCTAATCATGGTACATTTTATTGGAACTATTCTGACAAAAAGTCCTCGTAAGACCTTGATTTCAACCATCTTGACAACTGGAGCGTCCCTGATTTCTGTTGGGGCCATGATGTACATCCAAAGCCAACAAGTACGGTCGTTTGATACAGATGGCTTTGTGGAATTTCCGACCATTCCGGTCTTTGTTGGTTTCCACTATCTAGTCAGCAAGACCTTGTCGCTGGATACGCTCCTACATTTTGCTCTTCCAATCTTGGTCATGCTAGGTCTGATTTACTATGCGACCAAGACAGTTATTCCTAATTATTTCAATCAAATGCTGGTCATTGATACCATTTCCAGCAAGAAGAGCAGGAAAAAATCTGGCAAACTTCCTAGCAATCTCAAGCAGGCCCTGGTTAAACACCACCTGGCTACGCTTAACGACAGCAATCTCCTGGTTCAATCCTTCCTGCAGCCAATTATCATGGGTGTGGCCCTCTTTCCAAGTTTCTCACAATTTATGGATGGTAATTCCTTTAGTCAAATCGGAGTAGATTATTTCGGTATTTTTCTGCTGGCTGGAGCTATTCTGGGCAGTATGTTTGCAGGGGCTACAACCTTTATTGGGGTGGCCATGTCGCTGGAAAAGGAAAATTATCACTTTATCAAGACACTACCTATCAACTTTAAGCAGTTTACCATTCAGAAATTCTGGGTTATCTCGGCAGTCCAATTTCTGCCACCAGCCTTGCTCTATTTGGTCCTGGCAATCGCATTGCTCAAGGTAAACCCAATTTTGGCCCTCGCCTTTACAATTGGTAACCTAGTAACAGCAATTTTAGTTGGACAGATTTTCTATTGGCGGGATCAGCGACTCCTCATGCTTAACTGGCAAAATTCTAATCAGCTCTTCGGTCGCGGCGCTGGCCAGTGGTTGATTGCAGGCTCAATTTTTGCAACCATGATTCTGGGAACCATTCTCTTTGTGATTGCAACAATCCTGACGAACACTATCGGTCCAATCTATGTTAGCTCGGGAATATTCACACTCGTTCTGGTCTTAGCTGCTAGCTTGCAGTATTACCTCTATAAGGTCTACTGGAAGAAATTATGATATAAAAGTAAAGGGAGTGGGAAAGAACTCGACCAGTTTAAAAAAAGTTCGTCAACAAGTCTTTATTTCTAGTTGTTGAGCTGAAACAGTCTATCCCCAGACTGTTTCACTCCCACCCCCGCACAGCTCAAACTGTCTGGTAGACAGTTTGAGGTTGGAGATAAAGCGAACTTTGTTCGCAACAGTCGTAATGGTCAGATTTGGAGTGTGAAACACAAGCAAATCTGCCAATCAACCACTGCGCTGAGATGTTGACACAAACTCTGAGAAGCGAGGCTGGACTTTCTGCCCAGCCTCTTTTTCCTTGTTTAATTGACCCTTGTAAAATCTGGTTTTTCCTTGCGTAAAAAGGCTCCTACTGCTTCAAACAGAGCCTGTTCCTTAGAAGACAAATGGGTCTGCATAGCTTCTAATTCGAGAGCAGCTTCCAAATCAGGATAGAAGAATCGATTGAGCCAATCTTTTTGAATTGAAAGGACTTTAAGAGGCGTATTCAATAGGAAGTTAGCAAAATCTAGTGCTTCTTTATCCAAATGCTCATCATCTACAGATTTAGTGATAATTCCTAAATCCATAGCTTCTTCTGCACGGATAATCTGATTCGTTGTAAAATATTGAAATAGTTTTGATGGTCCTATTTGTTTGCCCAAGAGATAAAATAGTCCATTATCTCCGGGTAAACCGATACCATTAAAGGCTGGAACTAACTTGGTTTTCTTTCCAATGATACGGTAGTCACAAGCCATCGCTAGCCCAAATCCTGCTCCAGCCGCTGAACCTTGTACGACAGCAATAACAGGCTTAGGATTATTACGGATTGCCATAACTAATCGACCAGGATTCAGAGTGTGATTCAAGTCAAACGGCTCCCGAGTTTCAAGTAGCTTATTAAATTTGTTTATGTCACCTCCACCAGAAAAAATTTTTCCATTTGCGCGTAAGATGATGATTTTCACTCTTTCATCGTCTGCCAAATTATGAAATGTTTGGATTGTCTCTTCAAACATTGTTTTATCAAATGAATTACCGAATCCCGGCCGATTCAGCGAGATTGTCGCAATAGAATCATGAATGTCTAATTCTATAGTTTTATACATATTTTACCTTTCTAACCTAATATTATATAAACAGGAGGCTGGCAGAACCAACCTCCGACTAGTTATTGATTTAGAAAAATGGTAGTTAGTGATGAAGAGGTAGACCAATAACTAGACTTTGTAAATGAAGGAGAAATAATCTTGGTATCCAATTGATAGGATTAGTTGAAGGCAGCTTCGCCTGTCAGTGAACGTCCGACAATCAAAGAGTTCATTTCATGCGTACCTTCATAAGTATAGATTGCTTCAGCATCTGCAAAGAAGCGGGCAATATCGTAATCAGCTACAATACCATTACCACCGCAAGCTGAACGACCAAGTGCAACGGCTTCGCGCAACATTTCAGCATTATTCAATTTACCGATAGAGGTTGCCACTTCATTGTAATCACCTTTTTCTTGCAGGCGAACAATCGATGCACAAAGTGCCATTGCTGTCGTAAGGTTGGATTTCATCTTAGCTAGCTTTTGTTGAGTCAATTGAAATTGAGACAACTTCTTGCCAAATTGCGCGCGACCATTGACATATTTCAAGGTAGCTTCTAGGGCACCCGCAATTGCACCCGTCGCCATGAAGGATACTCCAGCTCTAGTCGTATAAAGAATACGAGCGATATCTTTGAATGAATTGATTTTTTGTAGACGTTCACTCTCTTCCACCACAACATCTGTCAAAGTAATATCGCAGTTTGGTACAATGCGCAAGGCAATTTTATTTTGGATGACAGAAACTTCTACACCTGGTTGATCTCTGCGAACAATAAAGGCTCTTGGCTTACCAGTCTCAACATCACGCGCATAGACTGGAATGACATCTGCCACATTAGCACCACCAATCCAGCGTTTAGCGCCATTGATAATCCACTTGTCTCCCTCGCGACGAGCAGTTGTTTGCAATCCCCAAGCAACATCAGAACCATGGTCAGGCTCTGTGAGGGCAAAACAGGTTCTCAGTTCATGGTTGGCCAATTTCTTAATATATTTTTCTTTTTGGGCATCGTCTCCACCGTAAAGGAATGAGTAGAAACCAAGCCCTGAGTGAACACCGTTTAGCGTTGCAAGGGATGGGTCGAAACGGGCCATCGTATAGGCGAAGAAGAATTGGAAGATGAGACTTGGAGTATCTGCACCCTCGCGGCCTTCATACAATAGTGGACTATATTTGTATTCCAGGGTTCCCATATCTTCGAAAAATCCTTCTGGTACTGTACAATTCGACCAATGGGTATTCAAATCCTTACGGTATTTAGACTCCAAGAGTTCATAAAGGTTTTCCAAAATTGTCAGTTCACCTTCACTCAAATCTTCGGAGATGCGCAATACATCTTCTGGAAATAGTTTTTTTAACCGTTCTTCTTTAGTTGCCATAGTGATTACTCCTTTTATTCTGATTTAAATTCTGCTTTACGTTTTTCAAGAAAGGCATTGATACCTTCAACCTTATCATTGGTATCAAGTAGGACAGAGAAAGCTAAATTTTCAAATAACAAGCCTGAATGAATATCCACATCATTTGCGGAGTTGATGACACGTTTAGCCAGCATAACCGCAATTGGTCCCTTAGCCGTTACCCGTTTTGCTACTTTTTCAGCTACAGTCAATAATTCTGCAGGATCAGCTACTTGCATAATCAATCCACTTGCCACACCTTCTTCGGCTGAAAGAATTCGCCCTCCCAAAATAACCTGTTTTGCAATCGATTCATTGGTCAAGCGCACCAATTTTTGTGTACCACCAGCACCTGGTAAAAGTCCCAAGTTAGTTTCTGGCAAACCGAGCAAGGCAGTTGTAGAAGCAATGCGGATATCACAGAACATTGACAATTCTAAACCTCCACCAAAGGCATAGCCATTGATGGCTGCAATGAAGACTAGGCGTGAATTTTGCATTCCCAATAAGAAGTCGCGAGCAAAGGATGAAAGATTTTCCTTCCCTTTTTTAACCAAGAGATTTTTTACATCTGCACCTGCTGCAAAGGCCTTATCCCCTGCCCCTGTCAAGATGACAGCACGAATGTCTTCTTGATTATTGAGATAATCTACAGTTGCTTTTAGCTCTCTCCAAACTTCTGTAGACAAGGCATTCATAGCCTCTGGACGATTGATAGTCACAATAGCTGTATTGCCTTTTTCTTCCAATAGTAAATATTCTAATTGTGGTTTAGACATAGTTCTTACCCTCCTAAAGTGTTACATTTGAATCAATAAAGGCTTTGAATTCTTCGTCAGAATATCCCAAAGCTTTCAGTATTTCTTCTGAATCACGACCAATCCGACCAGTCGGTTGATAAGAATCAAAGGTATCATATTCTGAGAATGATACTGGAAGATTAGGCATAACAGCTGTATTTCCCGATTCAAAGGTAACTTCACGAAGATAATTATTAGCCCAGGCTTGTTCATCTTTAGAAACATCTGCATTGTGTTTCAATACTTCGTAAACAATATCTGCCTCATCAAATAAAGCAGTCCATTCAGCCATTGTCTTGGTTCTAAAGACTTGATAAAGTTTTTCCATCAATTCCTTCAGGGTATCCGGATGAGCTTGCAAGATAGCAATCGTCTCTGTATCTGGATGCTCTGCGTACTCATCTAATCCTAGCAAACGGTAGAAGTCAGGGGCCTGACGTTCATAATTACCGAGGGTAATGATAACCCACTGATCATCTGAAGATTGATAGATATGATTCGTAGGGGAACCTGGGGCCATTTTATGTTTTGGATACTCTGCGCCATACCGCTCTTGTGTGGCCACAACACCTGTAGCATTGTACCAAATACCTGTACCGTACAAGGAAGATGTTAAGAATGTTCCTTTGCCACTAACAGTTCTTCCATACAAAGCACCCATGATTCCCAAGGCGATAACAGATGCGACCGTTGAATCTCCAAAGCCGCCTAAAGGCTTAATAGGAAAGTCGCCTTTTGAGCCCCAGTCAACCATTGCACCCGTTCTTGCCCAGAAGGCTGCCATATCAAAACCTGGTCTGCTTGCTGCTGGCCCTTCATAACCATATCCTGTGAAATGAGCATAAATAATCTTTTCATTGACTGCTTTTACTGTTTCATAAGAAATGTTCATTTTCTCAAGAGATTTCAAACGAACATTCGTAATGAAAACATCTGCTTCTTTAATCAAATCAAATAGAATTTTCAGACCTTCCTTGGTTTTCAAATTCAAAGCCAAGAGTTTTTTGTTTGCGTTTTGAACGGTAAAAAGTGGGTTTTCATCATCAGCTTTTGGTGTTCGGAAACCTGGACCTGTGTGACGCCAATCATCTCCTTGCAAACCCTCAATTTTGATAACTTCTGCACCCCAGTCAGCCAGCCATCTGGTTGCCGTAGGAACGGCTATAAACGTTCCTAATTCAACGACTTTTATACCCTCTAAAGGTTTTTTCAAACTCATTATATGTACTCCTTTCAATACATTTTTTATCCTGTCGAATGTAGAAATATAGACAGACCTTTACAATCACATGCCAATCTTTTTTCAATTGTTATTTAACATCAGACAAATATTCCTAATTTGATAAGTATCATTGCGACGATAATAGAGATAACACCACCCAGAAGCCCTGTCCTAAGGTAGACTACAATCCCTTTGCGATATTCTAATTTTGCTAATTCCATGGCATTATTTACACCTGGCGAATGAGCCGAAATAGATGTAGATGCTGCTATGGTCATAAGACGATGGGAGGTTGCTGCCGTCAGACCAGCTTGCTCAGTAAACATAGTATTTACCTCTGCACCAAAAGAGTTGATAGCACCTGCTCCTGTTGCTGTAATAAAGGATACTAGCGAGATTAGAAGCACACCCTTGGTCATTGGAGAAAAGATATCCAAGCCAGCAGTTACCAAGGCAAATCCAGGAACAACTTTGATAACTGAACCTATAGCTGACGTTGCAGCGACACCAAAAATTGGTGCGTAGGCGGACGATAGAGCTCCTGTAATTGTCTTATCCAAGGCTTTATAGCGCTTGAAGAAAAGAATGACACAAAGGATACAGCCAGCTGTAATCGAATACAGTACATCAACTTTAAGGAAACCCGCCAAAGCAATCATGACAACAATTGGAAGAATTGACAACAATACAGAAGGTAAATCTTCATCCGCACTGCTATTTCCAAGTCCTGCATAGAAATTAGCACCCGTTTCATCAAATCCTTCACCACGCTTCTCCGCAACTTTTAAATCATAAACGATAAAGAAAGCTTGATAGGCATAGAAAACTAGTGCACAGATTAGGGAAAGTCCCATACCAGCTGTAATAGGCTGACCTGTAAATTGAGAGGGTGTAATATTGGTCAATTGGAGAGACCCACCGATAAAGAGGGCGCCAATAACAGCCGATCCACCATTGGTATAAAGCCTCCAAGGAATATTAAATTTCTTGAACAGTTCTGCCGATACGTCAATGACCGTATAGACAATGACTAAGCCTGAAACTCCAACATAGGATAGGATGGCATACATAACAGGTACAAATGCAACTGCCCAGAACTTTTGATTCTTCTTCAATTTAGAGATAGCTCTGTAGATGCCCATAGCGATAGACTTTGATGCTCCACCGTCATTGAGCAAACGACCAAAAATGGCACCAGCGGCAAAAATAAGAAAGAAGTTTTGAATAAAGGAAGCAAACCCTGGTGCCCAGGCAGTTTTGAGCAATTCCAACATAGGTAAGCCTGATGTCAGAATAATGATAAAAGCGGAGAGTAGTGCTGATAGTACTAGATTAAATCCTTTCACACATAAGAAAATGAAGAATCCAATCCCAAACAGCATTCCGATAAGACTGATTAGTTCCATAGCACACACACTTTCTAGAAACTAGGTCTCATCTTCGATTAGTTCAATCAGACCAGCAGCGCCCATTCCGCCACCGATACACATGGTAATCAATCCAAGTTTGCCTTTTGTTCGTTTCAATTCTGAAATTGTTTTTGAAATCAAGATAGCACCTGTTGCACCAAGTGGGTGACCAAGGGCGATTGCTCCACCATTTGGATTGACCTTAGCTGGATCAAAGCCCAGAGTATCGATGATTGGAAGGGCTTGAGCCGCGAAGGCTTCGTTCAATTCAATAACATCAATATCGTCTACTTTGACATCCAAGCGATTTAACAAACGTGGTACTGCCTCTATTGGCCCAATTCCCATGATATTTGGATCCACCCCTGCAACATTGAAACCAAGGAATTTGGCAACCGGTTTAATGTTTAATTCCTCTGCCCGCTTACGAGACATAAGAACTACAAATCCTGCACCGTCTGAAACTTGCGATGCCTGTCCAGCTGTTACAGTACCATTTTCTTTAAAGACAGGATTCAAAGCACCTAAAGCTTCCATGGTCGAACCATAACGAATACCTTGGTCATCTTTGAATTCAAACTCATTGCCCTCTAGGTCATTTCCAATCACTGGGATAATTTCGTCAACAAACTTACCAGCTTTTTGAGCAGCCTCTGCACGGTGGTGACTTTCAACAGCGAAAGCATCCATTTGTTCACGGGTCACACCATATTTTTCTGCTACATTTTCTGCTGTAATTCCCATTGGCGTATAAAGACCAGGTTCATTATCTGAAATCCATTGATCACGGGTAGCAGGATTTCCTGCCATTGGCAGTTTGGACATGGATTCCACACCACCAGCTACTACTACATCTGCCTCACCGGACCAAATCATATTTGCTGCTGTAGAAACCGATTGTAGACCTGATGAACAGAAACGGTTAATCGTTTGAGCAGATACACTGTACGGTAAACCAGCTCTCAGAGCAATGAGACGAGCGACGTTGTTCCCTTGTTCCGCTTCTGGTTTGGCTGTTCCGACAACAACGTCATAGATTTCTTCCTTTGGAAGATTCGGTACTTTTGCTAACACCCCTTCCAAAACCTTGCCGGCAAAATCAACCGGATGTTGTAGGCGCAAGAACCCCTTCTTTCCCGCTTTAGCAACAGCTGAGCGACCATAGGCAACAATCACTACTTCTTGTTGAGACATGAATATGTTCCTCCATTTTTAAAATATATTTTTTAAATTTTATTTAGTATATTTATAGAAACCTTCGCCTGTTTTACGGCCCCATTTTTTCTCATTGTACATTTTCTCCAACAACTCAATACCTGGACGACGCTCTCCAGTTTCATCTTGCTGACGTTTGGCAGCTAGATAGGCTAGGTCAATACCGGTCAAGTCCATCAGGCGGAATGGGCCCATCGGATAATTGAGACCTTTTTCGACAGCTGTATCAATATCTTGATATGATGCGATGCCTTCATCATAGAGTTCCATGGCTTTACGAGAAACAGCACGGAGTACTGAGTTCGCTAAGAATCCATCATTTTCTTTCATAACAAAGACAGGGTCCTTACCAGTATTGCGGGCAAAATCCATTAATCGTTCAACAGTTTCCATAGAAGTGTGTTCGCCTTTGACTACTTCAACCAATTTCATTACCAAAGCTGGATTAAAGTAATGGAAATTAGCCAACAATTCTGGTTCTCTAACAGCATCTTTGAACAAGGAAGACACCATGAAACTAGAGTTTGTAGCAAGAATAGTACCTGGTTTTACCAATTCAGTCACTTCTTTGAAGAAATCAAACTTAATCTGGCGATCCTCAATAATGGCTTCAATGACTAAATCTACATCTTCTACTGCTAATTTTATATCTGGTTCAAAGAATAAAACTTTATTGACATCATCGATATGCTCTTGGGTTAACTTCCCTTTGGCAATGCGTCCATTAAGATAATCGACTGTCCACTCTTTTGCTTTTTCTAAAGCTTCTTCATTCTTATCATTCAAAAAGACTGTATAGCCATAGAGGGCTGAATTCAGGGCAATTTGACGCCCCATTAAGCCTGAACCGATGACAGCAACACGTTTAATTTCACTCATTTTATTTTCCTCCTAAAGATTGGAAGGTATTTTCACACCCTTCAAGTTTCTCTGTATGTCTAAATAATTTGGTAAAAGTTACCATATACCCATTTGATAAAGCATTGCACCAACAAAGGCACAAATAATTGGAATCACAACTGATGTTACAAAGGTATTTAGATAAGATTCCTTGTGAGTCAAGCGCATAACAGCTAAGGAATTGATAACAACTCCGTTATGCGGTAAAGAATCTAGGCCACCAGCAGAGACAACTGCTAGGCGATGAATGACCGGAGCCGGAATTCCCTGATCAAGAAAGCGCTGACCAAAGACCTGCAAGCCAACTCCCAATCCACCTGCTGATGATCCGGTAATTGCGGAAGCAATGTTAACTGCGATGACCAACTGGACTACAGGCGGACCAGGAATCTTATCCAGACCGGAAATGATGTACTGAAAGGCCGGTAGAGCCGCCACCACTGTACCAAACCCAACCACTGAACAAGTAGCTCCTACTGCATTCAAAGTGTTTGTGGTCGCTTTTTGAATAGTAGCAAAAATTCCTTTCAAGTGCTTGTAGAACAGCAGGTAAGTCACTGTAATAGTAATGAGTAGACTAATAGGTGGCGAGAATTTCAAGATATTCATAAAAAGGAACAAGACAATCGAAGGCAAGAAACAAAGCCATAATGGAATATTAGGAATATCTGTCTCAGTTTTGATATCTGACTCTGCAATCCTATAACCAGTCTTATAAAATCCTTCTCCCCTTTTTTGAGCCTGCCTCAAACGAAATTCGATATAGCCGACACCCATTATCAAAGCCAAGACGGCAAGAATTAAGCCAAGTATAGGGGCGGCCATGGTCGTAGTCCCCAGATACTCCGTAGGCATAATATTTTGAATCGAGGGTGTTCCAGGTATCATCGACATAGTAATAACTCCAGCAGCTAATCCATTACAAGTGTACATGTGCCAAGGGATATCTAGCTCTTGAAATATTTCCTTAGAAATAGCCACCATTGTAAAGACCAAGACATAGACCGAGATGCCACCATATGATAAGGTCGATGAAATGAAAATCAGGGTCAAAATTGCAACTAGTTGCTCCTTACCTGGAAATTTCCGAGCAAATCCTGCAAAAGTATAAGCAATCACTTTTGCTGCTCCAGAATCTCCCATCATCTGACCGAATACTGCTGAGAAGAAGAAAATGAGCCAGTTTCGCTGAGCAAAATTTGCAAATCCAGTCATATAATTTTCCTGTATCAGCTCGTTAATATTTCCGCCAGATAAAAGAATCATCGGCAACATACTGATAATACTTAGAAAAAGTATTGGAAAGCCCTTATAAGCAAGGTAAATAAGCAGACTTAACGATAGGAGAACCCCTATCAGACTAATAAGTCCAGGATCCATTGATTTCCTCCATGTTCTAAAAAATAAGTTTATACGTTTCTATAATTGTTAGTTGTGAATTCTTAAATTTTTGGAAGCGCTTCATTTACTTTATAGACAAATTATAATACGATATAGTAACTTTGTGAAATGCCAAAACAGAATGCTTTCCATAACAAAATCATTATGGTAAAATGTTAATATAATTTAAAACAATTACAAAAATGGAGGTGTATAAATGTCGAGTATTTCTAAAAAAAGCATCATTGAAGCCATCATTTCCTTAGGAAGTATCACTGCTGCTGCCGAATCACTCTATGTAACACAGCCCTATATTTCTAGAATATTAAAAGAAATTGAAGAGGAGTTAGGAGCTAAACTATTTGAACGCCGCTATCGCGAAATGAAATTAACTCAGGCTGGTGAAATTTATTTAGCCTTCTTAGAAAAAGTGGACGTACTCCACAGCGTTATGTTGGATCAATTATCCTCTATTGCCAAAGAAAAAAAGGGACTGTTGCGTATCGGCATCAACCCCATGTTATCTCCTATTTTTCTACCAGCTATTTATCCTATCGTTACAAATACAATGGACAAGGTAGAATTTAAATTCGTTGAAAATACTTCAAAAGTCCTTCTAAATATGCTAAATGAAGGCGATTTAGACCTCCTATTTGGTATCGGAAATGAGGACAGCAACTTTGAAACAATCCACGTTTTTGACTCCAACATGTGTCTCATCGCTTCCGAATCATCCTCTCTCTTCCAACCAACTAGACAGCGCGAGCTACTAAAAAATTCATTGGATATGAAACAACTTCATAACTTGCCTGTCATATTATTGAATGAACATTATGTTTTTAGAAAAATTATTGATACTGCGTATTTTCAAGAAAATATATCAATCAATTGTATCCATGAAACCTCAAATACGTACACAGCAATTGGCATGGTCAAAAAAGGAATTGGGAATATATTTCTACCAAAGGTTGTAACTATACCTAGTAACTTTAACAAATGCAGCATTTATGAAATTGCTGAGCCATCCTTCACTATTGAATTTGTCTTTTATCGAAACCCAACTATCCAATCACCGTCCTATCTTGATGAGTTTATTGAGCAAGCTGGCAGGACTCTACATGAACATTATACTCAACCAGTTATGGTTAATCGCTAGTTATTGATAATATATAAACCAAAAAAATTCGGAACATTTGCTCCGAACTTTTTGTGTGTTTAGTTTTCTTCTGCGTAGTATTCCGCCCCATAGCCTTCAACTTCTGCGTTGAATTGCCACGTGATGCCGAATTTGTCCGTAACATTTCCGTAGGCTGGTGACCATGGCACTGCCTGCAACTCCATGTTGATGGCTTTAGCATCTATTGACAATTTGTCGTAGAAATCCTTAGCTGTTTCAGCATCATCAGTGATAAGGGCAACGGTGATGTTGTCGCCTACTGAGTAAGGCATTTCTGGATTGTTATCAGAAAGCATGAAACGTTGACCGTTTGGCAAGCGGAATTGTGCATTCATCACATGATTTTCCAATTCAGCTGGACAATCTGGCAAGAAATCCTTGAACAAATTTACTTGCTCAACTGTTGCACCGAGGGCATTTTTGTAAAATTCGATGGCTTCCAATCCGTTACCATTGGTTACCAAATATACTTCCATTGCTTTAAACATTATGTTCCTCCAATTATCGTCATATGGTTTATCTTTTATTACTTCGTTAACTCGTCTTGCCTAACTTCAGTTATGCCTGCGACTATTGACGCAGAATACATCTGCTGTATCATTATACCCTTCAACAGTCTCCCAGACTGTTGATGCAAGTACTAAAAGTAAACTAAACGACTTTATAAGATAAACCATCATATCACATCTGATTTGTATGGTCAAATACTTTTTTCTATTATTGATAACCGCCGCCAGCAACGCCGAAATACTCTTCCAGGGTCAGGCCAGAATTGTAAATGTCAGTCGCTTCTTGGCCAATATAACGCAGGTGCCAGGCTTCAGCCATGTAGCCTGTGATGGCTTCTTTTCCAGGCTGATACCGAACGATAAAGCCATAGTTGTGGGCGTTTTTAGCTACCCAGTTGGCTGCGGTCGGCTCTTCTAAGAGATTGCCAGCGCTGTCCATTAGGTCAAATGCTAAGCCTGTCTGATGCTCACTATAGCCTGGACGGGCTGAATAGGTATCGGCAGCAACCTGACCATCACGATTGACATAGGACTGATAGAGCCCAGCCTGGGTCTCGTAAGAACGGAAACCACTATAGGAATGCGATACAGCGAACCCTTGTGCCTGCATGTCTGCAATCAGGCTCTGGAAGGCTACCAAAGCTTGCGGGTCCTCACCTGGAGCGTAGGAAGCTGCCAGAGGATGCTTTTTATTGGCAATGACAACTGGTCCGTATTTCCCTTGGACACTGTAATAAGAGCCGTTGTAGTTTGCATCTGTAGCAATGGTCTCCTCGGCCTGTTCAGACGACGAACTAGCATCGCTACTGTTTTCTGACCCTTCAGCAGTTTCGCTGGCTTCTGATGACACTTCAGTCGTGGTTTGCGCTGTCTTGCTTGAATGACTGGTGTCATTTGATTTACTTGATTCTACCTTGCTTTCTGATTGGCCGCATGCTGTTAAGAGCAGAGCGGAGAGCAAGAGAAAACTCAAGCTTTTTTTATTCATCATTATTTGCCTCACGTTTCACTTACTCCATAAATCAAGAACGAATCACCATTTTGTCTCAGATTAAAGACTTGTTTTTTCGTCAAGGTACTCGATTTACCATTGAGATAAACTTCTCTAAATTGATTATGAACGGTCACGACGTAATTGTCTCCATCTTTCTTGACATCCGTCACAGTATAATCAATCGTCGTTTGGTAATCAATATTGGCTCTGGCAACACCGCCACCCTCAATATAGTTTACATATATACGATATACCTCACTTGAGGTATCGAAATATCTGTCAAACTGAACGGTACGGTGGGTAATAGAAGACCGCATTGACTCGATATAGTCATTCATGAAGGTCTGGATTTTTTCCTTGGTTTCCTGCTCCTCTTTGGCCTGAGCTTCCTTGCTTTCCTTAGCTTTTTGAGCGTCCGTTAACTTCTTGCTTTCCTCAGAAGACATGGTCAAATCCGCATAGATTTCACCAACTGCTGGATCGACCAGAACCTTGGTAGATTCCGTTGTAAATGTTGCGCCCTCAAAATTAAAGCTAACCTTCAAATCAAGATGTTGATTGTCTAGAACTTCAATGCTGTCTGACAGTGATTTGGCAATTTCCTTATCACCAGAGAAGACCTTTATGTCCTTGATAGAGCCGTTATCGACCGGCAGGTGTAGGTTGAGCGTTTTCTGAACAGGTGATAGAGTCATGACAATCCTGTTTTCTTCAGCTTGGCTGAGATTCGGCTGCAAGCTGGTTTCAAAGTCTCCAGATTTGGTTTTGCCCTTAGCCTTGAATTCTTTATTGGCAAAATGATGTTCACCCAAAGACGTTTCTTTGTTGGCTTCAATCTTTTGATCATCAATAGATAATTCAGACAGGTCACTATTGACAAGAATTTCAACCGGATAACTGGTCACTTGGTATACTGGAAAAAGACCCAATTTACGTCCTTTTTCACGTAATCCGAGCAACTTATTTCCACGTTGGTCGTTAAAAGTATTTTTTCCGCCAGATACTTCAATGGCATCTAGCTCACTCTTGATATCGACGCCTTCAGAGTTCAAATATTGGATAAAATCCTTAGCCTCTGACTTGGACCACTTGTCATCATTAGAAGATAGGAGGGTCGCAATCTGGTCGTAATCATTGCTGTCAACTGCTGTTTGGAATTCATCAACAGCGATGTCCATTCCAGTCACAGAATCCATATAGTAGTAGCCCGCGCCGAGTGCAAGTAGGGCCACAGCACCCAAGCCAAAGAGAATCTTCTTTTTCTTGCTCTGTGGCTTGGTTTGATAAGTGGTAAAGACAGGTTGTTCCACAAGGACCTGCTCCACCTCTTGAACAGGCTGGGCTGGCTCTACAGGTACTACTTCCGCTACTGGCTGTACAGGCTGGGCTGTTTGAACTGCTTCTGCTACAGTCTCTGCACCATTCTCAGCCACATTTTCTGCAGCTACTTGTTGGTCGCTGTCCAATCCTGCTATGGCCTTGATTTGCTTTAAGTCAAAGTCAACTTCCTTGGCCTTAACAAATTCAGCAGGGGTTGGCTTTCTACCAACAACCTTTTCAAATAAATCAATCCATTTTTCTTTCGTTGCCATATTTCAACTCCTATTTGATTAAAAGAGGCTTGACCAGAACATTTGTCCTACGATAGAGGCTGCAATAATTCCTGATACAAAGATAATCAGACCATTTACCAAAATAGCAATAAAGTAGCGATACAAGGAGTCCATCTGTGATGAATTAGTAAAGTTAGCAAGGGCATAGACGCTGGCTGAACCCACGGCAAAGAGGGCTAAAGAGGTCGCAACACCAACCAGAGAGAAAATTCCCAAAACAGCTGACAAGGCCGCAATTGCATAAAGTAATACGTTTACCGCAAACAAACGACCATAATATTCAAGAGTGTAGGCAAATGTATACTGCTGTTCTTTGTAGATAAAGCGTTTCACCACAAATCCTGCTAGGACAATTGAAAAAATAATCAGAGCAATTCCGATAAAGGTCTTAAACAAGATATCCAGTCCAACACTTACTGCAGGTGCGGAAGAACCATAAGCATCGTAGCCATTAGCACCCTCAAACAGACTACCGAGTTCTGAAGTCAGACTATTTGTAAAGCTATTGACACTGTTTGCCGCCTTAACCATTGGGAAATAAATCGTCAGGGCTGCGAAAAAGGCGATGAGCAAGAGAGAGGTCAAACCGTTGTATTTGTGGGTATGGCTGGCAATTGAAGTTGGTTTTTTCCAAGCAGACACAATCCACTCTCTAAACTGCTTGAAGAAGAGACCGAATGCTGATGGTGCAGCTGGCGCTTGTTGTAAGGCCTGCGGATTTACCTGCTGTACCGTTGGCTGTGGCTGTGCTTGTTGCGCTTGAGCATTGGTTTGCTGAGCGAAGGCTTGAGCTGGTTCCTGAACTGGTTGCTGGGCAGGAATGTCTTCTGGAGCTGAAACAGGCTCTACAGTGGACTCTTCATCAACTTTTTCTTCTTGAACAACTTCTTCTGTAGGTACATTTTGAAGACCATCCTCTTCAAATTCGCCAGCGGCAAGAGCAGCTTCAATCTCATGAGCTTCTGGCGAACGACCATTGATAGCTTCAAAATATTCAATCCAATCAATCTTTTTCATATTATTTCTCCTTTTGTTTTGATAGATTGTGCAGAATACACTACTCTAGTATAGCATATTTATTGCATTTTTAAAACTATTTATACAAGATTGTTACAAGAATTTTAAGATTTGAAAAAATGAAAAAAGCAAGCAATGGTCTCGCTGCTTATAAGATATCTATTAATTGCTGGTAGTTGCTGATGGTGTAGGTTGGTTTGAGATGGCTTGTATTTTCTAGGCCAGCTGGATTGTACCAGACTGTATCCATGCCAGCGTTGATACCGCCTTGGATGTCTGCCGTCAGGCTGTCACCAATCATGAGCGCTCTGAACAGGTCAAAACCGGTAATCTGCTCTGCTATTTTTTCATAAAAATCAAGCTCCGGCTTCTGGGTCCCCATCTGCTCAGAGATAAATACTTGCTTGAAATAGCTGCCAATGGGTGAGTGTTTGAGACGATTTTCCTGGATGTAGGTGATGCCGTTGGTCGCGCCATAAATCTGGTAGCCACGCTCCGTCAAGGTCTCAAGCAAATCATCCGCTCCCTCAAAAATCTGTCCTTGACGACCGATAAATTCTTGGTAACGAAGTGCCAACTCAGCTCCGTCTTCCTGCCGTCCGAAATGGGCAAAGGCCCGCGAAAATCGAGTATTGACCAGCTCCTTCTTGGTAATCAAACCCTTTTCCAAGTCCTTCCACATGCCCTGATTGAGCGGACGATAGACATCTTTAAAGGCCTGAATGTCCTCCACTTCCATAAATTCCAGAAACTGAGTGAGGGCAATCTCCTCACCAGTCGCAAAATCCAACAAAGTATGGTCAAGGTCGAAAAGTAGAAATTTGTAGGTCACGATGTTTTTCCTTTCAGAGGCGAATTATTTTATCAAAGGTTAATGAAACTATTATACAAAACTCTTTAAAAGCTGACAAACCATAACTAGCATGGTTACATCGTTTGAAACGACCGGTTCTTGATATATGGTATTTATTGTGATTTCATTTTTATCTGGCGCCAAATATTTTGATGAAAAATCTTTAGCTATCTTTTGTGCAATTTATCTCTCTTCCTTCAATGTTTATTTCCCCTCAGTCATACCACATCCTGCTAACATTAAAATTGCTATTGTGGCTAAAATGCTGATAAGTAATCGGCTTCTTTTCATTTGATTTAACCTCTGTCCTTTTCAACTCATTTGTATTTATATTTTACCATACTGTTGCGGGATTTGGTTTCAGGAACAAGAATTTGGTTGATTCATCTACAAAATGCAAACAATCCCTCAAAATCAAAGACTTCATGGGCTTTTCATTCTATATTTGCACCAATCAACTTCTCCCCTTTTCCAAAAATAGGTCGGTCACGCGCATTCTCCTTGGATTGGTCTACAGACCGTGCTCGCACAAAAAACAGCCAACTTTCGTCAGCTGTTGAGTTTCTTAAAAATTCACATTGTCTGGATCAGATTGGACGCTGACGCCTTCAACACTATCCAAGGTCGCCACATCATCTGCCGACAATTCAAAGTCAAAGATGTTCAAATTGCTTTCAATATTGGCTGGTGTGACAGATTTTGGTAGAGGTAAGAATCCTTTTTGCAGGCTCCAACGTAATGCCACTTGGGCAACAGATTTGCCAGTCTTTTCAGCAATTTCTTGCACTACTTTATTCTTGAAGATGCTGCCTGTTCCCAGTGGACTGTAGGCTTCAAGAAGAATGTCGTGCTCACGGCAGAAGGCTGCTAATTTTTCCTGCGGGCAACCCGGTGCCAAGAGAACTTGGTTGACCTGTGGCTTGATTTCAGCTGTTTCAAACAAGGCTTCCAGGTGATGGATCATAAAATTGGATACACCGATAGCGCGGACCTTGCCTGCCTTGTAGGCTTCCTCCATGGCCTTCCAGGCACCAGCATTTCCAGCCTTCCAGGAATCATTCTCACGGAGCGCCTTTGGATTTGGCCAGTGAATCAAGAGCAAGTCAAGATAGTCAACGCCCAATTTTTCCAGCGATTCCTCAATCGATGCCTTAGCAAGCTCATAATCGTGCTTGTCGTTCCATACCTTTGTCGTCAGGAAAATATCCTCACGCGCCAGGTCACTATCTGCGATGGCACGACCAACACTGCGCTCATTTCCATAAATCTGCGCCGTATCGACATGCGTGTAGCCAACCTTGAGGGCGTGCGTCACACTCTTGTAGGCATCATCGCCTTCTTTAATCTGCCAAGTACCAAAACCGATCTTTGGAATCTTGACACCATTTGAAAGTGTATAATTTTCCATGTTTCCTCCTTTTTGAAACACTAGGACTCTGCGTCCTTTCTTCGTATATCGTAGTAGGCATCTGTCCGTTCATTTGCCGAAATTACCTGAGATTCTAGCTGGGCTAACTGCTGAGGGTTCTCGATTTTCTTGACCAGATAGGCATGGGGCTCCTGCAAGGCCGCAATCTGAGCCTCCAGCTGGCCTGCGTCCTCTTGAGCAAGTCCGACGATAGGGCAAGATTGTGGAACTCCGCCAAAATCTTCTGGATATCCTCCAAGGGCATTCCCACACGGCGATAGTGAACAATGGCCTTGATCCGGTCAATGCTCCGCTCATCAAACTGACGGATACCCCGCTCATTTCTAGGAATCTCCACCATTCCTCTTTCTCATAAAAACGGATGGTCGGCGCTGAAATCCCCAGCAACTCCGAAATTTCTTTAATCGTGGACATCTCTACCTCCATCACTATTGTATCAACTTAAACCTACTTTAAGTCAAGTATGAGGTTTATTTTTTTGAAAAATAGCCTGTGAACTCAACTGTATCATTCCCAGCAAGCCCCTACTTGACCAGACCACGTTGGTAAGAGGCATTGTAGACTTGAAAATCATGGTCGTGCAGGACCTCGGCCGCCTCTGCCAACCAATTGACATTACGAATGAGACCACGACCGACTTGGATCAAATCAGCCTGGCCATTTTGCAAGATATATTCGCCCAACTCTGGACTATTAAGCAAACCAACAGCTGTAACTGGAATACTGACAGCTTCTTTGATTTTGGCAGAAAAACCAGCCTGATAACCACCATAGATTGGAATATTTGGTCGCGTATCCATGACACCGCCAGTTGAGATATCCAGGCAAGCCACGCCCAGTTCTTCCAACCATTTGGCAATTTGTTGGTAATCTTGGAGTGTATTTTGCTGGCCAGTCTCATCGTAGGCGGTCACTGACAAGCGCACCCAAACTGGACCAGTAAAGACAGCTTTCACACCTTCGATAATTTCTTTCAAGAAACGGAATCGATTTTCTAGACTACCACCGTAGGCATCCGTCCGTTGATTGGTCAAGGGTTCCAGAAATTGATTGACTAAATAGCCATGCGCCCCGTGAATTTCAATCATGTCGTAGCCAGCCTGAGCTGCACGCGCCGCAGCCGCCACAAAAGCAGACTGAACACGCTCAATATCTTCAAGGGTCATTTCCTGCGGTACCTTGTAATCTTGGTTAAAGGCAAGAGCAGTCGGAGCAAGGGGCAGTTCCGCATCCTTGGCCTTACGGCCACCATGACTGAGCTGGATACCGACCTTACTTCCGAAAGCCTTCAATTCCGAAACTAATTTGGCTAGAGCCTGTGCCTGTTCATCTGTCCAAATGCCCAAGTCATGCTTAGATAACCGACCATCTGGTTCTACAGCCGTCGCTTCTTGGATAATCAGGCCAACTCCGCCGATAGCACGCGCGCCATAGTGGGCATGATGGAAGGCCGTTGGCAACCCATCTTCAGCCTTGACTTCGTACATACACATAGGTGGCATGACCACACGATTTTTGAGCGACAAACCAGCAATCTCAACCGGTGACAATAATAATGACATAACTACCTCCTCTTACCTGAACTCAACAAATACTATTATAGCACTAATTAGAATAAAAATCAGAATATGAACACGACAGAAAAATCCTCTGACTATTGTCAGAGGACTCACTAAGCTTTCCAGCGTTTGGTTTTCTTGAGCATCATAGGATAGCTGGCCTTCATCAACCATTTGACAAAGGCATTTCCTTGACCATTTGAAATAGCAGTTTTGCCCTTAGCTAACATTTCTTCAAAACTGATGTCTGGCTCTACAAAACGACCGTTGACATAACAATAAGAGCAATAGATAGACGATTTCGTCCCATCTTTCTCACTTCCACGAACATCTAGGCCATGCAAATTCAAAGGCATAGCACAAGACACTGACAAAATTTTTCCATAGTATTTCCTTTCGGTGAATTCTTTCTTACACTCTCTCTTTCAACCGCTCTACAAAAAGATAGGCTGCTGGGCAAATGAGCGTGTTTTTCAAGGTCAGATGGTTAATCTGATAGAAACGCTTTCGGTCGGTATGGGGAAAGGCTGCGCAGGCCTTGGGACGGGCGTCATAGACGTCACAGAGATTGTCAGGGCCCAGAAATGGACAGGGCATGGACTGGAAGACCTTGTCGCCATCCTCATCCACCCGCAGATAGGTGGACTCAAAGGTCGACAATTTCATCCGAAAGAGCTTGGCCATGCGGGTAATATCCGCCTCCGTCAAGTCTGGTCCTAAATCCTTGCAACAATTGGCACATTTGGTGCAGTCAATTTCTTGGAAGACCTCGTCGTGCAATTCCTTGACAATTTTATCTAAATTTTTCGGTGGCTTTTTCTTCAAGCTAGCCAAAAATTTGCGGTGCTCTCCCTGTTTTTGCAGGGCCAGCTGCCGGTACTTCTCAATATCTAAGCTCATAAACTTCCTTTTCTCAATGGTCTAAAGTGCTCTGCTATTTTCCAAAGCCTTTGTAGAAAAAATCCTACGGGAAACCTCAGCGACGGGCAGGCCAATGATGGTATGAATGTCACCTGAAATCCCGGCCACAAAGCGTGGGTCCAGCTCCTGAATACCGTAGGCACCAGCCTTGTCCAGGGGCTGCTTGTCATGGATGTAGGTCTGGATAGGCTCCTCAAGCGCTGGGTAATAGTCGACAAAGTCAATCTCTGCCACAGTGTAAAAGGCATCCAATGAATCCGCAGTGCGCAGGCAGACCGAGGTCACAACCTGATGGATCTTGCCGAAATAAGAGCGCAACATGGCCTCAGCCTCCGCCAAATCAAGCGGTTTATTAAAAATTCGGTCGTCCGCCACCACAATGGTGTCCGCTGAAATGTAGAGCTTACCCGGCTCCAGAGGCAGGTCAGACTTGGCCTTGGAAATTTCACAACAGGTCTTGGCGGCCCGGGTCAGAAAATCATCCGCAGCGAATTCAGCCATAAACTGTTCTTCAATCCTGCGTTCATCAACTTCTACCGACTGGATTTCTGGCGCTAAAAATTGCAAAAGCTCTTTTCTGCGGGGCGAGTTGCTGAGCAGGACATAGGAGTCAATTTGTCCTGCTTGGCCTTGACTTTGGTAATCGAAAATTGTTTTCATTGTTCACCCTATAGGAAAGGGGCTAGGCATCTGCCCAGCCCTTCCTGACTTATTTTTTATCATCTTCATCCATTGAGAGGACGCTGAGAAAGGCTTCCTGCGGTACTTCGACGGAACCGATGGCCTTCATCCGTTTTTTACCGGCCTTTTGTTTTTCCAGAAGTTTACGTTTACGGGAAACGTCACCGCCATAACACTTGGCCAAAACGTTTTTCCGAAGGGCCTTAATGTCGCTACGGGCCACGATTTTTTGACCGATAGCGGCTTGGATTGGCACCTCAAATTGTTGACGTGGAATGATTTTCTTGAGCTTGTCCACGATGATTTTCCCACGTTCATAGGCAAATTCCTTGTGGACGATAAAGCTGAGGGCATCGACCTTGTCGCCATTGAGGAGAATATCCATTTTCACCAGTTTAGATGAGCGGTATTCAGAAATCTCGTAGTCAAAGCTCGCGTAGCCGCGGGTTGAGGACTTAAGCTTGTCAAAGAAATCAAAGACAATTTCAGCCAGAGGGATTTGGTAAATGACATTGACACGATTGTCATCAATATAATCCATGGTCACGAAGTCGCCACGCTTGCGCTGGGCCAATTCCATCACCGCACCGACATATTCCTGCGGTACCATGATTTGGGCCTTGACGTAAGGCTCTTCGATAGTGGCAATCTTGGTCGGATCTGGAAACTCAGATGGGTTGGCCACATCGATCGACTCACCGTCTGTCATGTTGACATGGTAAACCACCGACGGCGCTGTCATGATCAGATCAATGTTAAACTCACGCTCAATCCGTTCTTGGATAACATCCATGTGCAAGAGGCCTAAGAATCCACAACGGAAACCAAAGCCGAGGGCCTGCGATGTTTCAGGTTCAAACTGCAAGCTGGCATCGTTAAGCTGAAGTTTTTCTAAAGCTTCACGTAAGTCATTATACTTATTGGAATCAATCGGATAGATACCGGCAAAGACCATTGGGTTCATCTGCTTGTAGCCCGCTAGTGGCTCGCTGGCAGGATTTTCAGCCAAGGTCACCGTATCACCGACACGGGTATCTGCAACCGTCTTGATAGAAGCTGCGATATAACCAACGTCACCAGTCGCCAAATAATCACGACCGATTGCTTTGGGTGTGAAAATCCCCACTTCCGTCACATCAAATGTCTTGCCATTGGACATCATTTGAATGGTGTCGCCGGGCTTGACCACACCATTGACAATGCGGACCTGCAAAATAACACCGCGATATGGGTCGTAAACAGAGTCGAAAATCAATGCTTGAAGAGGCGCCTCGACATCACCAGTTGGTGCAGGCACTTTTTCAACGATTTGCTCAAGGATTTCCTCGATGCCAATACCCGCTTTTGCGGACGTCAAGACAGCCTCTGAGGCGTCCAGTCCGATTACATCTTCGATTTCATGACGGACACGTTCTGGGTCAGCCGCTGGCAAGTCAATCTTGTTGATAATGGGCAGGATTTCCAAATCATTGTCCAGGGCCAGATAAACGTTGGCCAAGGTCTGAGCCTCAATACCTTGAGCAGCATCGACCACCAAAATCGCACCTTCGCAGGCTGCCAAAGACCGAGAAACTTCATAGGTAAAGTCAACGTGCCCCGGTGTGTCAATCAGGTGGAAGGTATAGGTCTCACCATCCTTGGCCTTGTAGTTGAGCTGGACAGCATTGAGCTTGATGGTAATGCCACGCTCACGCTCCAAATCCATGCTGTCTAGGAGCTGGGCCTGCATTTCACGGCTAGAAACTGTCTCTGTTTTTTCCAAAATACGGTCAGCCAGCGTTGATTTCCCATGGTCAATATGGGCAATGATAGAGAAGTTACGAATCTTCTCCTGTCGTTTTTTCAAATCTTCTAAATTCATCATTCATCCTTTAAGGGTAATACTCTTCATTATATCAATTCATTATAGTTTTGGCAAGAAAGCTACTGTCTTCAAGCCTAAAGTACCAGCTTTGGCGAATAGTTCCGATACGCTCTAAAACAGGCAAAGAATAGAACATTTACTCAACTTCTGCTATTATTTCTTTGTGCTATGCTTGTTCATAACCCTACTCCTTTCTATTTTGGGTACAAGAAAAGCACTCGAATACTCGAATGCTTAATAAAAGCTCTATAATTTCTGTAGTGGGTAAATCCACTGTAGAGATTATGTAGCCTTTTTGAGTGTATACAAAAAATCCCATATGACCTATAATGAAAAGCAACCACACTCACATTAGAAAGACTCATATGGAACAACTTTATCATACCACAAAACTAATTGGAATCAAAGACAAAAACATCAAAATTCTCTTCGTTTTAAAACATCAGACCCATCTGGAAATTCGGGCAAGGCTGGATTATGACAGCCCTAGCTGTCCTCATTGCTAAGGGAAGTCTATCAAGTACGATTTTCAAAAGTCGTCAAAGATTCCAATTTTGGATTGTCAGGGCTTTCCGACCCTCCTCCTGCTTAAAAAACGGCGGTTTCAATGCAAATCTTGCCAAAAAGTGACTGTAGCTGAGACAGCTCTAGTCAAGAAAAACTGTCAGATTTCCCAACCTATTCGGAAGAAAGTGACACAACTCCATACAGAAAACATGACCAATATAGCCATCGCTAAGAGATTACATATCTCCGTATCGGTCGTCCAGAGGAAACTGGCTCAGTTTCAATTTGAGCATGATTTTACGACATTACCAAAAGTCTTGAGCTGGGATGAATTTAGTCGGAACAAGGGAAAACTCGCCTTTATTGCTCAGAATTTTGAGACGAGATCGATTGTGACCATTCTTGACAACAACCGCCAAGTCACCATCAAGAACTATTTCTACAAGTATCCTAGGGAGGTCAGAGAGACTGTCAAGGTCGTGACCATGCTATGTTTAGCGTCTACTACAAATTGGCTAGCCCCTTCGCTTTCCTATCTCTAGGCTCAGGCTGAAACAGTCTATTCCCAGACTGTTTCACTCCCAAAAGCTAAAATTGTCCTTGATAGATTTCACATTATCCAACACCTGAGCCGTGCTATGATGAGGACTAGGATTGATATTATGAAGACTTTCGATACGCGTTCCCTACCTTATCGATCCATGAAAAATCACTGGCGTATTCTCCAAAAAGATAGCCGTAAACTGTCTCTGAATAGCTTCTATTCCCGAACTTTTGGGCAAACAGTAACACCGAGAGAGGTTATCCAGAAGACATTGAATTTCTCTGTGGAACTGAAATTCTATTATGAACTCTATCAGATCCTCCTCTTCCATTTCCAAGAGAAGAACTTGAAACATTTCTTCGATCTTCTAGAGGACAATCTGAATCTTGTCAATCCAACCTTTAGGACTGTTTTTAAGACATTTCTAAAGTATAAAACGTACATCACGAACACCATGGTGCTTCCATATTCCAACGCTAAACTGGAAGCGACCAATAAACTCATCAAAGACATCAAGAGGCAAGTATTCGGATTTAGGAACTTTACGAACTTTAAAAACAAGATATATATTTCTTTGAATATACAAAAAGAGAGAACGAATTTCGTCCTCTCTAGGTGTTAGCTTTTCACCTACCCACTACAGTTGACAAAGAGCCTAAAAAAAGCAAAAACCCCAGAAGAGTTTTTGTTACTGTCAAACTGATAGATGAACCTGCTCATCAAAGAGTGCTAAAAAACTTTCCTCCTGGGAGTGTGTCACAACAATCACCAGTTTGTCCGTTATTTTCTCGAGACTATCTGCAATCAATTGTTCGCTTTGAGAATCTAAACCTGTTGTAGGTTCATCAAATAAAAAGACCTCTGCATCACGGTAAAGGGCACGCGCCAAATCAAACCGTCTCTCTTCCCCACCTGATAATTGCTGAGAAGAGGTCAAGAGAGTAGCAAATCCATCTCCCTGCCGATAGAACCAGTCCTCTAAACCAACTTGCCGTAAACAAACCATTGCTTTATTCTCATCTAAAGGCGCAAACAAGGTCAAATTATCCCCGATACTAGCTGTAAATAGATTGGTTTTCTGCGGTAGGTAGTAGATTTTCCGAAAGAGGGCAAGCTGATCCAGTTCTGCCAGATTCCTCTGGTTGACCAGGACTCTTCCAGCCTCTGGTTTCTGAATCCCCAGCAAGAGGCGGAGCAAGGTCGTCTTCCCACTCCCACTCTTGCCCAAGATAGCATATTTTTTATTGGCTTGAAAAAGATAAGAAAAATTCTCCACAATCAGATGGTCCTGATAGCGACAGTCAATCCCTTCCAGACCAAGGCTAGTAATGGATTCCTTCAAAACTGGCTTGGCAGCGTGACCTTCTTCCTTCCTATTCAAGAGACCTGTCAACTCCTCCACAACCGTCCGACTAGACAGATAATCCGTCAGCAAGCCTGACATGGTTTGGATAGGCCCAGCCACCGTCCCCATCAGGGTTGTCATAGCAATCAAATCTGAAATGTTCAGCAGACCTTGGAAAACAAATATCCCTCCAATAATCCATGAACCTGAATAGACTATGCTGCTCAAACTGTAGGAAACCGCATAGGTCTGGGATTGTTTTTTGGCAAAACGGTTAGCACGCCTGGTGTATTCCTGATTGGATGCCGCCAGCTTGTCTTTAAAAACTGGCGTGATGGTGCTGATGCGGATAAAAGAGAGAGCTTCTACAAACTCACTAAACAAGGCGAGATAAGCATTCTTCTCCTCTTGACTGTCCTTTGTCGCACGAGCTAAAATCCCCTTATTAATCATCGGAGCCAAAAATGGAATAAAGCAGAGCGCCAACATAATCATAGCCATGGTTCCTTGAAGATAAAGAGCCCCTATCAAGGAAAAACTAAAGACTAATATGCTTGTCACCATGGATAGAAGCGGCGTTAGATAGGTAGTTTCTAAGATGTTCAGATGATGAACCAAGACATGGACCTTATCTGCCTGACTGTCTTTTGCTGCCTCTCCTAAGTCCTCACTCGCATAGACCATCATTAATTGATTGCGCGTCTCTTCCATAATCTGATTGATTGCCTTAAACTTGAGATAGCGCGGCAGGTAATCAAAATAACCGTCACATAAAAAGAATACCACTGCAATCACCGAACTAGTCACAAATGCCTTTTGGTCACCAGATAAGGCCGCTTCCGAAACACGCGCATAAATAAAACCCGTTGCCGCTAAAATCAGAGCATAGACCACCGACACAGCAATATAAGCAACTACTGCCAACTTGCATTTTCTAAGGTAGTAAATCAAAGTTCAGACCTCCAATCCATTTCCATTTATATAACTATAGTATATTATAATAATACTTTTGTTGCAATGATAACAAAATTAAAAAAAGCCAGGACTTGCCTGACTTCTTATAGGATTGATTGGATTAGCTGAAGAAGGTAAGCTGCTTACCATCAGCCCTCATCTCCAACCTTTCACCTCGCTTGACATCTCTAGGCTCGGGCTGAAACAGTCTTTTCATAGACTGTTTCACTCAACTGAACCTCGGCGCAGTAGGCGTCAACACATTACTGGACGCCCTTGCGAGGGAAAGACGACGAAATCAAATCAACTTTGCTGATCACTGAGCTCTATATAGAGACGCAGTAGGTCTCGGCCAATCATCCTTCACTTCGTTCGGATTCTTGGGAGACCCTTGCGGAGGTAGTGCGACGAAATCGAGTTTGCAAAGCAAACTACCGATTTCTGCACTACTCTCACATCTTCTCTTCCAACTCCACATCCGGATACTTGTCTGCAAACCAGCGGAGGGCGAAGTCGTTTTCAAAGAGGAAGACTGGTTGATCAAAGCGGTCTTTGGCTAGGATGTTGCGGCTTGAAGACATCCGTTCATCCAGGTCTTCTGGCTTGATCCAACGAACAGTCTTTTTGCCCATTGGGGTCATAACTACCTCAGCATTGTACTCACCTTCCATGCGGTGTTTGAAAACTTCAAACTGGAGCTGACCAACGGCACCCAGCATATACTCGCCTGTCTGGTAGTTCTTGTAGAGCTGGATAGCCCCTTCTTGCACCAGTTGCTCGATTCCCTTGTGGAAGGATTTTTGTTTCATGACGTTTTTAGCAGACACTTTCATGAAAATTTCCGGGGTAAAGGTTGGCAGCGGTTCGAATTCAAACTTGTTCTTGCCTACGGTCAGGGTATCTCCTACCTGGTAGGTTCCTGTATCGTAAACCCCGATAATGTCCCCCGCCACTGCATTTTCCACATTCTCACGGGACTCGGCCATGAACTGGGTCACGTTGGACAACTTGGCTCCCTTTCCTGTACGAGGCAGGTTGACCGCCATACCGCGTTCAAATTCACCCGAAACCACACGAACAAAGGCAATACGGTCGCGGTGACGAGGGTCCATGTTGGCTTGGATTTTGAAAACAAAGCCTGAAAAGTCTTTGTCGAGCGGGTCAATGACATCACCAGTTGTCGTCTTGTGTCCATGTGGCTCTGGTGCAAACTCCAAGAAGGTATCCAGGAAAGTCTGTACACCAAAGTTGGTCAGGGCTGAACCGAAGAAGACAGGTGTCAAATCGCCATCCAAAATGGCCTGCTCTGAAAATTCATTTCCAGCCTCCGCCAAAAGTTCAATATCATCCAGAACTTGAGCATAAAATGGGTTAGAGCCAAATAACTTATCACCCTCATCCAAGCTTGCAAAACGCTCCTCGCTACGGTAGAGTTCCAAACGTTGATTGTGAAGGTCATAGAGCCCCTCGAAAGATTTCCCCATACCGATAGGCCAGTTCATGGGGTAGCTAGCGATGCCCAAGACTTCTTCCAATTCCTGCAACAAATCAAGCGGCTCACGACCGTCACGGTCCAACTTGTTGATAAAGGTAAAAACAGGAATGTTGCGGTGCTTAACAACCTCAAAGAGTTTTTTGGTTTGGGCCTCGATACCTTTGGCAGAGTCCACCACCATGACAGCCGCATCCACCGCCATCAAGGTCCGATAGGTATCCTCAGAGAAGTCCTCGTGTCCTGGCGTATCCAAAATGTTAACACGCTTGCCCGCATAGTCAAACTGCATAACAGACGATGTAACAGAGATACCACGCTGTTTCTCGATATCCATCCAGTCAGACTTGGCAAAGTTACCAGTCTTTTTCCCCTTGACCGTCCCTGCCTCACGAATTTCACCACCAAAGTAGAGCAACTGCTCGGTAATGGTGGTCTTACCCGCGTCCGGGTGAGAGATAATCGCAAAGGTGCGGCGTTTCTTGATTTCTTCTTGTAGTGACATGATTGTTATTCCTTTTTTCTTTGGTCCATAGCAGAGCTGACTTCTTCTTTTGCCCACCAAATCAAAAGAGTACAAAAAAAGAGAGCCACTACTGCAACTCTCTCATTATACCGAAATTCAAGGGAATTTTCAAACTATCTGAAAATCAATGTCTAACCCAGTTCCAATCCGTTTTTTTTAGAAGATTCTGAACCAAACTATTAACTAGCAGAACAGCAAATACAAAGAGCCCGGTCTCCAATAAGAAGTTGAAGGCAACATTTTCACTGTTAATCAAGGGCGTTTTTGATAAAAATCCATAATTGCCCTTCAAAAAGAGATTGGCTAGCAACATCAAACTATGGGTCAACAGTGTCACCCGAATCACAAAGGTCCTGTCCAAATCATCCTCCTTCTGCTCAGACAGCAGATAGATAAGGCTGTTAACCGCCAAAGCGTAATGGCCGATAATAAAGCTCAAAATGGTGACGTGAGGGAAAGCAAAGGGGTCAAAAACTGGATAGACAAAGGCCACAAGAGAGCCAAAGAGTCCCAGGCAGGCAAAATACCGCTTGAGCGGACCAGGCTTGGCAAAAAGCATAAAGAGCATAGACAATCGACAATGATAGAGGGGGAGACTCTCGGACAAGGTCCAGTCTACGGCCATGTACCAGGAATAAAGGGCAATGACCTGAAGGCATTGCAAGCCCCAAAAGAATCGTCTGATCTTAGGCGAACGATGATAAACAACTGCTAAGTAAAGCAGGCCAACATAGATGAGCAAGAGCGACAGATAGGTCAAAATATCCAGCTGGGGAGCTTGACTGCGATGACTGGTAAAAAACACTTCAAACACTGGAGCCTCCTTGACAAGTATTTTAATTAGTATATCAAATATCGACAGAAGTAACAAGAGCTAATTGAATAAATAAGTCTTTCTTTACTTTTCTAATTCCTCAACCAGCTTGGCCAAATTCATAGAATTAGAGCCCTTGAGAAGGATTTGGTCGTTTGGACCTAAAACTGCTTTGACCTGAGCAACTAAGTCATCAAACTGATTCTCTTCCGCAGTTTTCTTGAAGAAATAGATCTTACCAAGCGGGAACATCTGACTAGCCAGCTGAGATAGCTCCTCAATATCCTGACCATAGAAAATCACTGTATCTAGGACATCCGGTGATAGACTCATAATCATTTGATTGTGGAGGTCGACCGATTGAGCACCCAACTCCTTCATCTCCGCCAGAACCGCAATTTTCTTACCACCTTGGTTGGCTGGAATACTTGAAAACGTCTCTAAAATCAAGCGCATGGCCGTTGGATTGGCATTGTAGACATCACTGAGAATATCTGCTCCGTTTGCCGCCTTCTTCCACTCGGTGCGGTTGCGGGTCAAGTTTAGACCAGCTAGGGCTGACTTGATTGCCTCATCAGGCACACCCAAGGTCTTGCCCACATAGCTTGCTACCATGGCATTGGTGGCATTGTACTTGCCTGTTACTGGGAGGAAAATATCGCCGTCCATAAAGTTGACGGTGAAGGTCAGGCTATCTTTTGACTCGACAAGACTGGTCACCTGCAAATCAGCCTGCTCACCGAAGCGAATGAGGTCTACATGGCTCGGCAAGAGCTTATCCGCAATCGAATCTGCTGGGATCAAGAGTTTACTTCCTGGCTCCATTCCATCTGCAATCTGCAATTTTCCTTTGGCAATCTCTTCTCGTGAGCCGAAAAATTCCAAATGGGCTTCGCCAAATAGAGTAATAACCGATAGACTTGACTTGGCAATCTCAGACAAGAGATGGATATCACCTAGATGGTCTTGCCCCATTTCCAAGACCAATTTTTCCGTATCATCGGGCATGTGAAGAACTGTGTAAGGCAGACCAATTTCGTTGTTGTAGTTTCCTTGGGTCTTATAGGTTTTATAGGTGGTGGCAAGGATGTCGTGGATCATGTCTTTGGTCGTGGTTTTTCCGTTTGAACCAGTGACCGCAATGACGTCAACACCTGTTTTTTCCAAATAGTAGGCAGCTAATTGTTGAAGCGCAGCCAAGCAGTCATCTACTAGGATGTGGGGAACATCAAGGCTGACTTCAGACAGGGTTACTGCGCAGCCATTTTCAAAAGCCACAGGAATAAAGTCATGACCGTCACGCGCACCCTTAAGGGGAACAAAGAGGTCGCCCGCTTCAATCTTGCGGCTGTCAAATTCGACTTGACGGAGCGGTGTGTCGGGGTAGTTCGTTACATCATTTTTTGCGCCCACAACTTGAGCGACTTCGTGTAAAGTTAATTTCATTTGATTTCTCCATGTATCGTCATTTAGTTTATCTTTTATTACTTCGACGAATGAGGAAACTTTTTTTCCTTATTTCCAACCTCAAACAAGGTCATTGTTTAAGCTTATCTTGCCGTACTCTAGTACAGCCTACGACTCGTTGCCTAGTACTAAAAGCAAACTAAAAGACTATAAAAAGAGCCGATGGGCTCTTTCCATTATATCACTTTTGCCTTTATTTAGCGAACCTGGGTAAGAACGCCGTCCTTCATCTCTGTAGCGTTACAATAGATGTGAGACTTCTAGAAGTCAAAAAGAAGATTCCCTGATATGATAAGAGTACCACCACT